>NZ_CP133779.1:3669358-3975138 GCF_034347425.1 Undibacterium sp. CCC3.4
TGATTATGGAGAGTGCATGAGTGCGCCACGCGCAAGGCTGCGCTCACCGTTTGAAACGCCGTCGACGCTGTGGCTGATCGCGCTTTTTTTTGCTGTAGTGTGGTTTTACATGCTTGGCGCGCGCACCTTGGTACCGACTGATGAGGGTCGCTACGCCGAAATGGCGCGTGAAATGCTCGCCAGCGGCGACTGGATCACTTTGCGCCTCAATGGCATCAAGTACTTTGAAAAACCGCCCTTGCAAAACTGGATGAATGCCTTGAGCTTCGCCGCCTTCGGTTTGGGTGAGTGGCAAGCGCGGCTATGGACTGGTATCAATGGCTTGCTCGGGGTGGCCGTAGTTGCCTACTGCGGCAGTCAATTATTTTCACGACGAATAGGCATCATCGCCGCCTTGGTATTGGCCTCGAGTTTTTACTGGGCCGGCATGGCGCATGTGAATTCACTCGATATGGGTTTGTCGGGCATGCTGGCGCTTTGCATGGGCGGCTTGCTGCTGGCTCAGCGCGACGGTGCCAGCGCGCGCGAACAACGCAATGCCATGTTGGTGTGCTGGGCTGGGATGGCGCTGGCGACGCTGTCGAAAGGCTTGATCGGTTTCGTGTTGCCCGGTGCCGTACTGGTCATTTATACGCTGTGGACGCGTGATTGGCGCTTATGGACGCGGCTGCACTTCGGTGCCGGCTTGCTGCTGTTTTTCGCTCTCACCGCGCCATGGTTTATTTTGATCGCACTGAAAAATCCTGAACATCCGCATTTCTTTTTCATACACGAGCATTTCCAGCGCTTCACCAGCACGGTGCATAAGCGTGGTGGGGCTTGGTATTATTTCTTTCCCTTCCTGTTGCTCGGCATTGTGCCTTGGCTGGGCGTGTTGCTGCAGGGATTATGGCGCGGCGCACAGGAAGCGCAAACCGGCTTTCGCCCACGCTTGATGCTGCTGATCTGGGCGGTGTTTTTCTTCTTGTTTTTCAGTGTTTCCGGTTCCAAATTGCCCGGCTATATTTTGCCTATCTTTCCGGCGCTGGCCTTGCTGATTGCCTTTCATCTCGAGCACGCGCGTGCGCGCAGCGTGCAAGTGGCCGCGCTGCTGTTCGCTGTGCTTGGCTTGGTCGGAATGGTGTTGGTGAAGCGTGCCGTTCACCTCAGTACGCTCGCGTATGAAATCCCGCTGTATCTCGGCTATGCACCGTGGTTGTATGCGGCCTGTGCACTGACTGTAGTCGGCGGCGTGACGGCGGCATTGCTGGCGCGGCGCGATGGCGCAGCAAAAGATTGGGCCATCGTGGTCTTGGCCGCGTCCGGCTTTCTGGCCGGTCAAGTGGCTTTTCTCGGCCATGATCCGTGGGGCCGCTATATTGCCGGCACGGCGCATTTACCCGCCTTGCAAGCCGAGTTACGTGACCCGACGACACCGATCTATGCGGTCGGCCGCTACGAGCAAGCACTGCCGTTTTATTTGCAACGGACCTTGATTTTAGTAGAATTCGCCGATGAGATGGAATTCGGTCTGCAACAGCAACCGGAGTTGTGGATACCGCGACGCGCCGACTTTGTTACGCTCTGGCGTGCCCGCGCCGCGCGCGGTGCAGCTGCCGTCGCCATATTGCGGCACGATGTGTATGCTGACTTTCAAGCTCAGCACCTGCCTATGCGCGTGATCGGTGAAGATCCGAAACGCGTGATCATCGCGTTGCCCCACCCTGTCCCCTCACCCTTAGAAAAATAAGATGAATTTCAATACTTTCGGTTTTATCCTGACCGGTATCTTACTCAATGCCAGCGCCCAGTTATTGCTCAAGAAGGGCACTAATGCCGTTGGGGCGATTCACCTCACGGCGGAAAATTGGTTTGCCACCGGTGTGCAACTGGCGACGCAGCTGCCGATTATCGGTGGCTTGGCTTGTTATGTCATTTCGGTGGTGGTGTGGATCATCGGTTTGTCGCGCGTCGATGTCACCATCGCCTACCCATTACTATCTATCGGTTATATTGTTAATGCCTTCGGTGCGTGGTATTTCCTCGGCGAAATCATGTCCTTGCAACGCATGCTGGCGATTGCCATCATCATTATCGGCGTGGCTTTGCTGGTTAAAAGCTAAGCTGCTGTCACCCTCACCCACTATTAACCCGGGTTGGCGCGCTGTGCGCCGGCTCCCTCGAAAGGACAGCTATGAGCGATCAACTGGCATTTTTGCCGTTTACCAAACCAAGCATTGATGAAGAAACCATCGCCAGCGTGGCTGAGGTACTGCGTTCGGGCTGGCTGACCAGCGGTCCGAAAGTACAGGCACTCGAAGCGCAGTTGTCGGAATATTTCGGCGGCCGTCCGGTGCGGACTTTTAATTCCGGTACCTGTACCATGGAAATTGCCCTGCGTATCGCTGGCATTGGCGTCGGCGATGAAGTCATTACTACCCCGAATTCTTGGGTTGCGACGGCCAACGTGATCATCGAAACCGGTGCAACTCCGGTGTTCGCCGATATCGATCCGAAAACCCATAACATCGATCTCGATCGGGTCGAAGCCGTGATCACCCGCCGCACCAAGGCCATCATTCCGGTACACATGTGTGGCTTGCCCTGCGATATGGATAAGCTGTATGCCTTGGCAAAAAAATACAATCTGCGCGTGATTGAAGATGCCGCCCAAGCGATCGGTTCGAGCTGGAAAGGTCAGCGCATCGGTTCTTTCGGCGATTTTGCTTCGTTCAGTTTCCAAGTCAATAAAAACATCATGACCGGCGAAGGTGGCTGTCTGGTTCTGAATAATGCCGAAGAAGCCAAACTGGCTGAAAAATTCCGCTTGCAAGGCGTCAGCCGTAGCGGTCTCGATGGCATCGATGTCGACGTCCTCGGTGGTAAATACAATATGCCCGACTTGGCTGCGGCCATTGGCCTGGGGCAATTGAAGCGTCTGGCCGAGTTCAATGCCAAACGCAAGCAATTGGCCCAGCAATACTTCAACGAATTCGGCAGCGACTTCGAAAGCTTGAGCGCTGCCGAATTACCGGTGGCCGATTTCACCAACAGCAACTGGCATATGTTTCATCTGGTGCTGCCGGAGCGTATCAATCGTGCCGAATTCATGCAGCAGATGCTCGATGTGAAGATCGGTCTTGGTTACCACTATCGCGCGATTCATTTGTTTACTTTGTATCGCCAACGCGGCTTTACTGACGGCATGTTCCCGATCGCCGAACGGATAGGTAAACAGATTGTGAGCTTACCTTTATTTCCCTCAATGACACAAGCAGATGTCACACGGGTCGTGTCTGCGGTAAAATCGCGCCTTCTTTGAAAATTGCTCGCACCGCCATGAAACCCGAACTCACCGTTATCGTTCCCGTCTACAACGAAGAAGCCGGCTTGTCCAAGCTCTTCGCGCGACTCTATCCGGCCCTCGATGCGCTGGCTGCCCGCGGCGTCCGTTATGAAGTCATTTTCGTTAATGACGGCAGTCGCGACAATACCGCGTTGATTTTAGCCGACCAATTCCGCGTGCGCGCCGACGTCACCCGTGTGGTACTTTTCAGCGGCAATTACGGCCAGCACATGGCGATCTTGGCTGGATTTGAAGCCAGCCGTGGCGATATCATGGTCACGCTCGATGCCGATTTGCAGAATCCACCGGAAGAAATCGGTGCCTTGGTTGACAAAATGCGCGAAGGTTACGATTACGTCGGCTCGATACGCCGCAAGCGGCAAGACAGCGCTTGGCGCACTTACGCCTCAAAAGCGATGAACCGTTTGCGCGAAAAAATCACCCGCATCAAGATTACCGATCAAGGCAATATGCTGCGCGCTTACGGTCGCAATGTGATCGATCTGATCAATCACTGCAGAGAAGTCAATACCTTCGTGCCGGCACTGGCATACACGTTTGCGCGCAAACCGACGGAAATCATGGTGGAGCATGAAGAGCGTTCGGCCGGCGAATCGAAGTATTCGTTTTACAGTTTGATACGGCTGAACTTCGATCTCATGACCGGTTTCTCCATCATGCCTTTGCAATTGTTTTCCATGTTGGGAATGGTGCTCTCACTGTTATCGGCCGGGCTGGTGTCCTTGCTGCTGGTGCGTCGTTTCATCTTCGGTGCGGAAGCCGAAGGCTTGTTCACCCTGTTTGCGATTGCCTTTTTCCTGATGGGCGTGATTTTATTCGGCATCGGCCTGCTCGGCGAATACGTCGGCCGTATTTACCAGCAAGTACGTGGTCGGCCGCGGTATGTCATACAAACGATTTTGCAAGATAAGGAAATTGATGAACCACAAAGCATCTGATCCGGTCCCAAGCCGTGCCGTAGTGTTCGCCTACCATAATGTCGGCGTGCGCAGTATCAAGACCTTGTTGGCGCGCGGTATCACGATCAGTTTGGTGGTGACGCACGAAGATAATCCGGCCGAAACCATCTGGTTCGATTCGGTCGCAGCCCTGTGTGCCGAACACGGGATTGCCTGTATCGCCCCGGCCGACCCGAGCACACCCGCCGTGCACGAGCAAATTGCGGCACTGCAGCCCGAGTTTATTTTCAGTTTTTACTATCGCCACATGCTGCCAGCGGCGCTGTTAGCCTTAGCTACGCGCGGCGCCTTTAATTTGCACGGTTCGCTGCTGCCGAAATACCGTGGACGGGTACCGGTGAATTGGGCGGTATTGCATGGCGAAACAGAAACCGGCGCGACGCTGCACGAGATGGCCGCCAAACCCGATGCTGGTGCCATTATTGCTCAAACGATGGTGCCGATTTTGCCCGACGACACAGCCTACGAAGTTTTTGGCAAGCTGACAGTTGCGGCGGAACAAACATTATGGCATGCTGTGCCCGAATTAATTGCCGGCACGGTTAAGCGGCACCCTAACCTGTTAAGCGCGGGCAGTTATTTCGGCGGACGTAAGCCGGAAGATGGCCGCATAGACTGGAATCAGCCGGCTCAGGCGGTGTATAACTTGCACCGAGCCGTCGCGCCACCGTATCCGGGTGCCTTTTTTGAGCAATTTGGCAAGCATTTCATTATTGAAAAAGCACGTTTGTCAAATTTGCCAGCAACAGATTTGCCGATGGGCTTGCATGTAGTGGATAATGTGATCCTCGGCATCTGTGGTGATGGCCATGCCATCCAAATCATTGCATTACGCTGTGACGACGCACTGGTCACGGCAACAGAATTGCAGCAACTGGCACATTGAGTTCTTGGCCCAGCCGTTCCAAACCAGATAGCAATCAACATTTACTTAAGAAAAACTCACCATGAAAAAAGTCCTGATCCTCGGCGTGAACGGTTTTATCGGTCACCATTTGTCCAAGCGCATACTCGAAACCACCGATTGGGAAGTCTACGGGATGGACATGCAAACCGAGCGCTTGGGCGACATGATCAACCATCCGCGCATGCACTTTTTTGAAGGTGACATCACCATCAATAAAGAATGGGTCGAATACCACGTCAAAAAATGTGACGTCATTCTGCCGCTGGTGGCCATCGCCACGCCGTCGACTTATGTGAAACAACCGTTGCGGGTATTTGAACTCGATTTCGAAGCGAATTTGCCTATCGTGCGTTCAGCTGCCAAATATGGCAAGCATCTGGTGTTCCCATCGACTTCCGAAGTCTATGGTATGTGCCATGATGAAGAATTCGACCCGGAAGCGTCGGAATTGATCTGCGGCCCGATCAACAAACCACGTTGGATTTATTCCTGTGCCAAGCAGTTGATGGATCGCGTGATCTGGGGTTATGGCATGGAAGGTTTGAATTTCACCCTGTTCCGCCCATTTAACTGGATCGGTGCTGGCTTGGATAATATCCACACGCCAAAAGAAGGCAGCTCGCGCGTCGTCACGCAATTCTTCGGTCATATCGTGCGCGGCGAGAATATTTCGCTGGTCGATGGTGGCGCGCAGAAACGCGCGTTCACGTATATCGATGATGGTATCGATGCGCTCATGCGTATCATCGACAATCAAAACGGTATTGCCAGCGGTAAGATTTACAACATCGGCAATCCTTTGAATAATTTCTCTATTCGCGAATTGGCCCACATGATGATCAGTTTGGCCGCCGAATATCCGGAATATGCCGAAACAGCCAAGCAAGTTTCTCTGATCGAAACCACTTCCGATGCGTATTACGGCAAGGGTTATCAAGACGTGCAAAATCGCGTCCCGAAAATCACCAATACCTGCGAAGAACTCGGTTGGAAGCCAGTTACCACCATGCCTGATACGATGCGCAATATTTTTGATGCCTATCGCTCGCAGGTTGCGCAAGCACGCGCCTTGGTCGACTGAGCGGCGCGCCTATGCCTGTTCTGGTTCTGAAGATCGACGTCGATACCTGGCGTGGTACCCGTGAAGGGGTACCGAACTTGGTGCGCATACTACAGCAGCATCAAGCCGGTGCCACCTTCTTGTTTTCGCTCGGTAAAGACCATACCGGTTGGGCCTTGCGACGCGCCTTTCGGCCCGGTTTTTTCCAGAAGGTATCGCGCACTTCTGTGCTCGAACACTATGGGGTGAAAACCCTGATGTACGGCGTATTCTTGCCGGCACCCGACATCGGCGCCTGTACCGTGCCGATGCGGGCCGTGCAAGCGGCCGGTTTTGAGTGTGGCATCCATACTTGGGATCATGTGGTGTGGCAAGACAACGTGCGCACCCGTGATGCTGCTTGGACGCGTGGGCAAATGCAACAGGCACACGCCAAATTCAGCAGTATTTTCGGGCAGCCACCGGCGACGCATGGCGCAGCTGGCTGGCAAATGAATGCCACGGCGTTTGCTGAGCTCGATCGCTGCGGCATGGCCTATGCCTCCGATGGGCGTGCCATGCTCAACGAAGACGGTAGCCTGCAGGATCCCGCAGCCGGACCGTATCGCTTGCAAGTCGGCGCGCAGGTGCACAGCTGCGTGCAAATGCCGACCACCTTGCCCACGCTCGACGAATTATTGGGCCGCAGCATAGATGGCGTCGAGATTACGCTTGCCAATATTGCCGCCCATATATTGAAATTGACCGCTGAGGGTCGCGATCATGTGTTTACTCTGCATGCCGAGCTTGAAGGGCAAAAACTTGCCCCCATATTAGAACAATTGCTGACAGGCTGGCACGAACAGGGCTATCGTTGCGCGTCCATGGCGGACTACTATGCGACGATTTCTCCCGCCGAGCTACCGATACGGCCGCTGACATGGGCCAGTTTGCCCGGACGTTCCGGAGACTTGGTCGCTGTGCTGTAGTGTAGTGTTGAGTACAGACAGCGCCGCTTGTTTGCAATGATTTCTCCACCCCTAACCAAGGAGATCACAGTGGCGCCTTCCGCACTGAATTGCCAAGTACCGCAGTTTTCCGCCGCGATGACCGGCGAGCACCCGTTTGCCAGCAGCGATTATGCTGGAAAACAAGTTATTTTATATTTTTACCCCAAGGATAATACCCCAGGGTGCACCACCGAGAGCATCGCCTTTCGCGATTTATACGAGCAATTTTCCGCTCGCAATACCGTTATATTCGGCATCAGCCGAGACAGCTTGCGCTCGCACTCAGGCTTCAAAGCCAAACTGGCGCTGCCGTTCGAACTCATTTCCGATCCCGAAGAAATTCTGTGCAATCTTTTCAATGTGATGAAAATGAAAAATATGTATGGAAAACAGGTTCGCGGGATAGAGCGCAGCACGTTTATCATTGACGCAAGCGGTCAATTGGTGAAAGAATGGAGAGGCGTGAAAGTAGCCGGACACGTTGATGAAGTACTTGAATTTGTGAGCGCCTCCACCCCTTTGACGAATTGAACTCGACCGCATACCTCACTACCAAAGCCGCTATGGCAGCGTCAGCACCCGTGCTGATTTTGCCAGCGCGGTTTTTTATTTTTTCGCACTCACTTTTATATTGAGGTTTTCATGCCATTGCCAAAAATGCCCACAAAACCCGCAGCATTGCTGTCGCCAAAGGACTATCCGCAGGCAGTTGCTGGCAAGCCCGCCAAGGCACTGAAGGCCACCGCGCCAGAGAAAGCCAAACCGCCGGTTGCTAAAAAAATTACGCCGCCGCCAGCGCCGGCAGTGATTGCCGCCGCCCCTGCGCGCGCCGAAGCGCCGCCACGGGCGAAACTGGCACCGGCCATTGCCGCCATCGCCAAGCAAAAAATCGCTGCCAATCCAGTCAAGTCCGTGGCCAGTCGTGCCGCTGACAAGTCGGGCGTGACCAAGCTCTTTGTGCTCGACACCAATGTGCTCATGCATGATCCTTCATCCTTATTCCGTTTCGAAGAGCATGATGTTTATTTGCCGATGATCACGCTCGAAGAGCTTGATGATCACAAAAAAGGCATGTCTGAAGTAGCCCGCAATGCGCGCCAGATTTCTCGCTCACTCGATGCCTTGGTGGGCGATATCGATAATGGCGCAATCGAAAAAGGCATCGCCTTATCGAAATTAGGTAACAAAGACGCGCGCGGCCACCTGTTCTTTCAAACCAAATTACAAATCGCTGAATTGCCGCAGGGCTTACCGCAAGGCAAAGCCGATAACCAAATACTGAGCGTGGTACGCTCACTCGAAGCAGAATTCCCGGGCCGTCCGGTGGTACTGGTGTCGAAAGATATCAATATGCGCATTAAAGCGCGCGCCATGGGCTTGCCGGCGGAAGATTACTTCAATGATCATGTGCTCGAAGATTCCGATTTGCTGTACACCGGTATCGTCCAATTACCGGCCGATTTCTGGAATAAGCATGGCAAGGGCATAGAAACTTGGCAAGAAAATAAAAATGGCCTGAGCACCACTTTTTACCGCATCACCGGTCCGGTCATTCCTACGCTCTTGGTGAATCAGTTTGTCTATCTCGAACCGAATAATGGCGAAGCTTCGTTTTACGGTCAGGTGCGCCAGATCAATGGCAAAACTGCCGTTCTGCAAACCTTACGCGATTACGGTCACATCAAGCACAGCGTGTGGGGCGTCACCTCGCGCAATCGCGAGCAAAATTTTGCCCTCAATTTGCTGATGGATCCGGACTGCGATTTCGTCACCCTGCTCGGTCAAGCCGGTACCGGCAAGACCTTGTTGGCCTTGGCGGCGGGCTTGGCACAAGTGTTGGAAACCAAAACTTACAGTGAAATCATTGTCACCCGTGTGACCGTCCCTGTCGGCGAAGATATCGGTTTCTTGCCTGGCACGGAAGAAGAAAAAATGTCGCCATGGATGGGTGCCTTCGATGACAATTTGGAAGTTCTCAACAAATCCGACAACGATGCCGGCGATTGGGGACGCGCCGCGACACAAGATTTGATACGCTCCAAGATCAAAATCAAGTCACTCAATTTCATGCGCGGCCGTACTTTCGTCAATAAATTCCTGATCATCGACGAAGCGCAGAATCTCACGCCTAAGCAAGTCAAGACCTTGGTAACGCGGGCCGGCCCTGGCACGAAGATCGTATGTTTGGGCAATATCGCCCAGATTGACACCCCGTATCTGACGGAAGGATCGAGTGGTTTGACCTATGTGGTCGATCGTTTCAAAGGCTGGGCCCATAGCGGCCACGTGACCTTGGCACGGGGCGAACGTTCGCGTCTGGCTGATCACGCGAGTGAAATTTTGTAATACCAGACCGGTTGATCGTCCGATTGGCCTGAACCATGAAAAAACGCTGCTTAGTCAGCGTTTTTTTTCGTCGATTGAGATGGCCGCACGCGCTTCCTTAACTGACAATACCAGTTCAGTCATCTAAGACAGTGCGTAGTCCCAGCGCTAAAAAATCAACTAAGGCAGCAATGCGCGGTGCCAGTGCGCCCTGCTTGTAAAAGACCGTCCACACCGGTTGGTGCCACGGCAGTAACTCAGTTTCCAGCAATGGCACTAATCGCCCGCTTGCTACATCGCTACGGGTTAGAAACTCAGCCAGACACACAATGCCAGCGCCACCCAGGCTCAAATGACGCAAAGTTTCACCGCTGGATGCGACGATGTTTGTTTGGATTGGAAATCCAGCACCATTGATATCCGGCAATGGCCATATATTGAGTGAAGCAGGCGCGCTAAAGCCGAGTAGTCTATGCTTGCTCAACTGAGCGCTATTTGCAGGGGTTCCATGGCGCGCCAGGTAATCCGGCGATGCCAGCAAACGCAGGCGACTGCTTCCCAATCGTCTGGCGTTCAGAGTCGAGTCGGCTAAGGGGCCGATACGAATCGCCAGATCAATCCGGGCTTCGATCAAATCAATCACCGTTTCGCCACTGATGAGTTCGAGCCGCACGAGCGGGTAGCGATCCATAAACGCCGCTGCCAAGGGTGCCAGCAGGTGGTTCAATACCGGCGTTGCAGCACTGACACGCACCAAGCCAGCAGGCTGAGAAAGGCGAGCGATCAGTTGCTCCTCTGTATCCTGCAAATCGGATAACACTTTCCGTGCGCGCACCAGCAACCATTCGCCTTCTTCGGTGAGATCGAGTCGGCGCGTGGTGCGCGTGATCAGCGCCATGCTTAACTGTGATTCCAGCCGCGCGATGGCGCGACTGATACCCGATGGTGTCTGGCCGAGTCGCTCGGCCGCGGCGGTAAAGGAGCCGGCATCTATCACCGCTACGAAGGCAATCAGCGCATCAATATTGAGCATTAGTGATTCCGAGTCAAAAGTATATTGTAGTCAACATGGTTTTTCTTTGCCAGTGCAACGCGCACACTTCCAGATCTCAAGCACTCAACTCAGAAAGAAAAATCATGCCCCTCGCACTTTGGGCGCTGACACTCAGCGCTTTCGCTATCGGGACGACAGAATTCGTTATTGTCGGCCTCATCCCCACTATTGCTGCCAGCCTTGGCGTCTCCGTTCCCTCTGCCGGACTATTAGTCAGTCTGTATGCTGTGGGGGTTGCCATTGGTGCCCCGATATTGACAGCATTGACTGGCCGCGTAAAGCGCAAGCATTTGCTGCTAGCTTTGATGGCCCTATTTACTATCGGCAATGTACTCGCATGGCTAGCGCCGGGCTATGAATCCCTGATCGCGGCCCGCGTGCTGACTGGTTTAGCGCATGGCGTATTTTTCTCGGTTGGTTCGACGATTGCCACCGGCTTAGTGCCAAAAGAAAAGGCTGCGAGCGCGATTGCACTGATGTTTACCGGATTGACCGTCGCGCTGGTGACGGGTGTGCCACTCGGTACCTTCATCGGCCAGACGTTTGGCTGGCAGTCGACCTTCCTGGCCGTATCCGTGCTGGGGATTGTTGCGTTTATCGGTAGCGCGATTCTGATACCGAACAATATCCCTGGCAGCCGGCCAGCATCCCTATTGATACAATTATCGGTACTGAAACAGCCCCGCCTGCTTTTAGTGTATGCAATGACTGCGCTCGGTTATGGCGGCTCGTTTGTCGCCTTTACTTACCTGGCACCGATCTTGCAGGAAGTATCTGGCTTCTCCGCTTCCAGCGTTAGTCTGGTCATGTTGGTGTATGGCGTGTCGGTCGCTATCGGCAATATTTGGGGCGGCAAGTTGGCGGACAAAAAAGGCCCGATTCCTGCCTTGCAGATCGTGTTTCTCTGCTTGGCGTTGGTATTGTTTGCGTTCACCTTTACCGCGCCGAATACATGGCTGGCTTTGGCGACGGTATTGGTATGGGGTGCAGTAGCGTTCGGCAACGTACCGGGATTGCAAGTGTATGTTGTGCAGCGGGCAGAGCGAGATGCGCCGCAAGCCATTGATGTGGCATCGGGCTTGAATATCGCCGCCTTTAATATCGGTATTGCTGGCGGTGCTTGGGGCGGCGGTGTGGTTGTCGAGCATCTTGGTTTGATGGCAACCCCATGGATAGGCGCAATGGTGGTACTCGTTGCGCTGGCTCTGACAACGCTGGCAGGTCGGCTGGAGCGTCAAGATGGCAAGGATTTCCTTGCCAAGGCGAGGCCTGCTGTTGGTCTGCATTAAACGCCGGGTATTCTCAGCGACTGCTTAATCGCTTGATTTTGATCTGCAGCAAAAGATTTTATTTTGTTGCAGAATCTTGCCTAGGCAACGATTATCCCATCTCATGAATCCACCCGCTCTTGAATTTTCCGTCACCAAAGTCGAAGACAGCGTCGGCTATTTGCTGGCGCGCGCGCGCACCATGATTTCGCAAGTTCTGCTGCGAAATGTCCAGCTTAGGTAGCAGCGCTTTGGCGATCCCGTGCAGTAGTTCTAGCGTGGTGCGCTTCTCGCGCTCACGCGCCATTTGACGCCAGCCGAAATTCTTGGCATCCTGCTTGAGCGCCGCCAGTTGCGACAGCGTGTCATCGCGCACCAAAAGTTGGGTCAGTGCTGCTTTGCTCGTATCATCTAATCCTTGCGCCAGAAGGTTTCCCAGTCGGCGACGCTCGGCAGACAACGTTTCACTGACCAATTCTTGCAATGTGGTGTAGCCGGGTCGAATAATCTTGTGCTCATTGAGCCAAACGATCAACTCGGCCGATACAAATCCAGGTGTTACGTCACGTCGCGCGATTTGCGCGACATGTCGCCTAAGCCGAGGGAGGAAGTCGGTTGTCCATGACTGGTAGCAAAATAGCTCAGAAAGCTGCTCGCGCTGAGTGTAATGCTCATGCTTGGTGATCGATTTTCGCTCGAACGTCTCGCCATGGAAATACCGACTCAGCACGAAGGCCACATCCTCCTCCACTTCCTCCCAGTCGAAGCGGAAAAAGGCGTGCTTGGCCTTGAAGTATCCGATGTGCAAGACACAATAAACTTGGGCATGAAGGCTGGGACGACTGCTCGCTATCGCTAGCTCGGATTCAGTCAATGCCAGATATTCCAGCCGTTGCGCATCGTCGAAGTCAGGAAGTCCATATATTGCTTCCTGCTCGGCCCCAGATAGGACGGTTAATCGTTCACTTTTTGCGATAGGCATACGTTACTCTGCGGCTCGCAAATATTGATACAACGTCTCCCTGCTAATGCCAAATTCTCGGGCGAGTCTAGTTTTCTTTTCACCAGCATCTACCCGTTGCCTCAGACCGGCAATTTCCTGATCTGAAAGCGATTTCTTACGGCCACGATAAGCACCACGCTGTTTCGCTAGGGCGATACCTTCGCGCTGCCGTTCTTTGATCAGCGATCGCTCGAACTCGGCAAATGCTCCCATGACCGACAGCATTAGATTCGCCATCGGCGAATCTTCGCCAGTGAAACTTAGATGCTCCTTGACGAATTCGATATGCACACCGCGTTGAGTCAGCGTTTGCACGATGCGGCGTAAATCGTCGAGATTGCGCGCCAGGCGATCCATGCTATGCACCACCACGGTGTCGCCAGCGCGGGCGAAGCTCATCAAAGCTTCCAATTGCGGGCGCTTGACATCTTTGCCTGATGCCTTGTCGGTGAAGGAGCGGTCAACCTGGACGCCCTCCAGTTGCCGTTCAGGGTTCTGATCGAAGGTGCTGACCCGGATATATCCAATGCGCTGTCCATTCATTTAGATTACCGCACACTGGCCAGCATGTTTTCAATCAAGCGGATCATAGTACTTTTTTGCGTTGGTGCGGATTCCGCTACCAGCAATGCCAATGCCGCAAGCCCAATGTCGTTGATAACTGGCTGCCCGTCCCGCATCAGTGCGTTGTTGCGATTCAGGAAATCGACGAACCGGAACGCGCCGTTACGTTTATTACCATCGGCAAACGGATGGTTCTTGATGATGAAATACAAGAGATGCGCTGCCTTACCCTCGATGGTCGGATAAGCAGGTTCGCCGAAGATGGATTGATCGAGATTGCCGAGAATGGCCGCGAGCGCATCGCCACGTTCAAGTCCAAAAAGGTTGCTGGCCTCGCCACGGAACATGAGATCGGCTTTCAAGCTGGCGATAGACTGTCTTGCCTCATCGAGCGACGGCATGACACCGCCCTCCGTTCCGTTGGGTTCGGTCAATAATCCTTCATCGTAGCGTTGCAACAGTAAGAAAGTTTGGGTATAGCGGCTAACGATCTCGACCAACCCTCGCCCGGTATCAGCAATCATGTCGGGCGATTGTGCGGTCTTCCTAACAAGCGTCAGCGCCGCTTCCAGTTCGGCAGCGTTATGTTGGAAGCGGGCGCGATCCAGCGTCCAGCCTTGCATCAAATGGTCGCGTAGAACGCCTGTTGCCCATTGGCGAAATTGTGTGCCGCGTTTGGAGTTCACGCGATACCCGACGGAAATGATGGCGTCGAGGTTGTAATGCTTTGTCCTTCTGGAAACAGGGCGTTGCCCCTCTTGTTGAACTACCGAGAAATCCTCGGTAGTTGCTGTCTCCACCAGTTCGCCGCTGGCATAAATGTTTTTGAGATGCAAGCCAATGTTATCGGTTGAGGTCTCTAACATATCTGAGAGTTGCCTCTGAGTAAGCCAGATGGTGTTTCCTTCCAGCCTTACCGAAACTTTAGATCCATCGTCCGGTTGATAAATTACAAGTTCGCCCATCACATTGCCTTCCGCACTCGATAATGTCAGGTAGAACTCTATTACCTTTGATTGGATATGTCAATAAATATAGAATATGATCCTATTCTGACGATTTTAGGATGATAGCCTGACATCAGGATAGGGCATAGCCCAGACTGACACTTGATTTATTGATACAACATGCAAGTGAGTGATACCGGAACATTTGGCATTTTTTACTATCTGAAGTATGATTTTATTTTCATCAGTAAAGAGTATTTCGCCGATGCGCATTTAACCTGTCCGCACCCCACTTTTGATTCTTCTCCCGCCAGGGAGAAGCGGGTGCGTCTCACCGTGACAGGTTGATGCTGATTCCTCTGCTGTTTTCCCACTTGTGGACACGTGTCCCTGTCATTTGTTTAGCTCTTGGCCTGCGGCTTCCGCATTGGCCTACAGGAGTTCAGATGACCCATATCGCATGTCATATCAACACTTTGCAGCTGCCCTTCGGCGCCTGTACGGTGCCCTTTACCTTCACTTTGCCCGCTGCGGGCTGCACCCTGATCGGCCGTAACGGCATCGGCAAGAGCCTGCTGCTGGAACTGCTGGCGGGCCAGCGCCGCGCGGATTCTGGCAAGATCGAGTGGTTGACCCCCATCAGCTGGTTGTCCCAGTTTGCACCGGCTCAAGATCATGATTGCGCAGCCAGCGTGGCCGACCTTATCGGCTGGGGCGAGCCGCTACGGGCCCTTGAGCGCATCGAGCAGGGGAGCTGCGCCCTGCGATTTCGAGTTGCTGGCTGATCGCTGGAACCTGCGCAGCGATCTTGCCGACCTGCTGGCAGAAGCAGGCCTCAGACTCGATCCCCATGTCCCGGTCAGCACCCTAAGCGGTGGCCAGCTCACCCGTTTGCGCCTGCTGGCGCTGTTTGCGAGGCCGGCTCACTTTCTGTTGCTTGATGAGCCAGACAACCACCTCGATGCCTCTGGCATCGACTGGCTAAGCCAGCAACTGGCCAGACATCGCGGAGGTTACCTGCTGGTGAGCCACGACCGACGCCTGCTCAATCAAACCAGTCAGATTCTGGAGCTGAGCGAGCAGGGGTTGCAGAGTGCCCGCCTCTCGTTTGACGAGTTTCTGGCGCAGCAGGCCGAGGTACAGGCTGCCCGCAGCACCAGTTTGGCGCAAGCGGTGCGAAGCGAAAAGGCGGCGGCGCGCAGCTTGCAAAAAGTGCGTGAACAGGCGGCCAGACGAGCCAGTCAGGGGCGGCGTGAGCGCGGCTCCCAAGCCAAAATCCTGCTTGATTTCAAGGCGGAACAGGCAGGCAAATCC
Source organism: Undibacterium sp. CCC3.4 (assembly GCF_034347425.1). GTDB lineage: Bacteria > Pseudomonadota > Gammaproteobacteria > Burkholderiales > Burkholderiaceae_D > Undibacterium. The sequence continues at coordinate 3,685,095 of NZ_CP133779.1, forward strand.
CTTGGCAGAGTGCTGGACCGCCACGAGCGGGGCCACAGTGCGCAAGTGGAGGCCCGCACCGAGGCGGCAGCCGCGCTGGCGGCGGTGCAGCCGCTCATCATGCAGTGGCCGGAGGAGATCGAGCGCAAGGGGGCTGCCCAGCCGCTGGTGATTACGGCTGCGTCTCACGTGCGCTGGCATGGCCAGCGGGTTGATCTGGTGCTGCAACGGGGTGAGCGCTGTTTGATCGGCGGTCGCAATGGCTGCGGCAAATCGAGTCTGCTGCAGATGTTGCGCGGGGTGCTGGAGCCCGAGACGGGCAGCTTTCGCATCAATGGCAAGATGGCTTGCCTCGATCAGGGGCTCAGCCTGATTGCGCGGGATCTCAGCCCGCTTGCCAACCTGTTGACAGTGGCTCCGACACTGGCCGAGAGTGATGCGAGAACACGGCTGGCGGGCATAGCCCTGCGCGGCGATCGCGCTCTGACGCCTTGTCATGGTCTGAGTGGGGGGGAGAGGTTAAAACTGGGTCTGCTGATGGTACTGGCGCAACTGCCCGACCTGCTGCTGCTCGATGAACCGGACAATCATCTGGATCACCCCTCGCGTCAGTTGCTCACTCAGGTCCTGGCGGACTACCCAGGCACTCTGCTATTGGTCTCTCACGATCCCGACTTCGTTGCAGGGGTTGGGATTGGTAAAGAATTAAATCTTTCAGAGTGACCGCAAGGTGATTGACCTAGATGCCCTTGTGGCAGGGGTTAGATGAGTTGACGGAAATTTCGGCGGTTCCGGCTTACAACCCCCTTTACTTACCTGGCACCGATCTTGTAGGAAGTATCTGGCTTCTCCGCTTCCAGCGTTAGTCTGGTCATGTTGGTGTATGGCGTGTCGGTCGCTATCGGCAATATTTGGGGCGGCAAGTTGGCGGACAAAAAAGGCCCGATTCCTGCCTTGCAGATCGTGCTTCTCTGCTTGGCGTTGGTATTGTTTGCGTTCACCTTTACCGCGCCGAATACATGGCTGGCTTTGGCGACGGTATTGGTATGGGGTGCAGTAGCGTTCGGCAACGTACCGGGATTGCAAGTGTATGTTGTGCAGCGGGCAGAGCGAGATGCGCCGCAAGCCATTGATGTGGCATCGGGCTTGAATATCGCCGCCTTTAATATCGGTATTGCTGGCGGTGCTTGGGGCGGCGGTGTGGTTGTCGAGCATCTTGGCTTGATGGCAACCCCATGGATAGGCGCAATGGTGGTACTCGTTGCGCTGGCTCTGACAACGCTGGCAGGTCGGCTGGAGCGTCAAGATGGCAAGGATTTCCTTGCCAAGGCGAGGCCTGCTGTTGGTCTGCATTAAACGCCGGGTATTCTCAGCGACTGCTTAATCGCTTGATTTTGATCTGCAGCAAAAGATTTTATTTTGTTGTAGAATCTTGCCTAGGCAACGATTATCCCATCTCATGAATCCACCCGCTCTTGAATTTTCCGTCACCAAAGTCGAAGACAGCGTCGGCTATTTGCTGGCGCGCGCGCGCACCATGATTTCGCGCGGGGTCGATGAATCTTTGCGCGAGCTCGATATTACCCATGCGCAGAGTAGTATTTTTATGATGCTCTGGATGGGCAAGTGTCGTACTGCGGCTGAATTATCGCGCGATCTGTTCATCGATTCGGCGGCCATGAAACGCACAATCGACAAACTGGTTGCCAAAGGTTTATTGGAGCGCATCGCTGATCTCGATGACAAACGCTTATATGCCTTGCAACTGACCCCGAGTGGCCACGCAATCGCACAACAATTGCCGGCCATTTATCGCGAAGTCCTCGACATCAGTTTCACTGGTTTTCAACAAGAAGAAATCGAGTTTTTGAAGTTCCTTTTGAGGAAGTTACTTGCCAACCGCCCGATACTCGAAGCTCATAGCAATACTTGCCATGACAATCAATAAAAAAGCACGTTTCCTACCTTACATGGCTACCCTCATGACCCTCAACCCCAAACAATTTATTCGCCACCGCTCAGGCATGGCGCTGATCTTGGCCGCCAGCGCCATGCTGGCTGGCTGTGTCAGCCACAGTGGCATAGAAAGTCATGCTCAGCTTCACACCCTGCCCGACAGTCGCAGCGACGCCCTGTACGGCACGGCCCAAGCGAACTGGCCCAACAGTGATTGGGCCGGCGCGATCGGCGGCGCAGAATTACAAGAATTGATCGCCGCTGCACTGGCCGGCAACCCCAGCTTGCAAGCCGCCGCGGCCCGTATCGATGCGGCCCGTGCCGCGATCGCCATCAGCCGCTCGGCCACGTTGCCGAGTGTCAATGCTTCCTTCGAAAATACCTATCAGCGGTATTCCGAACATGGCTTAATCCCGCCTCCATTGGCAGGCAACTATTATTCAGATAACGAGTTGGCCGTCAGTATTACGTATGATCTCGATTTCTGGGGCAAGCACAGTGCTGAAATGCGCACGGCTTTATCCCAAGCCCAAGTCGCCGAGGCAGAGCAACAAAGCGTACGTCTGATGCTCAGTAATGCCGTCGCACGCAGTTGGTTACAATTGGCCAGACAGTATGCGCAGCGTGAAATGAGCCTGCAGCAAAGACTGGTACGGGAAAAATTTGATGCCCTGATTGCCCAACGTGTACACGCCGGACTCGATACCCAATCCGACATCCAACAAGGCGTCTTGCAAGTGGCGGCCTTGAATAAGGACATTTCCGCTTGGGATGAAGCCATCGCACTGAGCCGCAATCAACTCGCCGCCCTGCTCGGCGCTTCACCGGAACGTGGCAGTGCCATAGCACGACCAAAATTTGATGGTGCGCAGCACATTGGCGTGCCAGCAAGTTTGCCTTTGGAATTAATCAGTCGCCGTCCCGACATCGTGGCAGCACGCTGGCGCGTCGAGGCGAACCAAGGTGACATCGATGCGGCAACAACACAGTTTTATCCGAATGTGAACTTGGTTGGCTTTGCCGGTTTGTCGAGTATCGGCGTCGATCAATTTTTCAAGAGCGGCAGCTTGATCGTCGGAGTCGGCCCATCGATACATCTGCCGCTGTTTGAAGGCGGCCGCTTGCGCGCGCAATTGAAAACCCGCGTAGCCGCGTATGACGTCGCCGTCGCCACCTACAATCAAAGCCTCACCGATGCCCTGCATGAAGTGGCGGATCAAGTTCAAATGATGGCCGGCAGCAGTGCCCAAATCGCCCAGCAACAGTCGGCGACCGATGCCGCGCAACGCAGTTTGAACTTGGCACGCCAACGCCAGCAAGCTGGAACGGCTAATTTATTGCCAGTACTGAGCGCCGAAAGTCTGTTACTCAGCCAGCAAAAACAAACCATGGATTTGGTGTTCCGCCAAGCGGAAAGCCAAATCAACCTGATCAAGGCACTCGGCGGTGGCTATGACAGTCAAGCGCACCATGCCACCCCGCCGCACTCCCCTCTTTCCGTATCCAACAACTCGAAGGCAGCGTTATGAACGCCCCAACTCAAAATCCAACCCCATCGACCCCTGCAGCCGTAGAGGCGACGCCAGACACCAGCAAACGACGCGGCTTGCTCATCGCCATTACCACCGTGGTCGCGCTTGGCATTGCCGCCTATATTGTTTGGTGGACGCTGGTCGGCAGCCATTATGAACATACCGATGATGCCTACGCCGCCGGCAACGTGGTGCAAATTACACCGCAAGTGGCCGGTACCGTACTGGCCATCCATGCCGATGACACTGAAATGGTGCAAGCCGGCAAGCCGCTGATCGAATTCGATAAAACCGACGCCAGCGTGGCTCTCGACCAAGCTGAAGCACAACTCGCACAAACCGTGCGTGAAGTCAAAGTCCTGTTCGCCAACAATGCTTCTTTGCAAGCCAATATCGATTTGCGCAGCAGCGATGTCGAACGTGCCAAGGCCGATCTGGCGCGGCGCGCCCAATTGCTCAGTTCCGGGGCGATTTCGACCGAAGAACTTGAACATGCCCGCAATGCCTTGAAAACCGCCGAAGCAGCCTTGATCGCCACGCGTGAACAATTGGCTTCCAACCATGCTTTGACAGAAAATACTTCAGTCGCCCAGCATCCTAACGTCTTGCGCGCGGCCGCTAAAGTACGCGAAACCTTGCTCAGCTACAGCCGTGCCACCATACCGGCACCCTTGAGCGGCTATATCGCCAAGCGTTCGGTACAAGTAGGCCAACGCGTGGCGGCCGGCAGCCCTCTGCTGTCCATCGTGGCGCTCAATTCGCTCTGGGTGGATGCCAATTTCAAGGAAGGCCAATTAGCCCACATGCGCATCGGTCAAGATGTGCTGTTGCATTCCGATATATACGGCAGCGATGTGGAATTCCATGGCAAGCTGTTGGGCATGTCGGCCGGAACCGGTTCGGCCTTTGCTTTATTGCCAGCGCAAAACGCCAGCGGCAACTGGATCAAGGTGGTGCAGCGGGTACCAGTGCGTATTTCCTTGGACCCGAAAGAATTGGCTGATCATCCGCTGCGCATAGGGGTGTCAATGCAAGTTCAGGTTGATATTTCACAGCAAAACGGCGTGCCGGTAACTGCTGCCAATTCTGCCCCGCGCTACGAAACCAAAGTATTTGAGCAGAGCAGCTTGGCAGCGGATCAAAAGATCGCCGCGATCATCGCTGCCAATATGGCACCGGCCACCCGGACAAAATAATGAGCACCGCTGCACACGCACCCCACGCACCGCTGAAAGGAACGCAACTGGCGATCGGGACCTTGGTCTTATCGCTGGCGACGTTCATGAACGTGCTCGACTCGTCGATTGCCAATGTCTCGATTCCTGCCATCTCGGGCAATCTGGGTGTCTCGCCGCAGCAAGGAACTTGGGTAATCACCTCGTTTGCCGTGGCCAATGCGATTTCGGTGCCGCTGACCGGTTGGTTAACCAGCCGGTTCGGCCAGGTCAAGCTGTTCATGAGCTCGATTTTGTTGTTCGTGTTTTCTTCATGGCTATGCGGCATGGCACCGAACATCGAAACCCTGATCGCCGCCCGCATCTTACAAGGTGCGGTAGCCGGACCGATGATACCGCTGTCGCAGTCACTGTTATTAGGCAGTTACCCATCCTCAAAAAGCTCGATGGCGCTGGCACTATGGGGGATGACTACCTTAGTCGCGCCGATCATGGGCCCCTTATTGGGCGGCTGGATTTCCGATAATTACTCGTGGCCGTGGATTTTTTACATCAATATCCCGGTTGGTTTATTTACGGCCTGGGCCACTTGGTCGATTTATCACACCCGCGAATCGGTCATCAAAGTTGTCCCCATCGATAAGGTCGGTTTGTTCTTGCTGGTAGTGTGGGTCGGTGCCTTACAGATCATGCTCGACAAGGGCAAGGAACTCGATTGGTTCAATTCCGGTGAAATCGTGTTACTGACCGTGATTGCCGCGGTAGGCTTGCTGTATTTCATCGTCTGGGAAAATGGTCACAAGCATCCGGTGGTCGATTTATCGCTGTTCAAAGGGCGTAACTTCTCGGCTGGCGTATTAGCGATTTCCATCGGTTATGGCTTGTTTTTCGGCAGTTTGGTGATCATGCCACTGTGGTTGCAAACACAATTATCGTACACGGCCACCGAAGCCGGTAAAGTCATGGCACCAGTCGGTATTTTTGCGATTTTGCTCTCGCCGGTGATTGGCAAGCTGTTACCCAAAGTTGATGCACGGAAAGTTGCTTCGGTAGCCTTCTTATTATTTTCTGTCGTGTTTTTCATGCGCGCGCGCTTTACCACCGATGTCGATACCATCAGCCTCTTGATACCGACCTTGATTCAAGGCGCGGCCATGTCGATGTTCTTCATCCCTTTGACCTCGATCATTTTATCGGGCTTGCGCCCGGATAAAATCCCAGCCGCATCGGGCTTGTCCAACTTCGTGCGTATCATGTGCGGTGGCATGGGTGCCTCGATCATGACCACCTTATGGGACAGTCGCAGCACCCTGCACCATGCACAAATGACCGAACATACCGGCAGCGCCTACCCGGCTTTTCTCGAGAGTGTGCGCAATCTGGGCCAACTCGGCCTGCCCGACAGCGCTGCCTATGGCGTGATCGAGCGCACGATCAGCGTACAAGCCAGCACCATGGCCGCCACCGATATTTTTTACATGGCCGCCTTCATGTTCCTTGGTCTCATCGGTATGGTATGGCTGACCAAACCGAAAAAATCGGCGATGCCTGTCGATGCGGGTGGAGCGCACTGAGTAGGCCGACTGCAGTGAATCGAACAGGTAGAGAACAATGATGGGCATCGACAGGACTTCGGACCTGTCGATGCCCCATGACCCCAAGCGGCAGACACGTCATTCCTGCGCGCTTTTGGCAGGAATCCAGCGGCGTTCGTGCTTAACTGAAAATACCCGAAATTATCTGAAAGCGACACCGGATTCCCGCCAAAATCATGCTGTTGGCCCCGGATGCCCCTTCCATTGTCAGCATGTCGAAGCAGGAAGGTATTTCTGAAGCCACACTTTATAACTGGCGTACAAAACTAGTCAGCAAGGACGCCCTGTGCCAACTCCTATCAGAAAAAAATTAAAGAATTGCAACGAGAAGTAGACCGTAAAAATAAGGCGCTGGCAGAAGCAGCAGCGTTATTGGTGCTGCAAAAAAAGCTGCGCGCCCTGTGGGACGAGGGCGAGAACGAATGACTGCGTTGAGCGACCGGCAGGAATTGATCGTGCCGATTCGGCTCGCGTGCGACCAAGGGGCGCGCTTGTTTAAAGCTTGCGAGGTCGCAGAAATTTCGCTCAATGATTGGTATCGCTGGCAGAAGAATGGGGCTGTGGTTGATGATGCGCGCCCTTTGACGGAGCGTCCTGTGCCGGCCAACAAGCTTAGCCAAGATGAGCAGGAGGAAATTCTGAGTGTCTGTAACAGGGGGTGTAAGCCGGAACCCCAGAAATTTCCGTCCTGGCTAGGTTATTGCCTGTCGTTCAAGGAAAGGCGAGTTTCAAGAACGCTGGACCGTTGCTAGTGGCAAGAACAAGGTCAGCGGTGAGTCTGGCAAGACGATGAAGCCGTGATGCCGGTAGAACGCCGCTGCCGCCGCGTCCTTGGCATCCACCAACAGGGCAAAGGCGGCAATCTCTGAACTGGCAGCACGGTCAAGCGCATCGGCCAGCAGCGCACCGCCGAGACCTTGCCCCTTGAATGCCTGATCGACGGCCAGACGGCCCATGCGGACGGCAGGCACGGTCGGATAGCGCGGCAGCTTCTTGCCGGTATTGACTGGAAGATCGGCCAGCAGCAGGCTTGCCGACGCCAAGGTGTAGTAGCCCGCAATGCGCTGCCCGTCCGCCACGGCAACGAAGCAGGCGGCCACGCGGCGGCGAATGTCCTGGGTGACTTGCTCACTCAGGTAACGATTCAGCTGCTCCGAATCACTGCGAAAAGCAGTGCGGTCATGTGCGGCATCGAGCGGCGCGAGACGGAACGGTGCATCGCTCATTTAGTGCGCAGGAGCTTGCTGCGCCGAGCGAAGGCGCGTTGCAGAGCCGGTGCCGGTTGCGGCGGTGATAGCAGCGCCTGTGCAAAGCACTCCTGATCGGCCAGCGACAAGCGGATGACTTCGGCCTGCTCGATGGCGCGCTGCGCGGCGTCCTGAACCGCAGACACAACGAAATCAGTCATGGTGCGGCCTTGAAGCTCGGCGGCGCGCTTGAGCATCGAATGCAGATCGGTACTGATCCGGGCTTCGAGACGGGCGGTAGTGATGGCTGTGGGCATGGTTTTGTCCTCCTGATGAAACAATACGGCAAATTGCCGTACACGTCAAGGTGCAACCCGTACATAGGCCTGTGATACGCCCTGCGAGAACTGGCCGTGGCTGCGCAAAATGGACAGCCAGTAGCCCAAGCTGAACAATAAGCGCTCCATCATCAACAACCTATTCAAGCAACGGTTTCACTGGCTAAATCGTGCTTATGCAAAATTATTTACACCCTCTTGCATCGATAACGCGACTCAAGCCTATCGTCGCCTCCTGACAAGCAGCATATCGAACAGCCAAATCACCAGCATCGATAATCCTGTCAGCGGAAAAATGAGACCCCCGATAGCCATCAGTGCGACGACGAGGCCTTGTGCCGCGAGGTTGAGCGGTAGCGGCGGTGGACCGAGGACTGGTCGTCGTTGCCACCACATCAGTGCGGCCGACACACACAAAATAACGATCGCGATGCACGCCACCAGTAGCACCAACTGGTTGGCAAGCCCAAATTGCTGGCCTAGATGCACATTGATACCCCATTCCAGCGCTTTACCCAGAGGTCCGTAATCGGCATAACGCATGTCAAGCAGAGCCTTGCCGGAATACTGGTCGAGATGAATCACGCGTTGGCGCAACAGATCATTCGGATACACCGAGCCGGTGTAGACCGCCGATGCGCTAAGCGGCGGATTGATGGCGTAACCGCGACTAAGGCCAAGCGCATCGAAGCGGACGACGGCTTGGTCCAGCGTCATCGCCTTAGCCACATGATGGGGCGGCTGGAATGGCACTTGCGCTTGTTTGAGCGACCAACTGGTAGGTGCCAGGTGGTCGAGGTGCTCATCGGACATCGGCACACTGACACGCACACCCTCTGGGTAACCGAAGTTGTTGCCATTAGCCCATTGATTGACCGTCTTGCCCCAGACCAGCGACCATGGCATCCCAGTGACGGCAAGGAAGACGATGAAGAACGCCACGAAGATACCGGTAACGGCATGCAGGTCGCGCCAGAGGGTGCGTCTGCGCACTGTCACGACGCCGCCACGCCGGCCACGTGGCCACCAGAGGAAAATTCCGCTGAGTACCAATAAGATGCTCCAGCCAGCGGCGACTTCAATGAGCGCGTTGGCCACCGGGCCAAAATAAGCCAGGCTATGCAGGTGCCGCAGGGTCCAGAGCACGCCGCCTTTTTCGGGTAGGCACCCCAGTATTGTGCCGCGATATGGATCGATATAGATTGCCAGATTCTCGCCAGCTACGGTTTTGATCGTGGCTTCGGCGGCGTTGCTGGCAAGTGCAGGCGGTACGTATTTGAACAGGGTGCCCGGATACGCAGCCAGCGCAATGGTCGCAAGGCGCTGGTGCGGTAGCGCTGCCTGCGTACTGACCGCGACGCTTTTCAAATCGCGATAAATAATCTGCTCGATTTCGCTGCGAAACAGATAGATCGCGCCGGTGACGGCCAGCAGGATCAAAAAAGGTAGAACCAGCAGGCCGGCATAGAAATGCCAGCGCCAGACGGCGCGATACCAGTCGGCCGGGCGAGGTGCCCTTACGCTTATGCTCATAAAATATCCGGTTGAGTATAAAAGAAGCGGACCATGAACAGGCCCGCTCCGGCAGATTCCTAGAATGTCACGTTGGCCGACAGGTAGACGGCGCGACCATCACCTGGTGAGTGACGCGTCTGATCATTGATCCAAACGTATTCATAATACCGATTGGCCAGGTTTTTCAGTTGCAGTTCCAAAGCGACGGCAGGCGAAATTTGATAGCTTGCGCTGGCATTGAGCAATACGTAGCCGCCAAACTTGCTGCCGGTATTCGCGGTAGTCAGGTAGTAGCCGTCCTGGCCATTGCCCCAGGCCGACAGTTTCAAGTCTGGCGTGGCTTGGAAATCGGCACCAGCCGTAAAGACGCGATGCGGCACATGATCGATTTCCTTGTTAATCGTGGCCGGTGCGCTTGGATCAGGTTGGACAATTTTCGAGCGTTGCAGCGAATAAGCCAACCAGATGTTGGCGCGTTTATCTGGACGCAGATTGACTTGCAGATCGACACCCTGGCGTAGTGTTTTGCCAACGTTTTCCGAACTGCCGGTGGGGTCATTGAGGCGACGCTTGACTTCGTCCGAGGCGCGCTGCTCCCACACTGCAAGGCGAGCATCGATCCACTCAGCCGGCGTCAGCTTGAGACCGGTCTCCCAGCCATCATTGATGGACGGACGGAGGGGGTTGGCAGTGGATTGGTACGCAGCTGCGCCAGCGCCGACTTGGAAGCTGCGGCCCCAATTGGCATAAAGGCTGGCGAGCGGCGAAGCGGCGTAGACGATACTGAACTTCGGCTGTTTGATCAAACCATAATCCTGAATCGGATAAAACACACCTTTTGACGGATCAGAAAAACTGCCACTGATTTTGTCGACTCGAAAGCCCGGGATAATTTTCAGCGAGTCTAGCGGCTTGATCACGGCCTGTAAATATGTCCCAACGGTATCGAATGTGAAGTGATGATCACGCGTGGTGCTGACGGCGACTTGCTTGACAGTGTTATAGCGTGGACTGAAATCATTTTGGTGCTCAGCACTGACACCGCCTTGTATCGAAAAGTCTTTTAGCCATTGCAAGGCTGCCAATTGCGGCCGGTAGGTCAGCGAGCTGAGCGCGCCGTAATGCGTTTCATCAATGACGCGCTCCTGTTGCGACGTCGTGGTCGAGTAACGCAGCCAGCGCTGATCTTGTATCGTGTTCAGGTATGCCTTGGCCGATACCGACAACTGCGCACTGAGTTCGCTGTCGAGATGCAGGCTGATCTGGTTGAGCTGGCGATTGCCGCCATCTGATTGGGCATAGGTGTCGGAGTTGGTCGGATTATTTCGGGCATCGGCGGCAGTCAGGTAGCCTGCTTCCTGCGCTTTAGCCTCTGCATGCCGTACACTGAGACCGAAGCGAACACGGCCATCGTCGCTGGTGTAAAACCACTTGCCGGCGAGTGTGAAGTTATCGCTACGAGAATGCTCCCGATAGCCGCCGACGCTCTGGTAACCGAAGGTATAATTTTGCGACCAATTACCCTCTTCTATGCCTTTGACAATTTGGATTTGCTCGGTATCGAAGCTGCCGTAGCTAACTCGTGCCTCGCCGTAATTACCGCCGGTACGGGTGATGATATTGGCGTTACCGGCAATATTATGCAAGCCATACCGGGGATCGTTGGTACCACGTACTATTTCGATTTTTTCGATTTCTAGGGGCAGAATAGCGCCGATGAGGGGCATGCCACCGGCGTTATCGTTGCCAGGGATGCCATCGATGAGTAACTTGACCGCATTCACTTCGCCTTCGCCGTTGAAGCCGCGGAACGATAGCTTACCGGATTCATTACCTTGTCTGAATGGAGTAAGCATCACTCCAGGCGCGCGAGAAAATAATTCCCAGGCACTGTTGACTTGCTGATCACGTAACAGGTCTGCACCCAAAATGTCGACTGAACTGAGCACGCTGCTGCTTGCCAACGGGCCGGTTCTTTTTCCGCTGATTTCGATGCGACCGATAGTCAGTGAGGAGTCGCCGCTGACGTCGGCTTGCGCCATTACAGGCAAGCTGTAGGCAAGGCTGAATACGCCGGCAATTGCCAGAGTAAACGGTGATAAGGCAGTATTGCAACGAATTGCAGGTGTGCTGATGTGAATGGTACTGGACATGGATATTCCTGAAAAAAGGCTATGCCGACCCAGAGTCGGATCGACAAAAACGAGCGCGGACAGGCAGAAGAGTGCTCTGACCTTGGCTCAGTGACTAATCAGGTGATGGACGGTGGGCCGCGCGGATTCGCCTCGGACCAAGAAAATAAGGGGGATGGAGACTGATAAAACAGGGGCGGAAACAGATCATGCCCGCCAATGACGGAAAACAGTGTTGAACTGTTTGATGGTATGACAAACGCACCGGCATGGCTCGCACAAAACGCGCAGTGTTCCATATGATGTAAGACATTGTCCTGACCAGAATTGCCGGACGTATCTTGCGCTACCGATACAAACTTTGATCCTTTCAGGCTACAAACTTCTACCCAGCTAGCCTTGCCATCGGCTGCAAAGAAGGCATGGGAGAGAGAAGGCGCGAGCAGATTGAACAGCATGGCGAAACATGCGATCCAGATATACAGCGTTGTTCGTTTTGACATCATACCCATGTCAATATTGTAACTGATCCGTTTCAAGCATCTCTTCTTTTGGATGAAAAATTTTCACAAGGTGGCATGCGGTGTTTCAGGTGTAAACAGCGTCCGCCAGGCTTTTGCCACAGCCTCTTAAGGAGGCACAGCATAAAAATGCTCGTGCATTCGGCCGACAACACCTGCAGAAATAGTGATTTTTTGATTTTTTTTAAAAAAATCAACGTCTATTCATTAAATTTCGTTAGAATTTTTTTGGGTAAGCAGCTTGCAGTATGCTACTTGGAATTTTTAGCGACTTAATTTCTGACATCTGTTGGGGATAGGGTGAGCACGCTCAGCTATCGCGATGGCGTATCGAAAGAAGACTACGATGTCGCGTTTCTGCTCTACGACTTGGGCAAGCTGGGTGTGGCGACATATAATGGTGCCGGATGTGCTGCAGCCACTGTGGTGCTCAGTGCGCTCGGCGTTGTTGGCCCCGTTCCAAGGATGGGGCAGACTTTACAAGCTGTACAGACTGTCGAGCATGCGGTCGAGCTTGCTCGGCTTATCAAGGCGTCAAAGGATATCGATGATGATATTCTTGTTTGCCGGGGTGGCGCTTGCACGGCCGAAAGCTTTATTAAAGGTAGTGGCGTAACAATATCTGTCGATGGAACTTTGAATGGGGTATCGGCACAGAGCCGTGTTGGAGCAAACCTTAGGGAGCTGGCAAAGCCTTTCAAGAACAATCAAGTTGGGGTGACTTCAGCAGGTAAAATACGAGCAGCCGGAGGAAGGATAATGGCAGACGGACACGCTGGAAACAGAAATCATGCAACAATTGACGGCCTTACTCCGCAACAACTGGAAAACTTGTTTTCGCCAGCGATACGAAATCCTGTCGCTCCAGCGCTGCGTAGCTTTTAAGTGAGTTTCACACATGACCACACTATATGTCGATTTTAATGAAATGCCGGAAGCTGATCTCGTATTGCTTTCTACTCATGATAGCAAGATGGCGATAAATGGTCAGGCAGTACTGCTTAACGAGGGTGCAGAGGTCAACGTGTACATGGATGACATAGATGAAAACGGCGATGTTGATAATTTGGTGGCAACCGGAATCATTGAAAGGAATTCAAATCAAGCTTGGGGGGCGCAGGTTAAATGGTGCTGCCGCATAAATGCGGATGGTATTCGGCATCAGTCCGAATTCGATCCTGATAGCCTTGGTGCAGAGCGTGTTCGCCATTTTATGTAAACACCAACTCAATCACAGGTGTCAGCAACGAGTCAATTACCCCGGCCTCAAGAGGCTGTCGCAAAAGGGTTTTCAGTCGGTATCATTACTCCAACTGGCCGACATGTCATTCCCCCGTGCTCTCGCCTCGTCATTCCTGCGTAGGCAGGAATCCAGTGACACCTTAGTGCCTTCAGGGTGGGAACGTCGATCAAGGACACTTTTTTTTCTGTGCAATGAACACCTCCTGCTGCGCCTGAGCAGCACAGATATAAAAGGCGCATGCGCGCCACTGGATTGCCGCCTGCGCGGCAATGACGAATTGGGCGGCTGGGTGGATGCGCAATCGACCTGACTTGTGGGTAATGATCAGCGCGCTTTTGCGCGGGAACCTGGCGGCGTTCGTGCTTAAAAAAAATGCCAGAAATCATGCTGTTTTCAGTGCTAAAAACGACACTGGGTTTCCGCCAAAAGCATGCGGGAAGGGAATGACGAGGTATACGGTGTTTCAGGTGTAAAAAAGCGTCCATCAGGCTTTTGCGACGATCCGTTAAATTGTTAGTCAAAGCCCTCATGCCGGCTTTTTCTCCACCGCCCCCCGCACTTCAAACTGTATTTCATCAAGCAATTTACCGCTGCGATCGCGCAAGCTCACAGTATGCCGGCCTGGCCACGGAAACCAATCTGCTTCGAGTATGCCGGCGGCCTGTTGTTTGATGTTGGCGGTGCTTTTTATTGGCTTACCATCGATCAGCAAGATGCCCGGCTGCAAGCTTTGCGCGCGCAAGCGCATGCGTTGCCGTTGCGCCGGGATATCGGGGTCGAGCGCGACCACCATGCCGGCTTTCGGGTAGTTGATCGCTGCACGGATCTGGTCCGAGGCGGCGGTTAGCAAGCGGTCTTGCCCTGTACCGATGAGAAAATATTCGCTGCGCGGTGCTTCGCTGCTATCGGCATAGCTGATCGCTCTTTGCTCTACCCCGGCCGGCCGGCGCGGCGCGGCCGGTGCGGCGGCCCCGCGATGCAGGTAGTGTATAATTTCTTGCCACACCGGTGCTGCGCCGGTCTGGCCCGAGACATCCCACATCGGTGCCCCCGAGGCATTGCCAACCCAGACGCCGACGGTATACCGACCGCTGAAACCAATACACCAATTGTCGCGCATGTCTTTCGAGGTGCCGGTTTTGACTGCGCTCCAGACCCGCGTAGTCAAGGCGTTTTCCAAGCCGAAGGTGTGCGCCCGAGCAGCGCGGTCACTGAGTATATCGGCGACGATGAAGCTGGCGGCCGGATTCATGCGTTGCACGACCGGTGCGACGCGGGTCGCCAGTTCTTCGCGCAGCGCGCTGTAGCGCCCTTGATTGGCCAAGCTGCGGTAGGCATTGGTCAGCGCTGCCAGACTGACATCGGCACTGCCCAAGGCTAAGCTGTAACCGTAAAAATCACCGGATTCGCGTAGACCGAAGCCCAATGCTTGCAAGCGTTCGAAGAATACCTGCGGCTGCACGCTGACGAGCGTGCGCACCGCCGGAATGTTGAGCGATGCGGCCAAGGCAGTCCGCACGCTGATCAAGCCTTGGTAATGTTTGTCATAATTTTGTGGAATATACAGGCCATTGGTGGTGCTCAGGTTCAGCGCTTGGTCATCCAGCAGTGAGGCAGCCGTCAGCAGGCGTCGTTCCAGCGCCAATTCGTAGAGAAAGGGCTTGAGGGTCGAGCCGGCTTGACGTAAGGCGGTGACGGCATCGACTTGCGGGGCGTCAGACAAGCTGCCGCTCGAACCTACCCATGCCAACACCTCGCCGCTGGCATTGTCGAGTACCAACACGGCACCATCTTCCACATTGCGCTGCACCAAGGCTGCCAATTGCCGGCGCAAACTGTCGGCGGCAAACGCTTGTAAGCGGGCGTCGAGGGTGGATTGCACGCGGCGGCGGCGCTCCGATAATAGCCGGCGCGCCAGATGCGGAGCCAGGTTCAAAGCTGGCGGCAAGCTGTTGCTCAAGCCCGGGCCAGTCAAGCGTGCAAAGGCCAGTGTTGCTTGGCCTTGAAGGTTCAGGCACATGCTGCCCTGCCCTTGCTCTTGTAAGATCCGACAAGCGCGTGTACTGACGTTGGCGACACTGGCATTCGGTGCGCGCAGCAGTGCCACCGCCAAGGCTGACTCGACTTGATCGAGTCCGCTAGGATGTTTATCGAACAAGATGCGCGACAAAGCATGGACGCCGACCAATTCGCCGCGAAACGCCACCAAGTTCAGGTAGGCTTCTAAAATTTCATCTTTGCGCCAATTGCGCTCCAAAGATTGGGCGACCCAGGCTTGGTTGATCTTTTGTACGGTGCTGCGACCACCGGCGCGGCGGCGAAGTTTTTCATCGAGCAAACCGGCCAGTTGCATGGTGATGGTGGAGGCACCGCGGGTTTTGCTATTCCAAACATTGCCCCAAGCAGCGCCGGCCACAGCGCGCCAATCGATGCCGGAATGTTGGTAAAACTGCTTGTCTTCGGAGCTAATCAAGGCCAGGCGCAAGGCTGGAGAGATCTCGTCGAGCTTGACCCAAGGCAATTTGCGCTCGTTCATATTGACGCGTAATTGCTGGATCACGACGCCATGACGGTCTAATAACTCTCCTTCCGAGCTGGCAAACTCGGCTTTCAGTTGCGCCAAGCCTGGCAGCGCCGCCGCACTGCCACAAAACAACCACAACAGCAAAGGGTAACAAGCCCGGTGGCACCAATAGGAACGCGCCATCACTCTACCTGCAACAGCGCATTCGGCAGCTCAGCAAACATTTCCGGCGCATACATGGCTTCGACTCGACTGGCTGGCAAATGGAAGCGGCCGGCATTATTGAGCCGCATCGTGTACGACATGGTGAATTTGCCTTTCGGAATAAATTGGTAATAGCTGCGAAACGCGGAGAAACTGCGTTCTTCAAAGCTGGGCCACAGTTGCTCGGGCGGACGAGTTTGACGCTCGGCCAAGGCCGAATCACGCCCCAGGCCGGAGCCAAGCACAGTCGCCCCGGCCGGTATCGGATCGCTGACCACCACCGCGCTCATATCACTCTGCGCCTCAATCGCCAAGACCACGCGCAAAGTATCGCCACGGCTGTAACGGCCCGGGATTTTTTGCGTCAATGGCGTGACCGTCTTGACGAGGCGATAGCCGGCGCTGACGGGCGCGCGCAGCGGCTGGGCGGCCAAACTTTGCAGACTGAGCCAAGGTTTGCCTGCGCCATCATGTTGCACTTGCAAGCGGTCATCGCTGCCAGGCTGCGGCGGCCAGGCCAGCAAGCCGGCCGTGGGTGTGGCGCTGGCCCAATTTACGTTCAGCGCGGGCGAGGCTTTCTCAATGCCGCTGCGCAGCGTGATACGGCTCGTGCCGCTGACTTTATTTGCCTCGAATTTTTTGGAAAACTTTTCCATCGCCAGCAAACCCCAGACGTTGGCGGTGGTCGTCAGCCATTGTCCATTGACTTGCCGTTGCAAGGCCCCGCTAAAGATTTTCGGCAGCTCGTCGCGCCAGCTCGGTTCATTCAAGGCCAGCAAGACCAAACGGTTGCTGTTGACATCGGCATTGCTCATCAACCACCACCAGTAATCGCTGCTTTCGCTGCTCCAGCCTATGCGTGTGCCTTGGTAATCGAGTCGATTGCGCAACTGCTGTAAGGCTTCTTTGAGCGCGCCATCGCGTTGCGGTAGCGTCGGTACGCGTTGTAGTAATGCTAGCCAATCAAGCAAGGCACTGGTCGGCCACAGCGCCGGTGTCACTTGCACCGAGCCGAGCTGACGTGCGCTGATCGGACGGTAGCGCGACAAGGCTTCCAAGGCGGCCAGTTTGCGCACCTCAAGATCTTTGCGCGGGGCCCAAAAATCACGCGTGATCTTGCCATCGACGAAGGCGCTCAAGCCGTCGAGCATTTTTTCTTTTGCCGCCGACGGCAAGCTGTAGCCAGATTCATCGCTGACCGATAGCAGGTAGGCGCTCAAGCTGTCGCTGCCTTGGCGTTGCGCCGGATCATTGGGGGGATAAAAATACGCCAAGCCATCGCCATCGAGATACGCTGGCAATGCAGCGCTGAACTTTTGCCACAGCACTGGGTCGCGCAAACCTATGGCACGCGAGGCTTGTTGTTCCAAGCAAGTGTAAGGATACTGAGTGAAATAGCGCTTGAGCGCGGCACTGCCGTTACTGAGCGAGGGCGACAACGACACCGCGATGCCGCCACGCAGTGGCAAACTGCCTTCCGGTTGGCGCACCGCGAGCGACCAAGTTTGATCGATTTGCTGCAAACTGGCTTGCCGCACGCTCAGCATCACGGCCGGCAATAGCTGTTGATCGAGTTGCAGGGCATCGGCAGCGCTGCCGCCCTGCTCCTTGGCTTCAATGCGCCAGGCCAGTGCCACGCTTTCTTGGCTGCCGGACAAGGCCGGTGCGCTGACTTGCCAAGCCACTTCCTTGCTCGCACCAGCCGCTAGCGCGACTTGTTGCGGCGTTAAGGCCGCGCTATCCGTGCGCGCCTGCAAGGTCACCGACATGGCACGTGCGCTGGTATTGCGCAGCGTAAACATGGCGGAATACTGATCGCCCTCACGCACCATTGGTGGCAAGCCCGAAACGATTTGCAAATCTTGGGTGGCGCGGATACTGGTACTGCCGCTGCCGAACAAGGCCGCGCCACTGGTGGCGACGGCGACGATGCGGAAACTGCTCAGCGCATCATTGAGCGGCACTTCGATGCGTGCTTGCCCATTTGCATCAAGACGCACTGACGCTTGCCATAACAAGAGCGTATCGAGCAATTCGCGCGTCGGTGCCGTGCCACCACCGCCGCCAGCCGCCACCGCCTTGCGGCCGTAATGACGTTTGCCGATCACTTGCATCTGCGCCGTGGCGGTTTCCACGCCATAACTGCGTCTTTGCATCATGGCGGCCAGTACATCCCAACTCTCATTGGGCTGTAATTCAAGCAAGGCTTCATCGACGGCGGCAATCGCTACCTCGGCACCAGCCGCCGCTTTACCATCAGGCAATTTAACGCTGACCGTCACCTGCGCCTTGGCGCGGATAGGATAGGTCGCGCGGTCTGCTTTCACCTGCACTGCCAGCGCGTGAGCTGCGGTGCCGACGCGAATTTCAGCAATACCGAATTTAAACGCTGGTTTAGCCAGATCGACGGTGGCCGTCGGCGCT
The DNA here is from genome assembly GCF_034347425.1 of Undibacterium sp. CCC3.4. Taxonomy (GTDB): domain Bacteria; phylum Pseudomonadota; class Gammaproteobacteria; order Burkholderiales; family Burkholderiaceae_D; genus Undibacterium. Next base: position 3,703,420 of record NZ_CP133779.1, read on the forward strand.
TGGTATTCGCGGTACTCTTGCCACCAATTCAGCGGCTCTTTCCAACCCCATTTGAAGAAGGAATACCACGGCACTTCGCGCAAGCGCGCGCGCACCGCCAATACCGATACAAACACATTGGGGCCATAGGAAGCCTTGATCGGCACGCGCACGGTCGGGTCGCGGCCCGTCAGTTCAAGCACCATGGTGTCGATGACCCCTTCGCGCTCGACTGCGACCAAGGCGGTGGCGGCGCGGAAAGGCATGCGCACCTGAAAACTAGCCGTCTCACCGGCTTGATAGCTTTTTTTCTCAGGAATCACGTCGATACGATCTTGATTTTCGCCATCAAACCAAATTTCATCGCCGGAGCTGGCCCAAAATGAAGCTTGCGCGGTGGAAATACGCCCTTGGGCATCTTTGGCGCTGGCCAGCAGCTCGATATTGCCCGATTGTTTCAGCGCTATGTCGCACAGTAATAAGCCGCGCTGGTCGGTTTTACCACTGCACAGGGTGCCCAGAGACTCGCTGCTTGCCACATTTTCATACGCATAAAAACCTCCGACCAAGCGTTTGCGATGCGAATTGCTGCGTTTGAGCGTGCCGGCTACGGTCATGGCGACCCCAGCTTGCGGCCGGCCGGCGGTATCGAGGGCGAGCGCGCTGAATCGCGCTTGTCGCTTCACCGCAATCCAGGCTTCGGTCTTGATGCCGACCACCACGGCCGCCGGCCACAAGGGCGTGAGCGCGCTGACGGTCTGTATCTCGCCATTGGGATCGGCGTAAGTCATCTCGGTTTGCACTTCCTTGGCGCGTGTCAGTGCGGGCAAGGCTTGCAACACGGTTTTGCCGGCACCGTTATTGTCGAGGGTGACGGAAATTTTATCGGCGATGATTTTTTGCTGCTCTTCTGCCGCATCAAAGACGCTGAAAGAAAAATTCTCATACTCAGGAAAGTGCACATTGCGTTCACGCAGCATTGCCGTGATTTGCACCGGTAAGCCGGCGGCACCGCCACCATTGAGATAATTCAATTGCACATTCAAGGGCAGGCTCGCAGGTGCAATCAGCGCGCCGGCCGGCGGCACGATGCGGCCTTGCAGCAATGGCAGACGCAACTCTTCGACCCGGAACGCCCCGGTCATATAGCTGCCGCCGTTGTCAGCACTGCTCGCCCCAGCACTGGCAGGGTCGCGGTCGAGTACGATCTCATAGCGTCCAAGTTTGGCTTGTGCTCGAATGGCAAAGCTGCTTTCGGCCAGATTTCCGGCACGCCAAGTGAGCGGGAATTGAAATTCCTGGTTGCTGCCTTGATGAATAATGCGTAAGCGCGTCGGCAATTTGTTTGCTGCAACAAATTCAAAACCACGACTGCTTTCGCTGCGTATCATGTGCTTCATCGATACCGTCTCACCAGCCCGCAACAAATTTCTATCGAGCACGGTATGCGCGCGCAGCGTTGCCGCCGGCATTTGCTCGGTCGGCAAATTGAAGCGAAAGGATTCTATGCCATTATTCCACGATGACAAGGCAAAGGCGACATCATCGCGGCCCAGCTCGTCGCGTTTGCGCGCACTGACAAAATAGCCGGGAATCTGCACGCTGTCGGGCTTGCCATCGGCCGCTGCGCAGCCGCCAACCAAGCCGGCTGGCAGCATGGCAATCCCTCGGCTATCAGAGCGCCCTTTCCATAGCAAATTGCCGCGACAATCGCTTAATTGCACAGCCGCATCAGCAACCGGCTTGGCATTATCCAAGCGCGTCACCCACACCATGCCGGTTTCCCGCGCCAATTTCAGATGCACGGCCAGATTAGTGACCAGCGCGCTGGTACGGACGAACATCGGTGCCGGTTTTGCCAACAAGGCAGCACCCAAGCTCGGTGAGGCCAATTCCAATACATAGAAACCGGGCGCGTCAAATGGAATACCGATGACTTCGAAGGGGCGGCTCGCCTGTGCCGCATACGAAGGTAACTTCAGCGTGCGTGCGCTGCTTTCTTGCGCCAGCAATCCGAGGCTGCGCGTTTCCACATCGCGCCCTTGCAGGCGCAACGTGCGTTCATGGTAGCGATTGAGCTTACTGATCCAAGCGATGATCGCGCCATCGTCATCGACTTTAAGTTTGGAAAGCTGACCGGGAGCGATACGCCCGTCGGCGCTACGCATCAATAATTCCGGCTCGACGTTACGCAGTGACAGAGGCAGACTGGCACCACCGTTGAGTTCAATGATGCCAAACGGGGAAGCGGGAAATTTTGCCAAGGGCGGGTAATCGGCCATCGCTACCGTGAGCGGAAACTGTGCGGCATTGCTGAGCGGCCGGCCACTCTGGTCCTTGATTCCGGTTGGCAATTCCAAACGCACGCTGGCATTGGCCGGCAGCGGCGTTTTGAAAGTCAGACGGCTGACCCAGGCGACACGCTCATTGTCGTAAAAAAACGGTTTGATCTGACGATCACCGGCCCGCAATACGATTTTTTCCGCTATAGCGCGTGGGATCTCGGTAGAAAACAGCAAATGCAGCGGCAGCACCGGGGTGCAAGCGGCATTCGCGTTTTCACGCTGGCAAGAAAATTTCGCACTGAAAGGGCTGCGCACCTTGTAGGGGAAGCGCTGGTCTGCTTGGGCAGCTTTGTCCTTGGAGGCCTCACCTTGCCAGACCAGACGGACTGCGACATCGGCCGGAAAGCTTTGTTGGCATTGCAGTGTGGCGACGCTGGCAGGCTTGATCTCTTTGGCAAATTCATTGAGCAAGGCCGTGCGCGCCGCGCCGCTCACGAGTTTCACTGGCACCCGCTCGTGGATGCCGGCGATTTCGCAATAGGCGCGCGCGCGCAAGCTTGCCTCATCGACCGGGGCACTGAAAAACAAGATGAATGCCTGTTCTTCTTCAATCTCGGCATCGGCATACGGCTCGATACGCTCGACGCGCGCAGCAGCGGCTTGAAAGACGAAGCGGCGTTGGCCCTCGAGCGCATTGCCGGCGCGGGTTTTGAGCGCGCTCGACAACTGAAAGCTGCACGGCTTGCCACTCTGTGGCGCGCGGCTGAACTCGTAGACCCAGTTGCGCTCATCAAGCCAGCGGCCACTGCCAGTTGCACTGCAATTGATGTCGAATGGCGCAGCCGCAGCATTATCGCCAAAGGCAATCATGGGTTCAGAAAACCGAACCTTGACCTGATTGAGCTGCGCCACCGTACCCTGTGGCGTAAATTGTTCAACCTGCGCTGCCAGCGCGCTGCCCACTATCGTGAGCGCACTCAACAGCGCGGCCTGTACTGCATTCCAAACCAACTTCATCCCTACCTCCAGTCACCACGCAATTCTTCCACTTTTTGCTGCAAGATCAGGGGTGTGACCGCTGCGGCGGCAATCGGTTCAGCCACCACTAACTCAAGTTTGGAAAACAGTCCGCGCCGGAATGCGCGCTGGAAGGGGTTGCCTGTGCCGCGTGACAATAAGCTGCCCCACAAACCACGTAAAGCCATAGGGTAGACCGGCACGGGCGAACGTTCAAGGATTTTCATGATACCGCCTTTGAACTGATTGATGTCACCAGTCGCAGTGAGCTTGCCTTCAGGGAAAATACACAGCAATTCACCTTCATGCAGGGCTTGGGCAATCTCGATATAGGCTTTTTCCATCAGCCATTGATCTTCCTTGGCCGGCGCAATCGGTATCGCTTTGGCGGTGCGGAAAATCCACGACAGGAAAGGAATCTTGAAAATGCGATGATCCATGACGAAGCGAATCGGCCGTGGACTCAAAGCCATGATCACGATGGCGTCCATGTAGCTGACGTGATTGCAGACTAATATCGCCGCGCCCTCTTCCGGCAGGCGTTCGGTTTGCACGGTCTTGATCCGGTACACGGTGTGAATCAGTAACCAGGCAATGAAGCGCATTAAAAATTCTGGCACCAGACTGAAAATATACAAGGCGACCAAAGCATTGAGGATGGCCGTGAACATAAAAATCTGCGGAATCGTGTAACCGCGTACCAGCAAGGCCGAGGCAGTTAATGAGGCGACTACCATGAAAATAGCATTAAGGATATTCATGCCGGCAATCGTGCGCGACAAATGTTGGGGATCGCAACGTGTTTGAATTACCGCAAATAAGGGTACGATGTATAAGCCGCCGAACACGCCGAGCAAGAGGATGTCGAATAAAATACGCAGACTACCGGCGGTGCTGATGAATTGCAGCATATCGACCGTGTGCGTATTCACATAAGCAACGCTGGCGAAGTACAGTTCCAAACCGAATACGGTCAAGCCAATCGCACCGAAGGGCACCAGACCAATTTCGACCTTGCGACCGGATAATTTTTCACACAGCAAGGAACCGGAACCGATGCCGACGGAAAAGATGGCCAGCAACAAAACAAACACACCGTGATCACCATGCAGGTAATTTTTCGCATACAGCGGAAATTGCGCCAGAATGATGGCACCGTAAAACCAAAACCATGAATTGCCTAGCAAAGACAGAAATACTGGGCGATTTTGTTTACTGAAAGCCAAATTTCGCAGCGTTTCCGACCAAGGATTCCAATTCATCTGCAAATCCGGTGCCGGTGCCGGCGAATACGGAATGCGCAGACTGGTCAGATAGCCGATGAGCGCAATGCCGATCGCGCCAAAAGCAATCAACTCGGTGCCCCAAGGTTGATGCACGACCAGCAGCGCGCCGAGTATTTCACCGAGCAAAATGCCGACGAAGGTCCCCATCTCGATCAAACCATTGCCACCGATGAGCTCATCGCGACTTAAATGTTGCGGCAAATAGGCATACTTGACTGGGCCAAACAGGGTGGAATGAATCCCCATGCCAGCCACGGCAGCGATCAAGACCCACAAATTATGCTGCATCCAGCCATAGGCGGCGACCGACATGATGATCACTTCGAGCAATTTGACCTTGCGCGCCATCCGGCCTTTTTCATATTTATCGGCTAACTGGCCCGAGCTGGCAGAAAACAGCACAAATGGCAGAATGAATAAGCCCGGTATCAATTGATTGAGTAAGCCGACATCGAGCGTGGTCCAATGCAAGGCATCGAAGGTCAATACCGTCAGTAAGGCAGTTTTGAAGACATTGTCGTTGAAAGCACCGAGAAATTGGGTCCAAAAAAACGGCGCGAAACGCCGTTGCTTGAGCAGCGTAAACTGGCTGTGTTGGCTCATGAAAAGACCTGATCAAAAAATGTGACGATAAAGATGAAGGCTACGACAACGGCCTCTTGTTAAGCGCGAAAAAAATCAATTGCTTGCTGAACTGATAATATTTTACAGCAAGATTGCTGTGCCAAGTGCAGCGCCAGCTCTAATTGTTCCGGCGTGGTGCCCCAAGGCCCGGGCGTGTTGCTGACTTCATGCGAATACAAGATCAGCCAGCCGCCGTCACGTGCGGTGTCGGCGATCAGCTGCGCCAGCACAGCCGTATCGGTACTGGCCGCATACAGTGGCTGAGCGCGCAAAGCCGCCAGATCGGCACGGCCGACATGACGGCCGCCGCCGGTGATGCGGCTATAGCTGAAGCGTCGCGCCGCCGCCAATTTGCTACCGAGATCGTAGGCACCGAAGGGAAACGCAAAGCCGCCGGTGCGAAGGCCGTGCTGTTGAAAAAAATCTTGATTGGCTTGCCAGTCGCGCGCCAAGGCCGCTACCTCATGTTGCGCGCAATTCGTATGCGAAAAGGTATGGCAGCCGATTTCATGACCACGTTGCGCCAAGCTATGCAAATCGGCCAAGCTGTGGCATAACTGCCCCTGTTCCGGCTGGTCCGTCAACGATCCGCAGACATAAAAGCTGGCACGGCCAGCGTAAGCTTCCAACAGCGCCGCGCCAGCTTGGCAGGCACTGGCCGGCACATCATCAAAACACAGGCTGACTACGCCTGGTCCGCGGTTTAAGGGCAGCCAATTGCAGGCCACGTGGCGCGCCGCTAAACGGCTCAGCCGGGTACGCAGCGGCGTCATGGTCGTAACGCCTCAGGAGCACTCAAACCCCGTTGATACCGATTGATACCGGCGCGGCCGGCGGCGCCACTCTGGTTTTCAAAGGTATATTCAAAACCGACTTTGACGATGTTCTGGCTCAGGTTCAAATTTGCCGCATCGCCCGAAGTTTTTTCATGAAAACCATCGAGCAGCAAGCGAAAGCCGCGTTCAAATTGATAGCTGGCACCCAGTCCCAGTCTTTGCAAATTCTCGCTGAGGGCACCGCTGTTGGCGGCGGTAGCGAGACGTGGAATCAAAGTCTGGGTGCTGTTCTGACGCAAGGCTGACAGATTGAATTGGAGCTTTTCTGAAGTTTTCCATAAAGCATCGAAACGCGCGCCCTTGCTCTGCACATACAGAACACTTGGGTCGACGATAGAAAACGGGCGGTCAAACAATTGCACATCAAGACGCAATTTCGGCGAGTACAGGTAGGTGCCGCGCCAAATCGCATTAAACAGATGGGTATTGCGTTCGTTTAAGCTTTGGTAAGCGCGCCGTATCGTACCGAGATGCACACTGCTATTGGTTTTCACGCTGTAACGCCATTCGCCGTCGAGAAACAGCTCGTTTTCGTGATATTGGCGATCGAGATCGTTGATCTGTTGCGCATTCCTGTCGGGGTAATCGGTGCGCGCCCAGCGATTGCCGGCTTCGATACTCGAACCGGTGCCGGTCAGATAGCGCAGACCCAGTTGTTCGCCGCTTTCACGAAAATCATAGAGCCGATTAACATTAAGGTCATACGACAAGCTGCTACGATACCATTTCGTCGCCAGCAACCAGTCATCGCTGATATGTAGGTTAAGGCTGGCATCGACGTGTTGTTCATGTTCGAGATCTTTGTCAGTCAAACTCCCGTTAAGGTAGGGAAACAAACGTTCCGCAGCACCGACACTGACTCGTCCGCTCAGCAACTTGCTTGCCACCCATTCGAATGCGGCGTCGCCGGCATGCGGTTGGTGATCGAGCTGGCGATACGCGTTGTAATGCCGTTCACCCAGCGTGGCACTCAGTATCAAGCGGGTTTGATCCGACAACAGCGGGACGATGGCGGCCAGACGCAAATCGGCCGCCGCCACCGTTGCGGCTGGGCGGGCCAGCGCGTTTTGTGCAGCATCAAGCTGATCCGTATAAAAACGCAGCGGGTTACTATCGCGGCTGAGCGAGGTTTCCAGTTGCAATACCAAGTCAGTCGTGGCTGCAGCCGGCGCGCTGCACAGCGCCGTCAGTAACCACAGCAACAGTCGCCTTGGTAGCACCTGTTTGATCGTTCCCGCCATGCCTCAGCCCTCCGCTGTAGCGACAGCGGCTTGCGCCACCAAACCCTGCTCACTGAGCCGGAACACGCGGTCACAGCGCTGAGCCAAAGCGGCATCGTGCGTGACAATGACGAAGGCAGTACCGAGTGTGGTCGACAATTCCAACATCAATTCAAATACTTGCTGTGCCGTGCCGCCATCGAGATTGCCGGTCGGCTCATCGGCCAAGACGCAAGCCGGTTCGCTCACCAAGGCCCGCGCCAAAGCGACGCGTTGCCGTTCGCCGCCGGACAATTCGCCCGGCACATGGCTAAGCCTGTGCGCCAAGCCGACGCGCGTGAGGATGGCGCGCGCGCGCTCCTGCGCTTGCGCACGCGGCATACGGCGTATCAGCAAAGGCATGGCAACATTGTCGAGGGCAGAAAATTCCGCCAATAAATGGTGAAACTGATAGACGAAACCGAGATGTTGGTTGCGCATGATGCCGCGGGCGGTCTCATCCATGCCGGCCAATTCTTGCCCGAGCAAGTACACTTGGCCGCTGCTGGGCGTATCCAAACCGCCCAACAGATGCAACAGCGTCGACTTGCCGGAACCGGAAGCGCCGATGATGGCGACCCGCTCGCCACGCATCACCGCTAAGCGGATGCCTTGCAACACTTGCACGGCATGTTCACCCTCATTGAAACGTTTGCTCAGCTCGGTGCATTGCAACACTGCCACCGCCGGCTTGATGGAATCATCATTCATAACGCAAAGCCTCCACCGGCTTGACGCGCGCAGCACGCCAGCTCGGGTATATCGTCGCTGCAAAGGCCAGCAACACTGCCATCAAACTGATTTGCATCACATCGGGCCAGCGCAAATCGGACGGTAAGGCGCTGATGAAATATAAATCTTTCGGCAAGAAATCAACCCCGAACAAGCGTTCGATGAAAGGCACGATCACATCGATATTGAGTGATACCAAGACCCCGCCGCCCACTCCGAGCGCCGTGCCGACCAAGCCGACGATACCACCCTGTATCATGAAAATTTTCATGATCGATGAGGGTGACGCCCCGAGGGTGCGTAAGATCGCGATATCGGCTTGCTTGTCGGTCACCGTCATCACCAAGGTCGACACCAAATTAAAGGCAGCGACAGCAACGATTAAGGTCAGAATGATGAACATCATGGTTTTTTCAGTCTTGACGGCGGTAAAGTAATTACGGTTTTGCTGCGACCAATCGCGAATTAACAAGTCCCCACTGAGCGTGTGCGAGAGTTCGAGCGCCACTTTCGGTGCCTCCAACATATCCTTGATGCGCAAACGCACCCCGGACGGTGCACTGAGGCGGAAAAATTTCTGTGCATCCTCAATGTGCATGAAGGCCATACCAGAATCAAATTCATAATGACCGGCATCGAACATGCCGACCACCGTGAAGGCCTTGAAGCGAGGAATCATGCCTGCCGGTGTCATCTGCCCATCCGGCGCGGCCAGCCTGACCTTGTCGCCCAAGCCCACGTGCAGCGCACTCGCCAGTGCCGAGCCGAGCACGATATTGAATTCACCGGCACGTAAATCAGACCATTTGCCTGCGCTGATCTTGGTCGCCACCTCGGAAACGCGGGACTCTTGCTCCGGCAATACGCCGCGCAGCATCACGCCGCGCATGACATCATCCCCAACAATCATGGCTTGACCATCAACATAGGGGGCACTGGCCAGTACCTCCGGATTTTTTTGGGTCTCCAGTGCCGTCTTATGCCAATCCGGAATCGCCCCGGTCGCATCGAAGACTTCGATATGCGCGAGCACCGACAACATGCGGTCGCGCACTTCCTTCTGGAAACCATTCATCACTGACAACACGATAATCAGGGCCGCCACACCAAGCGCAATACCGGCCATGGAGATCATGGAAATGAAAGAAATAAAGCTATTACGACCACTGCGCCGACCGGCACGGGTATAGCGCAAGCCGACCAGCCATTCAAAAGAGAGATTTTTCACTGCAAATATCATTTCATCAAATTAGGGCAGCCAGCAGTGTGCCATATAATGGCGTCTATGAAAAATTTAGAACTGATATTGCCGTTCAGCATTCCACCTGCTGGCTTGGCCAAAGACTTGCTCGCTGCCTGCCACGCCGATGCCTTGGCACGCATGTTGGCCGGCGCGGCCGCACCAGAACGCCGATCTTACCCCGAATTTGCCAAAGCCTTGCCACATGAATATTGGCTCAGCAACGCTGACTCAGTTGAAAGCGACGCCGCCACGGCACCAGCCTGCGCGCATCAGTTGATGCAGAGCTTGGGTATCACGGTGCCCCACGGCTACTGGTTCGTGCTGCAACCGGTGCATCTGCACGTTGCACGCGATCACCTCGTGTTGACCGATACGCGCCAACTGGTGTTGACAGACAGCCAAGCACGCGCACTCTACGCCAGTGCCGAACGCCTATGCCGTGAAGTCGGACAAGAATTGCTGTATGGTGACGCGAAAACTTGGTTTTTGCGCGCCGATGCCTGGTCAGACTTACAAACGGCTACCAGCGATGCCGCTTGCGGCCATAATATCGATATTTGGATGCCAAGCGGTGAAGCCGCGCGCGCATGGCGCAAATTGCAAAACGAAATACAGATGGAATGGTATATCGACGAAGTCAACGAGCAACGCGCCGCGCGTGGCGAAAGAACCGTCAATTCATTATGGCTTTCAGGCGGCAGTGCCGCACTACAGCCCGCATCGCGCCAGCTTGCCCAGGCCGAGAATGCCGCCAGCTTGCTCGCCAGTGCAGACAGTCTCAGCGTCGTCTTGCAAGACAGCCTGAGCAGCGCCGCCCTCAACGGTGACTGGAATCAATGGCTGATAGAATGGGAAAAGTTAGAACAAGCGTGGTTCCTGCCGTTGGAGCAAGCACTCAAACAAGGTCAATTACAACAATGGCGCCTGGTCTGCAGCGACGCCCGGCAAATCGCCTGCTTCACCATCCCCGCGCGCAGTTGGCGGCGGCTTTGGACTAGCCCATCCTTACGCAAACTGTTTTTCTTGGGTGCAGCATGACGCGCATCGCGACCCGCCCTTACCCTTTGCGCGCCTCCGAGTTGTTGCGTCAGAATGGCATGCACCCAGTGCTGGCGCGCCTGTATGCCGCCCGCAACGCCTGCGATCACGCCGCCCTCTCGACCGAACTCAGCGCCCTGCTCAGCCCGGCCGGCTTGCACCAGATTGCGCCGACCGCCAAGCTGTTGGCCGATGCCATCAGCGCACAAAAAAAATTAGTCATCGTCGCCGATTATGATTGCGATGGTGCCACCGCCTGTGCGGTCGCACTGCGCGGCTTGCGCATGCTCGGTGCCGAGGTCGATTATATCGTGCCGAATCGCTTCGAATACGGTTACGGCCTGACGCCCGAGATCGTGGCCCTGACGATCAGAGAAAAAGCCCCGGATATCATCATCACTGTCGATAACGGCATCGCCAGCGTTGACGGTGTCGCCGCTGCGGCTGCCGCCGGCGTACCGGTGGTGGTGACCGACCACCATTTACCGGGACAAGAATTGCCGGAGGCCGCGGCCATCGTCAACCCGAATCAACCCGACTGCCAATTCGCCAGCAAAAATTTAGCCGGTGTCGGCGTGATGTTTTATGTCTTGCTAGCCCTGCGTGCTGAGCTACGCGCACGTGGCGTGTTTGATCAACAGAGTCAACCGAAGCTCGACAGTCTGCTCGATCTGGTGGCATTGGGTACGGTGGCCGACGTCGTCGTACTCGATGCCAATAACCGCATCTTGGTGGCGCAAGGACTCAAACGCATGCGCGCCGGCCGCATGTGCCCAGGCATTGCCGCCTTATTCCGTGTCGCTGGCCGTGAGCCGCGTTCGGCCAGCCCCTTTGACCTCGGTTTTGCCCTTGGCCCGCGGCTCAACGCTGCCGGTCGTCTGGCCGATATGGCCTTGGGCATAGAATGCCTGAGCACCGATGATGAAGGACGCGCTTGGGCGATCGCGCAAGAACTCAACGGCATCAATGCCGACCGCAAGGAAATTGAACGCGAAATGCAGGATGTTGCAATGCTCCACCTCGATCAATTCGATCCCGGCAGCAAGCACAGCATCACCGTTTACGATGACAGCTGGCACCAAGGTGTGATCGGCATCGTCGCCTCGCGTCTGAAAGATAAGTTTTATCGCCCTACCATTACCTTCGCGCCCGGCAGCGATGGCATCATCAAAGGCTCAGGGCGTTCGATTCCAGGCTTTCACCTGCGTGATGCGCTCGATTTAGTTTCCAAGCACGCCCCGGGGCTGATACAGAAATTCGGTGGCCATGCCATGGCGGCTGGCCTGACCTTGCAACAAGGCGACTTAGCGGCATTTACCGCCGCCTTCGAAGCCGTGGCGCAAAGCTGGCTGAGCCAAAGTGAGCTCGAACGCATCATCACCACCGACGGCATACTCGAAGAAAGCTACTTCACCACCGACTTCATCGCCCTGCTCGATGGCCAAGTCTGGGGCCAAGGTTTTCCGGTGCCGCTGTTTTGCGACGACTTCAAACTGATTTCCCAGCGCGTACTCAAAGAGCGCCACCTCAAGCTGCAACTGGAAAAGCACGGCAAACGCTATGAGGCGATTTGGTTCGGCCATACCGACAGCTTGCCGGAACGGGTGCGCGTCGCGTTTCGTCTCGATGCCAATGAATACAATGGCGTCACACGGGTGCAACTGCTGGTTGAGCACATTGAGGCATCCTCTCCCTGAAACTCTCATTAAATTTGCGCGCAGACGAGTAATCTTGTATTGTTGAAAATATTCTTTCAGAATATGAACTGTTTTGAAGCTTATCAGTCCAAGTTATCGCTGAGTCAGACCTGTTGTTGATGCCTCAAGGCAACAATACCTCCTCACTTCGCCATTGCATTTACTTAACATCGGAGATAGAAACAAGTGAAAATAAGAGTATTGAGCGCAATGGCGCTAATGATTGCCAGCACAACTGGTATGGCACCGGCCTCTGCCGCCACAACGGCCGCCGCTCCAGCACTGATCATGGGCGAAGTCGATGGTTCCGCCCGCGCCCAAGATGATTTCTTCTGGCACGTCAATGGTGCATGGATTAAGGCCGCCCAGATCCCGGCCGACCGCTCGTCCATCAATCCCTTTGTTGAACTCGATGAAGGCGTGCGCACAAGACTGCATAGCTTGATCGAGGACATCGCCAAAGGCAAGCACAAAACGGGCAGTGAGGAACAAAAGATCAGTGACTTATACCTGAGCTTCATGGATACCAAGCAAATTGAAAGCCTGGGTTTGAAGCCGCTCAACGCTGAATTCGCCCAGATCGACGCTTTAACGGATAAGCAGCAAATTCCGGCATTAATGGCATGGTTCAATTTACGCGGTATCAACGCCCCCTATGCCATACAAGTGCATCAGGACAATAAAGATTCGAGCAAATACGTACTCGACATCGGCCAATCTGGCCTGGGCTTACCCGATCGCGATTACTATTTAAAAGCAGATGACGCCAAGCTCAACGATGCGCGTCGGAAATACCAACTGCATATAGAAAAAATGTTGCGCATGGCGGGACAAGCGCATGCCGCCGATAGTGCCAAAGCGATTGTGGCGTTTGAAACCGCGCTGGCCACCATACAATGGGATAAAGTCGCCCTGCGCGACCCGATCAAGGCCTACAACAATATTGCCTTAAACAAGCTCGACGAGCTGACCCCCGGCTACGATTGGACCAGCTACCTGAGCGCCTTAGGTGTGAGTGGCAAAATCGACCGCGTGATTATCGGCCAACCGACTTATCTGAGCGGCCTCAATCAGTTATTGCAGACCACCCCGCTGGCGACACTCAAGCAAGTATTGAAGTGGAATTTACTCAGTTCGGCCGCCTCCCAATTGCCACAGCAATTCGATGCCGAACACTTTGCTTTCTATGATCAAGTCTTGCGCGGCGTACCGAAACAGCAAGTGCGCTGGAAACGCGGCGTCAATTTGGTCGATTCCGGCCTCGGTGAAAGCCTGGGTAAAGAATATGCTGCGCGCTACTTCCCGGCACAAAGCAAAACCAAGATGGAACAACTGGTCGCCAACCTGTTGGTGACGTATAAAAACAGTATCGATACGCTCGATTGGATGAGCCCGGAAACCAAAAAAGAAGCGCAAACCAAACTGGCCTTATTCAAGAGTAAAATCGGCTACCCGAATCAATGGCGCGATTACTCTTCACTGCAAATCAGTAAGGGCAATCCGGTCGCTAATTTACGCAACATCCGTTTGCATGCGAACCAAACTGAACTGGCCAAGCTAGGCAAACCGGTCGACCGCGAGACTTGGGAAATGACGCCACAGACGGTGAACGCTTATTACAACCCGGAAATGAATGAAATTGTCTTCCCGGCAGCGATACTGCAAGCGCCATTCTTTGACGCCAAGGCCGACGACGCCACCAATTACGGTGCCATCGGCGTGGTGATCGGGCACGAAATCAGCCATGGCTTTGATGATCAAGGTGCGCAATACGATGGACTCGGTAATTTGCGTGACTGGTGGACGGCCGACGATCATGCCAAGTTTACGGTCAAAACCGCCGCCTTGATCAAGCAATACAATAGCTACAGTCCGGTTGCTGGTTATTTCGTCAATGGTGCCCTGACCTTGGGTGAAAATATTGCCGATAATTCAGGCTTGGCGATCGCTTATAAAGCCTACCAATTATCCTTGGGTGGCAGACCGGCACCGGTTATCAATGGCTTGAGCGGCGACCAACGTTTCTTCCTCGGCTTTGCGCGTTCCTGGCAAAACAAGATGCGTGACGAAGAATCGATCGTACGCACTAAAACCGATCCGCATTCGCCGCCACAATTCCGCATCAACGGCACCTTGCGTAATATGACACCGTTTTACCGCACTTATGACGTCAAGTCGGGCGATAAAATGTATTTACCGCCGGCTGAGCGGGTCTCAATTTGGTAAGAGTAAGGGCCGCATAGTCGTGTTCCCGGCCCAAAAAAAAACGCTCCATACGCAAAGTATGGGGCGTTTTTTTGGCACGGAAATTAACAACATGCACTAGGCAGGGCGAAGCTTACTTCTGGTCGACCGCAGTCTTTGCTGCCCCCGGCTTGAGATTTTCAAAAAATGCAATCACATCGGCTTCCACACGCGTGCGCGTAAAGGCAGGTAGACTTTGCCAAATGCGCTTGCCATACGGTTTGGAAATTAAACGCGGGTCGCAAATCATCAATACACCAACGTCGGTCTCATCGCGTATCAGTCGGCCAGCACCCTGCTTGAGATTGATGATCGCTTCCGGCAGTTGATGGTGAACAAAGCCGTTGAGCCCCTTTTTTTCCATCGCCGTAATTCGCGCAGCCAATACCGGATCATCGGGCGGCGAAAATGGCAGCTTATCGATGATCACCAAAGACAGCGCTTCACCGCGCACATCCACGCCTTCCCAGAAACTCTGGCTGCCGATCAAGACGCCATTGCCAGCGGCGCGGAAGCGATCGAGTAATTCGGTGCGTCCGGCATCACCCTGCACGAACAGGGGGAAATTCAAGCCGCGCTTGTCAAACTCTTCTTTTAACCTGCCAGCACTGAATTTGACTGCTTTCAATGTGGTGCACAGCAAAAACGTCCGGCCGCCAGCGGCGATAATCACCGGCAGCGCAGCATCGACCACGGCATCGGCATAGTCGCGCGAATTCGGCTCAGGCATGCCGTTAGGCACATACAAGAAGCCCTGCTCCTGATAATTGAAGGGGCTGGGCCAAGTATGTGCCGGCTCATTCCATAAGCCCATTTGCGAAACAAAATGAGTGAAATCATTTTTCACTGCCATGGTGGCGGAAGTGAAGATCCAAGTGCGTGGCACACCTTCACGTTGTTTATTGAAAATCGGTGCGATCGACAAAGGTGTACGATGCAACTGCAGAGAGACAGAATATGCCTCGACCCACAACACATAGTCGCCCTCTTTCTCCTTGCCCTCCGGTGCCGCATTCCAAGCATGAATCTGATCATTGAGCATGATGGTCCGGGCGCGACACTGCTCCAATGTTTCGGCGCGTACCGCTTGCTGTTCCAGTACGACGATCAATTCCGCCAGACTGGTTTTGAGCGCTTCGAGAAATTCAAAAAACGGGCTGGAAGCAGCAATTTGTTCAATCGCCAGCCGCACCACATCCTGTGGAAACGCTAATCGCAGATCGCGCGCCGCGCGCTCGACCGGGGCGACCAACTTACTCCATTCGGCACCATCGCGGGCATGAGATAAACCCTCTGCTTGCACATCGCGGCATAATTCCAAGATTTGCGAGGTAGAAACCGTGTCACCAAAAAACAAGGTCGCGGTTTCCGGCAACTGGTGTGCTTCATCAAAGATCACCGTATTGGCCGAGGGCAGCAGTTCGGCGATGCCGGTGTCTTTCAATGCCACATCGGCAAAGAACAAGTGGTGATTGACCACCACGATGTCGGCTTGCTGAGCTTCTTTGCGCGCCTTCATGACAAAGCAATCCTGATAGTACTGACACTCCGAGCCCATGCAGGTATCCTTGGTCGAGGTCACCAAGGCCCAGACACTGGCAGTTTCCGGTACGCGCGCGAGTTCGGCTTTGTCGCCACTCGAAGTGGTTTTCATGAAACGCGAAATATCACGCAAATAACCGATATCTTCGCGTGAGCTGAGCCGGCCATTTTGCAAAGTACGCTCAAGGTGATAATGACACAGGTAATTCGAGCGTCCTTTCAGCAAGGCCACCGATACCGGTGCCTGTAACACGCGCTTGACGGTCGGGATATCACGCGAAAATAATTGGTCCTGCAGATTTTTGGTGCCGGTGGAAACGATGACTTTACCGCCCCACAACAAAGCCGGTGCCAAATAGGCATAGGTCTTGCCAGTACCGGTGCCGGCTTCGGCCAGCAAGGTACTTTGTCCCGAGATCGCGCGCGCAATCGCCTTGGCCATCTCGGTCTGCGCGGCGCGCGGGCGATAACCGGGCAAGGCGGCACTCAAAGGGCCGGCAGCACTGAAAATTTGTTCGACTTCGGCATCATGGATGCCAACCGCCGCAACAGGGGTGGAAATTTCACTCAAAATGGGACAATCTCAAACTAAATAAATAAATAACCAGACGGACGCTATGCGCGATGCGCGGTTCAGGCCGGCACATCCGGCATTAATTGCATTTTAAGTAAGGTAATATGGTCTTTCAATTGTAATTTACGTTTTTTGAGTCGACGCAATTGTAATTCATCATGCGTAGCATCTCGCATCAAGGCCAGAATAAGCACGTCGAGATCGCGATGTTCGACTTCCAAATCAATAATTCTTTGCCGTACTTGTTCAAAATGACTCATAACCTTCAGCTTAAAGTAAAATGATGCTCATTAGTGCCAAATCATGGGGAGTCAGAACCACTGACTTTTCGCTAGTGTAATCTACCGAGACGTATGAGCCAATATAAGATAGAAGCTGGCACCGGGCAACACATCGGTGATCGCCAAGAGCAACAAGACCGCGTCGCCCTGTTTGCCGCGCCCAATGCGCCCGGCTATATGCTGGCGGTGGTGGCCGACGGCATGGGTGGAAAAAGCGGTGGCGCACTCGCGGCTGAGCAAGTGATCCGTACCACCAAACAATTGTTCGATGAATTTTATCCGGGTAACGATGTCCGTCAGTTACTGCAAAATATCGTCATGGAAGCTCACGCTGTGATCACCCTGAGTGCCGTGTCAGCCGAGAAAGAACCACACAGCACCTTCGTCGCACTGGTGATCACGCCCAAACAAGAGGCGATTTGGGCCCATGCCGGCGACTCGCGCCTATACCGCTTCAACGGACCGAATTTCGCCGAAAAAACACGCGATCATTCGTATGTAGAAAAATTGGTCGATGAAGGAAAAATTTTACCCGAAGAAGCAAAAACTCACCGGCTCTCGAATATCCTCGTCAATGTGCTCGGCTCGACCAACACTCTACCCTACATCAGCTTCGGTCAGTGCGAGCAGTTGCAAGTCAATGACAGTTTCTTAGTCTGTTCCGATGGGCTATGGCATTATTTTGATGATGCCGAACTGTCGGCCGCGGTCGCCGCCAATTCACCGCGCCAGGCCTCCGAACTCTTGATACGCAAAGCCCGTGAACGCGGCATTCCGCGCGGCGACAACTGTACCTTCGCCATTGTTAAGTTGATCGATGCCCCGGCTGAAGTCAAAACCTATACCGTGCAAAAAATTCGCCGCGCAGTGTAAACCCCGAAGCCGTGAGCCGTGATCCCTAAGCAGATCAACGGCCCACAGCGATTCTTTCACTTTACTTCGCCTTACTCGCCATGAGTGCCTGATTAGCTTTGCGATCAGCCAAAATTGTTTGCATGTGCGGACGGGCCGACAAGCGACTCAGGTACTCTTTGACCGGCAAGTCGGCCAAAAAATCGCGGCCATAAACCAGCTTGCTTGCCAAGGAAATCAAGGGCAAATGGATGACTGCGGCGCAATCGGCCTGAGTCAAGCTTTCTCCATACAAATACGTGTCGAACTTTGCCAGCTTGGCGAAGGCTGCGATGTTGCGAGTCAATTGCTTTTCAATTTTGATTTTCAGCTCTTCACTCAGTGTGCCACCGAAAAAAGCCTGTCCATACAATTCACGCGCCACCAATTCCAAATGTAATTCCAGAAATACCACCAACTCATGCACCTTGGCAGCCGCGAAAGGCTCAGCCGGCAACAGAGGGGTCGCTGGGTAGGCTTGCTCCAAGTAGTCGACGATAACTTGCGATTCGCACAAATCGCCCTGTGGTGTCGTGATATACGGCACTTTGCCTAAAGGCGAGTGTTGCATCAACTCTGGCGAGCGATCTGTCCATGCCAGCACTTCTTCAAAGGGGATGCCCTTCTCGAGCAAAACCAATTTTACTTTATTGTAATAATTACTGACTGCAAATCCACATAATTTGATCATAATGGTGACTCATTCACGGTAGATAGGGGTGCCAGACGGGGATGACGCGCACTGGCCTCGCGTTGCCGAATTATTCGGATTTCTGCTTAAAATCAATCTGTTCAAAATTGATGACATGCTCATTTTCTTCGGCTTTGAGATCAAGCTTAAGATCGAGCGGAAGGCCGGGCTTCTCGCTGTCAGGTGGGCGAACCCAGCCAGCTTGACCGGTCAGCGTCTTTTGGCGTTCCAACTCATTGGCGATGGCAATCAATAATAAAATATCGCGATACACCGGCAACTCAAAGCCCATACGCTTGCCATCGCGGTCATCGATCAATAAACTTTCCAAGAATGGCAGACTGTCTTTGGTATTCCAGACGGAACAGACTTTTCTGCTCAAGTGGTCGAAGTCATCGAGTTGACGGGCTGGCAAGCTGATCGGATCGATATCAAATTCGGGTACATTGGCATTGAAAAAAACAATAAATCGATCACGCAAACTATTATATTTCTCTTTATTTGCTGTTACCTTGTACAAATCGAGCAGATACAACCAAGGCACCGGCGATTCCGGATGCGTCAGGTCGGCCTGAGGCTCAAGAATTTCAATCGCACGTTCCGGGTCATTGACCGACATCCAAAATTCAGCCTCTTGGGTAACGTCAGAAATCTCTTCTACTTTCACCGCGATATCGCGGGTGGAAAAGAAGTTAAACGTACTGCTGTTACTGTCTTCCAGGGTCGGCGAGTAATTTTTGCCGAACACGGAAGAGACATCGAGCGGCCCCAGTGCGACACTGCTGGCATTCTGCGGTGCGGTGGGCACGCTGACTTCGCGCTCGGTGGATGCTAATTGATGTGCGCTGAGAATGGCGCTGTCCGCCCCCGTTTCGTAAGTCGCCTGCACGCTGTTGACCAAGTCTTCGATGTGGCGTCGGTTCTCATTGGTCGATTTAGTGGCTTGGCCCTGCTCCCACCACGTGGCTGAATGCGTGTGATGCAAACGACGAATATATGCGAACAACAAGCCTACAATGGCCAAGCAGGCGGCCAGCAAGACCAGAAAGAAATACACCCAATCCTTTGCGACCGAACTCGCGCGCGCCTCATCGAGCGCCGCTTTCTCGCGCCCCAATTGCTGTTTCAGCTGCGCAGCTTCACGCTGCAGCGTTTGCAGTGCAGTTTGGTCTGCAGCAGCCGTCGCAACGGTCGTAACTACAGCGCTTGCCGGCTGCACCGGCTCGTCACGCAGCATGGCGGCAAATTGCACTTGTGCACGTCGTAACTCACTATTACTCTGCTCGCTGCCGGCGTTTTCTGGCACAGTCAACTCTTGCGCCATCTTCAAGCCGCTCGACACCGGCTCGATCTGGTCAGATAAACTCAAGGTATCGCGACCGGTGTTACGCGGCACGGTCACGGCGGCGCGCAGTTTGGGCTTGCTGGTTTTTTCGGCCGTCGGCGTAGTCGCGGCTGACACGGCGGCCGGCGCGCTCGCTGTCTCGCTCGTGCGGGGTGTTTTGCGCGGCCGCTGTACTGGTGTTGCCGCCGTCGGTTCGGCGCCGGAAGTGGGCGAACTTACACCAGGCAAGGCGATGGAATTGAACTCCGGCGGATCGAGCAAGACAGAAAATTCTCGGTGCAACTGTACTTCACAACTGACTTTGACTAAGAGCTTCACCGCTGGTTCGACGATGTTTTTATTGCTCGCCAAATTCAGCATCCGCCGCTTGCATTGGCTCGATACCGACAAACTGAGCTTGGAAAGCGGCAAACCCTCCAAGCTTTCAAGACTGGCAGTAAAGCAATTGGCATCCATATCGGCGGCTTCCACCCCACTGATTTCAAGCTGGGCACTGAGCGTTTGGCCAAGATTGGAAAGAACGTGCAAATTACCGAGACCGAGCGCATGAGCATTACCTGCGTGGCAAGTCAAAAAAGCGCTGGCACACAATAAATAAACAGAAGATGGGCGAAATGGTACAGAAATAATCATATCCTCGATAAATTAAAAGTACTTGCTGTTTGGCACTGTTCTTGATATTGCAATATTACCTTGGTTATAACAAAACTGTTCGCTTGTGCAAATACTAAAGGATAAACTAATTGCATTACAACTAATGCATTTCATCATATTTATCAATTTAAACAACAAAGCAGTAGAGTTCAATCTTTTCGCCACGCTTATTGCGCGCTATTGCGCAGTTCGGTCAGCGAGGATCTTATTGGCGATGCCGCGTAAAATACTGACTTCTTCCGCTTCGAGTTCGGCACGCGCGAACAGACGCTTCAAGCGCGGCATGAGCTTTTTCGGTTTTTCCGGATCGAGAAAATCGATGGCGATGAGGGCCTGTTCTAAGTGCGTATACATACGCTCGACGTCTTCATTGCTGGCACGCACACCCTGAAAGCCGATTTTCTGCTCACCGGGCGGTGGCGTTTCCGTATCGAGGGCGGCAATGCGGCTTTCATACGCCAGCAATTGAATCGCCTGCGCCAGATTGAGCGAAGAATACACCGGGTTGGCTGGAATATTGATTAGCGTTTGGCAATTCATCACGACTTCATTCGGCAAGCCATAGCGTTCACTGCCGAAAATCAGCGCAACCTCGCCAGCACTCTGCTCGGCTGCGCTCTTGGCAAAGGCGCGCGGTGTGATCAAGGGGGGTGAGTATTCGCGCAAACGGGCGCTGACGGCAGCGACAAATTGACAGCCGTGCAAAGCCTCGTCCATGGTGCTGACGATCCGCGCGCCCTCGAGAATGTCGAGTGCGCCACTGGCAAAGGCAATCGCATCGGGATGGCTTAAGGCATCGTCAAAACGTGGGTTGACCAGTACCAACTGGCCGAAGCCCATGGTTTTAATCGCCCTTGCGGCCGCACCAATATTGCCAGGATGACTGGTTTCGACCAGCACGAAGCGCAGGCGTTTGAAAAGAGATGTGTCAGTTTCGGGCAAGTTCATTTAAAATAGCGGTATTCAGCGTTGATTGTTATGGTTGTGCTACGTATGGCGGCACCGTTTTACGATGACAGTTACGCACGCTCTTTATCATTTTTGTGTAGCAGATCAGGGTACTTCATCCGAAGGTGAAGCGCTGCTGTCTGCCGTCATTTTATCGGAAAACTTATGCACCCAATGCTCAATACGGCTGTTAAAGCCGCTCGTCGCGGCGCGACCGTCATCAACCGCGCCTCGTTTGATCTCGACCGCGTCAGCGTCACAGAGAAACATTTCAATGACTTTGTAACCGAAGTCGATCAAGCTGCTGAAGCAGCCATCATCGAAGTCTTGAAAACAGCCTACCCAGATCATGCGATCTTGGCCGAAGAATCGGGTGCCTCCGCTAACTTACACGACGAAAGTGAATTCGTTTGGATCATCGATCCACTCGATGGCACCACCAACTTCATCCACGGTTTCCCGCAATATTGCGTATCGATAGCATTGCAACATCGCGGCGTCATTACACAAGCCGTGGTCTATGATCCTACGCGCAATGAGATGTTTACCGCCAGCAAAGGCGGCGGTGCCTACCTCAATGATAAACGCATCCGTGTTACCCGTTGCGATAAAATTGCTGATGCCTTGATCGGCACCGGTTTTCCATCACGTGATCTGTCCGGCCTCGACCAGTATGTCGAAATGTTCAAAATCATGACTGCGAAATGTCAAGGACTCAGAAGGCCGGGTGCTGCCGCCCTCGATTTGGCATATGTTGCGGCCGGTCGTCTCGATGGCTTTTTCGAAAAAGGTCTGGCACCTTGGGATCTCGCTGCCGGCTCTTTGCTGATAACCGAAGCCGGCGGCATCGTCGGTACCTTCGTCGGCGACTCCGATTATCTGCACAAAGGTGATATCTTGGCCGGCACACCAAAAGTGTTCGGACAAATGGTCAACTTACTGCAAAGCTTTGCAGGTGCCGCCAAAAAATAATCTCTCACTGCCGTTTGCGGCAGTCTGGGCTTCGCTTTTTCACAGGACCGATGCAAGTTGGTCCATGCTTTCACCAAATCATTAGAAACACATGTCATCATTTAACGAACTCGGTCTGTCCGAGGACATTGTCCGCGCCGTCAGCGAACAAGGCTACACCTCCCCGACCCCAATTCAGCTGCAAGCAATTCCAGCCGTCATCAAAGGCGGCGATCTGCTGGCCGGTGCGCAAACCGGTACCGGCAAAACTGCTGGCTTCACTCTGCCGGTTTTGCAACGTCTGTCGACCTCACTCAATGCGCCGAAAGACAAACTGAGCCGTCGTCCCATCCGCGCACTGGTGTTGACACCAACGCGTGAGCTGGCAGCCCAGGTGCAAGAAAGCGTGGAAACTTACGGCAAATATGTGCCCCTGACTTCCGGCGTGATTTTCGGCGGGGTCGGTATTAATCCTCAAATCAAGCTTTTGAAGCACGGCGTCGATATTTTGGTGGCCACACCAGGGCGTCTGCTCGACCATCATCAGCAAGGCACGATTGATCTGCGCCACGTCGAAATTTTGATACTCGATGAAGCCGATCGTATGCTCGATATGGGCTTCATTCACGATATCAAAAAAGTCTTGGCGATCCTGCCAGCGAAACGACAAAACCTGTTGTTCTCGGCGACCTTCTCCGATGAAATCAAAGTCTTGGCCGATCGCCTCTTGAATAATCCAGCCATGATCGAAGTCGCGCGTCGCAATTCGACCGTCGAAATCATCGCTCAGAAAGTCCATCCGGTTGACCGCGATAAAAAACATCCGGTGCTCGCGCATCTGATCAAGACACATTCCTGGAACCAAGTATTGGTGTTTACACGCACCAAACATGGTGCCAATAAATTGGTCGAACAATTATTGAAAGACGACATCTCTGCCATGGCTATCCATGGCAACAAGAGCCAGTCGGCACGTACCAAGGCTTTGGCTGAATTCAAAGAAGGCAGCTTGACTGTCTTGGTCGCCACCGATATCGCCGCGCGCGGTATCGACATCGATCAATTGCCGCATGTAGTCAATTACGATTTGCCGAATGTGCCCGAAGATTACGTTCACCGCATCGGTCGTACTGGCCGCGCCGGTGCGACCGGTGAAGCGGTGTCGCTGGTGTGTGTCGATGAATTCAAATTGTTGGCCGATATCGAAAAATTGATCAAGCGTCAGATTCCACAAGAGATCATCGATGGCTTCATCCCTGACCCGCACGCCAAAGCGCAGCCTATACAGTTGCGCAGCTTTGAAGGCCGCGCACCAGGTGGTGGTGGCGGTCGTGGCGGTCGTTCGCCACAGGGTAACAAACCGGCCCAAGCGCGCGGCAATTCCGCGCCAGGCGGTGCCAAACCACGCACACCGGGCACGCGTCCGGTAGTGAAACAGTCGACGCCACGTCGCTCTGGTGGTCGCGGTAACGTCTGAGTCTTTTCAATCGGTGTAGCTTGAAAAAAATCGCCCGCAGGCATAAAGTCTGCGGGCGGTTTTTTTTAACAACTCAGATCACTTCCAGTAACTCAGCGGAACTTGAAAAAAACGACCAAAAACACGCGCTGCCTTTGCTTGCGCGTGAACCTTTGACACGCGCAGTCGTTCCAAGCGCTTCACTATCACTCTGTGTGGCTCGCTTTGAATCAATCAAGTTACCTCGCCGCCATTGCGATCTTGGCGACCATTGCACTCACCGTCCACCTCATTGAGAAGTGCGCGCCGAGCAAAGATTCCCCCGCTCACTTGGCCAGCATTGATGGTTTGCGCGGCTACCTCGCCGCCTTCGTTTTTCTGCACCACGCAAGCATTTGGTATTTTTATTTACACACGGGCATATGGCGCGTCCCACCATCCAATCTTTTCACGCATTTCGGCGAAAGCAGTGTCGTGCTGTTTTTCATGGTCAGTGGCTTCCTGTATTTTTCCAAATTATTTGCCGCCAAGCTGAGGCCGATTGATTGGAGAAAACTGTATATATCGCGCCTGTTTCGTCTCGCCCCTTTGTACTTTTTTGCGCTGCTGCTGCTTGTTCTGATTGTGGCAATCAAAACAGATGGACAACTCAAGCAAGCACCGCTCGACCTGCTCGCGGCCATCGCCCGCTGGGCTGGATTCAGCCTGTTCGGCACGCCCGATATCAACGGCCTCGAGGGCACCGCACTCATTATCGCCGGGGTCAGTTGGTCGATTGCCTACGAATGGGTGTTTTACTCGCTGCTGCCATTGAGCGCTTGTGCATTCGGCATACGCCCACCCACAAGGTGGCTGCTACTGGGCTGGTGCGGCATCATCATCGCTATTGGCATGCATGCAGCACCTAAGATACTTGGCATGTTTTTGGGCGGACTGGTCGCCGCCGCATTGGTCAGATCAAAGAGATTTTGCCAATTAGCGAGACATCAAGTCTCGTCCGTGCTGTGCATTGCCTGCCTCGTCGTGCTCGTTATCCTATTTCGTTCTGCCTACCATTTCGCCGCAGTAGCTCTGTTGACCATCCCATTCGCACTGATCGCCGGCGGAAATAATCTATTCGGATTGCTGAGCAACGCGACGGCCATCGCCATGGGGCGCATCAGCTACAGCGTGTATATGCTGCATGGAATTATTTTGTTTGTCGCGTTTGACATGGTAGCGGCACCACAAGCAAGCCCCTCACTACTCGTGCATTGGGCAAACACACTCTTACTCACGCCCGTCGTGGTCGTACTCAGTTTTCTGAGTTTTCGCTATATTGAACGCCCAGCGATGGAGTTCGCGAGCGCCTGTGCAAGAAGAAGGGAAAATAAGTCGCCTTGATTGGCATCACCGTGTCAAGCAAGGCCAATTGCGTACGCGTTTCGCTTGCGCAGATAAATAACCGGCATGCTCAAGTTGCTCGACCATTTTCAGGGTATCGAAGGCAATAGCAGTCATGATTTCTATCCTGTAATGTAGCGATGTCAAATAAAATGCTACTGCCAAATACAGCGAAATTCCAGAATATCTTGCTGGCTTTTTAGAAAGCGCCAGCGCAGCGCAGTGAAATCGTACGCAAAGTTCCCCGCGCTCTGCGTGATTGATTTACCATTCCTGTTTTATCGACTGACGCAGGGCCGACGAGCAGCCGCACACGTCGCAACAGACTCTTGGCAAGCACCGCAGCCCCTGCAGGTCGTCATCCCATTTCAAGACCGAGTACATGACAGACAAAAAGAAATCCAGCGCAACGCCCGACTCTGAGGCCAAACATACCCCCATGATGCTGCAATATTTAGGCATCAAAGCCGAGCATCCCGATACCTTGGTGTTCTATCGCATGGGTGATTTTTATGAATTGTTTTTTGGCGATGCCGAAAAAGTCTCGCGCCTGCTGGGTATCACGCTCACGCAACGCGGCAGTTCCGGTGGTAACCCGATCAAGATGGCTGGCGTACCGTTTCACTCGCTCGAAACGTATCTGGCCAAACTGGTCAAGCTGGGCGAATCGGCAGCGATCTGTGAACAAATCGGCGATCCGGCGACCAGCAAGGGTCCGGTAGAACGCAAGGTGATGCGCGTGATCACTCCCGGCACCCTGACTGACACCGATTTATTGCCGGAAAAATCAGAACGCCCTTTACTCGCGCTGGTAATGCTGCAACAACGTAAAACCATTACCGTTGGCTTGGCTTGGCTGTCGCTGGCCAGTGGCGCATTGAAATTAATGGAATTTCAATGCGAAGAGAAAGCCTTGCGCAACCGCTTGATGCAAGAATTGGAGCGCATTTCTCCGGCTGAAATTCTGCTGTCGGCCGGTACCCTGTTGTTGGAAGAATTTCATCAGCAATTGCCGGGGAAATTTTCCGAAGTCCCGGACTGGCACTTCGATCTCAAACAAGGGCAAAAAGCCTTGGAAGATCAAATGGGTACGGCCACCCTCAGTGGTTTCGGTGCCGATATGATGAGTGCGGCCTTCGGTGCCGGCGGTGCCTTGCTGCGCTACGCGGAAAGTACCCAAGGACGCGGACTGCGTCATGTCAACAGTTTAACAGTAGAAAGCGAAGAAGAATTCATCGGCCTCGACAGCGCGACGCGGCGTAATTTGGAATTGACCGAAACCCTGCGCGGCCAAGAAGCGCCGACCCTGTTTTCCCTGCTCGATCACTGCCGCACCGCGATGGGTTCACGCCTGCTGCGTCATTGGTTGCATCATCCGCGCCGCGATCAAGCCGTGGCACGCTCGCGCCATGCCGCCATCGCCGCCTTGATACAAACCGATGCCGCTGAGCAGTTTGTGCCGATTCTCAATGCCATTCCCGACATCGAACGAATTACCACGCGCATTGCCCTGCAATCGGCACGACCGCGCGACCTGTCCGGCCTGCGCGATGGCTTGCAACAATTGCCGCAGTTACGCCAACTCGTCAGCCACTGTCTGAGCGCTTCAGAAACCAGCGTACTGGCGATGGCGTTGGCAGACTTGGCGACCCCGATCGACTGCCTCGACGCACTGGAGCGCGGCCTCATGCCGGTGCCGGCGAGCATGGTGCGCGATGGTGGCGTGATTGCCACCGGTTACGATGCCGAGCTCGATGAATTGCGCGCCTTATCCGAAAATGCCGGACAATTTCTGATCGACCTGGAAATTTCCGAACGCGAACGCACCGGCATTGCCAATTTACGTGTCGAATATAACCGTGTGCATGGTTTCTATATCGAAGTCACCAACGGCCAGAGCGATAAAGTGCCTGATAATTATCGCCGTCGTCAAACACTCAAAAATGCCGAACGCTATATCACGCCAGAATTGAAAGCCTTTGAAGACAAGGCTTTGTCAGCCCAAGACCGGGCCTTGGTGCGTGAAAAAATTCTGTTCGATCAATTGCTACAACACATTGCGCTCCACATAACTCAATTGCAAACGATCGCCCATGCCATCGCCCAGCTCGATGCCTTGGCTGGTTTGGCCGGCCATGCCCTGCGCAACAATTGGTGCGCGCCGCAACTACTCGCGGAACCACAGTTGCGGATACAACAGGGTCGTCACCCGGTGGTGGAAAATCAAATCGAACGATTTATTGCCAATGATTGCGAACTCTCTGAAGAACGCAAACTGTTGTTGATCACCGGTCCGAATATGGGTGGTAAATCGACCTTCATGCGCCAGGTTGCGCTGATCACCCTGCTCGCCTATGTTGGCAGCTATGTGCCGGCAACAGCGGCCGCCATCGGCCCCATCGACAGGATTTTTACCCGCATCGGCGCAGCCGATGATCTGGCCGGTGGGCGTTCCACCTTCATGGTGGAAATGACGGAATCGGCTGCTATTCTCAATGCTGCCAGCACGCACTCTTTGGTCTTGATGGATGAGGTAGGCCGTGGCACCTCGACCTTCGACGGCTTGGCACTGGCCTGGGCGATTTCGAAACATTTGATCGAGGTATCGCGCAGTTACACTTTGTTTGCGACCCATTACTTTGAACTCACGCAACTGCCAGACTTACATCCGAGTGCAGCCAATGTGCATTTGTCAGCGGTCGAGCATAAAGAGAAAATCGTTTTCTTACATGCCGTGCAAAGCGGCCCGGCTTCGCAAAGCTATGGCCTGCAAGTAGCACAACTGGCCGGCATACCGCAAAGCGTGATTCGCGCCGCGCGCAAGCACTTGGCCGAGCTCGAAGCGCATTCCTTGCAAGCGACGCCGCAATTCGATCTATTCTCTACGCCAAGCTTGCCAGCAGTAACGGAGGCGGCACTGCCGGCGGAATTCGAGGAATTGCATGAGGAATTGGCGGCCTTGGATCCCGATGCCTTGACCCCGCGCCAGGCACTCGAGGCCTTGTATGCGCTCAAGGGCCTGTATCAAGCGGCTCAGTAAACGAAATCGGGCCACGCAAGTGGCCCGATTGATCAACTCAGGGTTTGAAACCCCGGCCTTCAGAGGCTGTCACAAAAGCCTGATGGACGCTTTTTTACACCTGAAACACCGCATACCTCGTCATTCCTGCATGCCACAGTCTCGTCATTCCTGCATGCCACAGTCTCGTCATTCCCGCATGCTTTTGGCGGGAACCCAGTGTCGTTTTTAACACTGAAAACAGCATCATTTCTGGCATTTTCAGTCAACCACGAACGTCGCTGGATTCCTGCCAAAAGCGCGCAGGAACGACGTGATGTCCGACCGGGGTAATGATACCGAGTGAAAACCCTTTTGCGACAGCCTCTTGGGGCCGGCGAGCGAGGAAGGAGCGACCCGATGGGAGGGGATGCAAACCCCTTCCAGAGTCTGTTCCATCGTCGCTTGCGACGATCGATTAAGTTGTTCAGTGCAGTGAATGAGTGCGGTATTCGTTGCCGCTGTCATCTTCATCTTCCTCATCGTGATGATGCGCATGCGCGCCATGAACATGACCGTGAGCAATTTCTTCATCACTGGCTTCGCGTACCGCTTCAACCGTTACAGAAAAACGCAAGGCAATGCCGGCCAGCGGGTGATTGCCATCGAGGACAACTTTGTCATCAGCGATGTCGGTCACCGTAAACAGCATGCTATCTTCTTCATCCGACGGCTCTGCCTGCTCGGGCGTGCCCTCGAACTGCATCCCGACTTCCAGTGGCGAAGGGAAACGATCGCGTGTCTCTACTTTCACCAGGGTCGCATCGTAATCGCCAAAGGCATCTTCTGGGTTCAATTGCAAAATTGTGGAGAAGCCGGCTTCTTTACCTTCAAGCGCTTCTTCGATTTTCGGGAAGATATTGTCATAGCCACCATGCAGGTACACCATCGGCTCCTGACCTTCTTCGATCAGGTTATCTTGCGCGTCGGATAAGGTATAGCGGGCAGTAACAACTGAATTTTTGACAATCTTCATACAATTTCCTTAAAAAATAAATATTCATAGCAGATTATACTCGTCTAGCAGCACAGCCAAGCTCAGCCTATAATATCGCCATGAAAAAAAACCTCCTCCCCCTGACACTGCTCGGCGGAATTACCGCGGAACAATTCTTCCAAGAATATTGGCACAAAAAGCCTTTATTAATCCGCCAAGCTATTCCTGGCTTCGTGCCGCCGCTCAGCCAGGAGCAATTATTTGACTTGACCGGCCGCGAAGACGTCGAATCGCGTCTGGTCAGTTGTTTTAATAGTCACTGGGAAATGCAGAACGGCCCTATTGCTGCGCTACCACGCAAAGAAAACAAAGACTGGACCTTACTGGTACAGGGTGTGAACTTGCATGAGCGCGCGGCCGACGACTTGTTACGCCAATTCCGCTTCCTTCCCGATGCCCGCCTCGACGACTTGATGATCAGCTACGCGGCCGACGGCGGCGGTGTGGGGCCGCACTTCGATTCTTACGATGTGTTCTTGCTTCAAGCGCAGGGACTACGCAAATGGCAAATCGGCGCACAAAAAGATTTATCGCTGATCGATGGCATGCCGCTCAAAATTCTGAAAAAATTCACGCCCGAGCAAGAATTCATCCTCGAGCCGGGCGACATGCTGTACTTGCCGCCTCACTATGCGCATGACGGCATTGCCATCGGCGAATGCATGACTTGCTCCATCGGTTTTCGCGCTCCCTCGTTTCAGGAAATCGGCGTCGCCTTTTTGCAATTTATGTCTGACAGCATAGATTTGCCAGGTCGTTATGCCGACCCCGAACTCCAGCCCAGCGCAGCCCCGGCCGAACTCGACCACGCGCTGATCGCACAAATCAGCGAACAAATCCAGCATATCCGCTTCACGCCGGAAGACATCACGATTTTCATCGGCGAATATCTGTCTGCACCTAAAGCCAGCGTATTTTTCAACGCACCCGAAAAAGCCCTGACACCGAAGCGTTTCGCTGCAGCGGCACAGAAGAAGGGTTTGCGTCTTGCACTGAAAACGACCATGTTGTACCGCGACGAGCACGTGTTTATTAACGGTGAGTCATTTGCGGTTGACGAACATGATCAAGTCATACTCAATCGTTTGGCTAATCAGCGCTGTCTGGCCGGGACCGATTTACTGCAAGCGTCTGACGATGTGATGGAAGCTTTTTGCTTATGGACCGAAGATGGCTGGCTGGAATTAGCTTGATGATTTTTACTCAAATCTGAAAAATTTGAATAAAAAATTTTCTTTCAGTACAAAAACAGCCCTTTTTGGCTGCCCAATGCTTTCCTAAATGCAAATATATGAGAAAAACAGGGCAATTCACCATCTATGGCTGTTCCATTGCCTCAAAAATCATTATAATCGTGGGCTAGGGAACTTTCGAAGGTACCGGAGAATTTCCGTTCCTCGTTACCGCCGAGTAAACCTATGTAGAGCGATAATTACCGGTAATTATTCATCGCAAAATTCTGATCTTATTTTTGATCTACTTATTGAAAGTACAAACATGAAAAAATCACTCCTGATCGTATCCCTGTTGGCAATCGCTTTGGCCGCTTGCGGTAAAAAAGAAGAAGCCGCTCCTGCAGCATCCGCAGTTGCTCCAGCACCAGCTTCGGCTCCTGCTGAAGCACCAGCAGCTGCTCCAGCTCCTGCAGCCGCTTCGGATGCAGCCGCTGCATCTGGCGCCGCTCCAGCAGCTTCGGCTACTGCAGCTCCAGCATCCAAGTAATTTTTTACTTGTGCTGAAAAAGCCGACCGCAAGGTCGGCTTTTTTTATGCCCCCAAAAAAACTTTGGAATTTAAAAAAACGGCACGCAATCAATGCGCACCGCTTCAGTGAGAGACCAGTCGCTTACTTGGCCAGCACTTTTCGAATCGCCGCCGCCAATTCTTCCGCCACAAACTTCGCCACATAGGCATCTGCGCCGACAGTTTTGATATGCTCTTCATTGGTTTGACCAGACAAAGAGGAGTGTATGATTACAGGCAAGCCTTTATAGCGTTCATCTTGCTTGATTTTACGCGTCAGCGTAAAGCCATCCATTTCCGGCATTTCCAAATCTGTCAGCACCATGGCGACCTTGTCGCGCAAAGACTTACCCTCAGTGGTCGCCGCTGCGGCGAGCAACTGCAGCTTGTCCCAGGCTTCCTTGCCGGTCTTGGTCATGATGTAGGGTGCACCAATGGCCCCGAGCGCTTGTTCAATCAAGCTACGCGCTACGGCAGAATCATCGGCCGCCAGAATGACCGAGCCTTCTTTCATCTGCAAACGATCGCCGATGGTTTCCGGGTCAATGTCTTTGGTATCTGAAGGGGTAATCTGACGTAAGATCTGTTCGACATCCAGTACTTGGGCTAACCGGGTATTCTCCGTATCGCCATCGAGACGAGCAATGCTCGTCACCATGCCACCGACTGCACTGCTTTCGGCTGACAGCACTTGATTCCAATCAAGGCGCACGATCTCTTCCACCGATTCCACCGCAAAACCTTGGGTCGTGCGCGCATATTCGGTAACGAGCATAATATTCAAGCCCGTTTTCGGCGTGCAACCGACCACGGCCGGCAAATCGATCACAGGAATGATTTGCCCACGCAAATTGACCACGCCCAACATGTGTGGCAAGGAACCGGCTACCGCCGTGATGGCTGGCATCGCGACGATTTCTCTGACCTTAAAAACATTAATGCCGAATAATTCAGACCGGTCACCGGCGGCGTCGCCACCCAATCTGAACAATAGCAATTCAAACTTGTTGGAACCAGTGAGATTGGTACGTTCGTCCACTTCTTGTTGTACAGAACTCATAATTTTCGCCCTCATCGGTAAACGAATTAAAGATCAATAATTTACTGCATGTAATATGGTAAGTTTAAGATTGACATAAATACATGTACTTATCTTATTACAAATTCTAGCAATGATTCATGCTTCACGGCACCGACTTCGAGAATTGAATTAAAGAAACCTTTGTAATTCAGCAAATTTACTTACTTTATGACACGATAGCAAGGGGTGTAAGCTTTGCCAGGCAACTTCATTCGGTTTTGCACAACAAAAGACGTCAGCAAACTATCCATTGCCTCCATCATAGCCGTATCCCCGGCTATTTCGAAATGCCCGTGTTGCTCAATTGCCCGGATTCCTTGATTTTTAACATTTCCCGCCACAATGCCAGAAAAGGCCCGGCGTAAATTCGCCGCCAGCAAATGGCGCTCTTGATTTTTATGGAGTGCCAGATTACGCATATTTTGATGCGTCGGTTCGAAGGGTTTTTGAAACTCCGCATCTATTTTCAACATCCAATTGAAATAATAGGCATCGCCTTCGGCTTTGCGGTAGGCACGCACCTGTGCAATCCCCTGCGCGACGGTTTGCGCAACCAAGACGGGATCGCCAATGATGATTTGGTATAAAGCTTGCGCCGGCGCGCCCAGCGTATCGGCGATGAAGCGATCAATCTGGGTGAAATAAGCAGCAGCACTGGCCGGTCCGGTAAAAATCAAAGGAAACGGCATGTCCGCATTGTCCGGGTGCAGCAAGATACCAAGCAAATACAGAATTTCTTCCGCAGTCCCCGCCCCACCAGGGAACACAATGACTGCATGACCACAGCGTACAAACGCCTCGAGGCGTTTTTCTATATCCGGCAGTATCACCAATTCATTGACGATAGGGTTAGGGGCTTCGGCAGCGATGATGCCAGGCTCGGTGAAACCGAGGTAACGATTATGCGTGATGCGCTGCTTGGCATGACCTATGGTGGCCCCCTTCATCGGTCCCTTCATCGCGCCCGGACCACAGCCGGTACAGATGTCGAGGGCACGCAAGCCAAGCTCATAGCCGACTTGCTTGGTGTAATCGTACTCCGGACCAGAGATCGAGTGACCACCCCAGCAAACGACCAGATTAGGATTGACTTGTGGATGCAATAAATTGGCGTTACGCAAAACATGGAACACCGCATCGGTGATGCCTTCGGAGCTCACTAAATCGAATGGGCCATCGGACAATTGCGCTTGAATAAACAAGATATCGCGCAAGACCGCGAATAAGTGTTCCTGTATGCCTTTGATCATTACGCCATTAACGAAGGCGCTGGCCGGTGCCCCTTTTACTTCGAGTTTGATGCCGCGCTCGCGCTCAATGATACTTACTTGAAACGTCTTATAACGTTCAAGCAATTCTTTGCCATCATCGAGTCCGCTGCCGCAATTCAAAACTGCCAATGCACAATTTCGAAACACTTGGTATAAGCCGCCATGACTGTGGTCCAACAACATGGCCACTTCGAGCTTGGACAAAACTTCCATCCGACCTTCGGGCGAAATTTGGGTATCGATCACTTCATATTCCATGCTGCAACACTTTCCTGAAAACGCCGCAGGCCGCACAATCGGCCGCAGGCTTGAATATCATTATGCATGCTTTCCAGCGCTTGTCAGCCCGGCGCGGATGAAAATCACTGCTTTGCCAATTGCTGCTGCTGCTGGCGGCATTAAATATAAATTATTTGGCATGGCCCCTTGCTTATCCTGGGCGGGCGTTGTATTATTCGGGCCTCAGACGCGGGGTGGAGCAGTCTGGCAGCTCGTCGGGCTCATAACCCGAAGGTCGTAGGTTCAAATCCTGCCCCCGCAACCAATAAAATCAAAGGCTTACAGAATTGCTGTAAGCCTTTTTGCATTTAAAACGATTTATTGCTGCAATTTTGCTGCACTTCCGTTTGAAATGCCGGTGTCTATACCCTGTTCCTCAACCTCAATTGGAGCAGAAGTATGGCAACGATCAATAAACGCGGTCCGTATCAATATCAAGCCATTGTCCGGTGCAAAGGCTATCCTACCCAAACACGCACTTTAGAAACCATCAAAGCAGCCAACGACTGGGCCAGAGATGTCGAGGCAAAAATGCGACGTGGTGAGTTTAGCGACCGTTCAACCGCAGAAAGTACGACTCTCGGCGATGCACTAGAACGCTATCGCTTGGAAGTAACGCCCGCTAAGCGCGGTCATGTCAAAGAAAATTACCGTCTTTTGCAGTTGATGCGACACCCTCTGGCTTTACGTCCACTCGCCCGCCTACAAAATGTCGACTTTTCCACTTACCGTGACCAGCGACTAAAAGAAGTCGCTCCGAAGACAGTACAACTAGAACTTTCCGTATTCTCTGCTGTACTCAATACAGCCCGTCGTGACTGGTCAATTTCGGTCGCCAATACCATCACCGATATTCGCAAACCAAAACTCCCCAGAGGCCGCTCCCGGCGTCTGGTTGGCGATGAGGAGAAGCGCCTGTTTGATACTGCTCGTAAGAGGGAATCATCTGACCTAAGTTTATTAATCGTACTTGCTATCGAAACTGGTATGCGTTGCGGAGAAATGGTGTCCTTAACTTGGGATCAAATCGACCTAGCTCACCATTTTATTCATTTGGATATGACAAAGAACGGGACTGCTCGGGATGTTCCTTTGTCGGTTGCTGCAGAATCTGCTCTGCGTAGTGCCCAGCAACATCCACATGGCCGATTGACGGGATTCCAGGCAACGGATGGCGTTACTGCGGCATTTAGTCGACTTTGCCGACATGCTGACATAACCAATTTACGTTTTCATGACCTACGCCATGAAGCAGCGTCCAGATGGGCAAAAGTATTACCCGCAGCAACATTGGCAAAAATCTTTGGCTGGAAAACCTTGCAAATGGCGATGCGCTATTACAACCCTACTGCGGCTGAGTTAGTAGCAGCTATCCGTCAAAAGACAATACATTAGCTTTCTTCTTTTTAGGATAAGTAAAGTGGCCCCCTAAGTCCAGACAATTATCCAAAGAGTTTAAGATAGTGCCTGTTTCTGCCACAGCTGCGCGGCGCTGCCCCGTTATTCGCACTACATCACTACCGTGCTTTTCTTTTCTAGCTTTTTTGAATCAGGCAGTTCAGTACCAAATTTGTTTACGATCTTGGCACCGCCGCCCACGCCTGAGCCATACACGGTTTCCGGCGTTTGATAACCCAATGATTGATGTTTACGCTCAGCGTTGTAGAACATAAAATAGTTCGCCAAGCCGATCACCAATTCCGGCATACTTTCATGCTTTTTCAAATACACTTCTTCATATTTCACACTGCGCCATAAGCGCTCAACAAAAATATTATCCAGCGCCCGACCGCGACCGTCCATACTGATTTTGATGCCGTTTCTAAGCAGCAGCCCAGTAAAGGCCTGGCTGGTAAACTGCGCACCCTGATCGGTATTAAAAATCTCCGGCGTTCCATACCATTTTATGGCTTCTTCCAAGCAGTCCACGCAAAACCCCGCATCCATCGTGTTCGACAACCGCCAGGACAGCACCTTCCGGCTGTACCAGTCAACGATCGCCACCAGATACACAAAACCCCGCGGCAGCCTGATGAATGTGATGTCTGTACTCCAGACCATATTTGGTCGAGTGACGTCGATACCTCTCAGTAAGTACGGGTAAATCTTGTTCTGCGGATGCGCTTTACTGGTGTTGGGGCCTGGGGCCATACCTGCCAATCCCAGTTGCTGCATCAGCCTCTGTACGCGCTTTCGGTTCACTGTATGGCCACAGTCTCGCAAGTAATGCGTCATGCGTCGCGTGCCGTAAAATGGATGTCTGGTGTATTCCTCGTCAAGCAATTGCAACAGCAAACTATCAAACGGATTGATCTCTTCCTGCAAGCGCTTTTTCTTGTCGTACACGACCGAGCGCGTGACTGAAACGAGACGGCATTGTGTGGCGATTGAAAGGGCAGAGAGCGGCTCTACCCACTGCAATCGTTCCGTTACAGGCTGATCCCTGACTTTTTTTTAAGCCAATCGAGTTCCATATTCAGTTGCCCAATTTTGGCATAGAGACGGTCTGGGTCGTTCTGTGTGCTGGCCGGTTTCGGACCGCGTTTACCTTCAAACAGACTGCCTGCATTTTCCAGTAATTCTTTCTTCCACTGGCTGACCTGCGTCGGATGCACGCCGAACTCTTGGGCGATCTGATTGATCGTCTTTTCGCCTTTGATCGCCTCAACTGCCACCTTGGCTTTTTGTGCGCCGCTAAATATTTTTCTCTTATTTTCACTCATGGTCTGCCTCGTCTCTTTTCGACAGACACTAGTTTAAACTGTTGTCCGGATATGTGGATCCACTATAAAGTACCGAAGAGAGATTCAAACTTTTCTCATTGAGAAAACAAAACCAAGCCAATGAATATTGGCTTGGTTAGTTGAAATAATCAGGCAACCAACATCTGTAGTTCTGCCAGCGACTCAAATTGATCAGGCTTAAGTTCAGCGCGGTCGATTGACGTAGCACGTATTTCTACCGCTTTCCCGTTCTGTAATGACACCACGCGCTCCGCACTGGCAATTGTCTCTGGTCGATGTGCAACCATAATGCGAGTCAAGTTCAGCGTACCCAATGCCTGATTGACCTTTTGCTCATTCTGCACATCCAGATGGCTCGTGGCTTCATCTAATGCCAGAATCTTGGGTTGTTTGTACAAGGCACGCGCTAGCAAGACTCGCTGCTTTTGCCCTCCTGACAAACTACTACCCATGTCCCCAACCAAGGTCTGATAACCCATCGGCATGGCCGCAATATCCTCATGAATTGCCGCCTGTCTAGCACAGTGCTCGACCTGTTCTTGCTTGGTATGTGCATCAAAAAAACTGATGTTGTCCTGAATCGAGCCGGCCATCAATACATCATCTTGCATCACAGTACCAATTAGCTTGCGATAGGCATTTATACCTAATTGCTTAGTCGGAATATTATCAATCAAGACTTCACCCTCAGTGGGTTTAAGCAAACCTAGAATGATTTTGCATAAAGTCGTTTTGCCACAACCGCTAGGGCCAACCAGAGCAATGCTTTGTCCTGCAGGAATGGTCAGATTAATCCCGTCTAACACCCAAGGCTCCCCCTCGGCATAACGAAATTTCAGGTTTTTAAGTGTAATCGTTGGCTGTATGCGAGACATATCGGTTTCTTGTACGGTATCGATTTCAGCTTCTTCCAAGACGATATCGGCTAAGCGCTCGCTATGCAGTCCTAGCATTTTTAGGTTGACTACCAAGTCAATGACGTTAAAGAAACGACCTGAGAAGGTGCTGGCGTAACTAGAAAAAGCCATTAGCATCCCAACCGTCAAGACGTTCTGCATGACCTGTCCAGCGCCGATATAAAACAAAGCCAGACTTTGAATACCAAATAAGGTGGTATTAGAAATCTTAAACAAGATCGACATCTTCTGCGTCTTGATATCGCGGTTTTGTACATCCATTTTAAGATTAAGCCAGCGGGCACGACGCTCTTCTTCCCGTCCAAATAATTTCAGCGGCGAGATCGCACGGATAGTTTCTAAAAAATGGCTACTCTCTTTGGAGGACAAGACCAAACGTTCTTGCGAAGCCTCGCGAAATGGTTGATAAAACACCCAGCGTAATACGGCATACACCAAGACAGTGACAATTACCAAGGCAGATAACTTCACGCTATATAACAACATCATGCCGAGTGCCAGCAAGGCCATCAGACCGTCTAAGGCACTCTCCACAAACAAACTCGTCAACGTACTCTGGATCGCCCCAATACTGCCAAAGCGAGAGACCACGTCACCCAGATGACGCTTCTCAAAAAAAGAGACCGGTAAATGCGTCAGATGTGCAAATACGCGAGAACTCCATTGAAAACTGATATCCATACTCCAGCGCATCAAGAACCAACTACGCGCCAGACTGATCGCGGTTTGAGTTACCATCAATAAAGCAAAGCCGATGACCAGCACCGTCAGTAACTCGCGGTCGCCACTGACAATGACTTCATCCACCACAAATTGATTAAACAACGGGGAGGTAATCGCAAAGATTTCTAACGCCAACGCTAGTACCATGACTTGCACAATGGCGCGACGCAGGCCAACGATGTGTCCGGTTAAATCTCGGATAGCAATCTTTTTACGCTCGTCTTTGGGCTTAAAGCTCGCACTTGGAGACAATTCACAAGCAACACCAGTAAAGTGTGCCGACGCCTCTTGCAAAGCAACACGACGCTCACCTACTGCGGGGTCAAGCAAAATCAAAGTCACTTTGCCTTGCCAATTTTTAGTAATCTTTTTTAAGACCACAAAGTGATTTAAGTTCCAATGCAAAATACATGGCAAAGCTAACTGATCTAACTCTTCCAATTCCAAGCGCAATGGTCGTGCGGACAATTGCATTGCCGACGCATGGCGCATTAATTGAGCTAACGTCGCTCCTTTAAGACTGATCGAGAATTGACGACGTAAATCCGCGAGATCAGTGTGGTAGCCGTAATGGCTTGCGACCATGGCTAAGCAAGCTAAACCGCATTCGCTCGATTCTGTTTGGAGGAGAGATTTCATCAAGTAAGATAATTAAATGAGCAATTCATTTTTTCGACACTTTCAAGCAATGTCAAGTGAGCTACGATTTAGTTCTTAATTTATATAACTAAATACTAGCGAATAAAAAAAATAGGCTTTACGATCTAATCTCAACGTAAATTACATCAATCCTTTTCCATTGCAGAATAAAGTGATAATTTAAAAAATATCTACAAATCTAATAGGTCATCGGATTACTTTGTTTGGATTAACAAGCGGAAGCCTCCCACTTTCTCTCATTTGTTTTTTAAAACCATCTTTCAATTCCCCACCTAGTTCGGCAAGAACAGCTTTAGCTAACACGACTAGATCTGCTGTGTCAGCATTCGAAATAGCTTTTTCAAGAGAATTATTTAGTTTTTCATCCATTAGTGGATTGAATTTTTTAAGTGCTCGTGCCGTATGTTTGCGAACGTATCCTCCTTTCCCCCTCTTTAACAAAATTATTTCGACTAACGTCTTATATAGCTCCGCGGCAAGGAAATTAATTTCTCTTTTGTCAATACAAAATTCTAGATCGATAATCAATGACGTTAAAAAATACCTAACTGAATCTAAATCAGGAACTTCCCATTGCGCCGAATTCTCGATATACCTAGCGCATGATTTCAAA
Organism: Undibacterium sp. CCC3.4; assembly: GCF_034347425.1. Classification (GTDB taxonomy): domain Bacteria; phylum Pseudomonadota; class Gammaproteobacteria; order Burkholderiales; family Burkholderiaceae_D; genus Undibacterium. Next base: position 3,742,461 of record NZ_CP133779.1, read on the forward strand.
TGTTCTGATTCAAATGTTGCTTGTGGCAAAACAGTACTACCACAAATAATTTCTATTGTTGAATATTGCCCAATTTTAGGACAAATCTGAATATTGTAGTTTAATGTTTCAGCATCAAATACAAAGACATCAAATATTTTCCCACCCTCTGAAAACGACTCATGGAATGGTGTCGTTTTTTTTGTAAAAACTATAATTAGATCTATATCTGAGTCCTTTCGAGCAACGCCATTTATCTGTGATCCAAAAAAATAAATGAACGAGAAATCTGAATACCGATTTGAAATTACGTTGACAATAAACTCAGTTAATAAATTTTTATAATTCATATTATTTCTCTGGAAGATTTTTAATCCCCCTATTTTTTGAAAAATAGGTATTGTTCCAATGGTCGAAATGGAGATGCTTAACACCAAGCAGATCCAGTTCTGAAATTAATTCTGGAGAATAAATTTCAGCAATTACCTGAGAATTTACATAGTAAATACCACCTTCACTTAGTGTAAATTTATAAGCGATACTCAAGGTGTTTTCAGCAGACTCCCACAACCTATTTATGTGTGCGAGGAATAGATGGCTATTTTGTATGTTTTGATATGTAGAGGGATAGTGAGCTCTTGCAGCTTTGAAGTAACACAAGATATACAGCATAAAATCGCTCATTCCGCTTATATTTCCGCTATATGAGTCTAGTCCACTAGTTTTGAATTTTTGATAAACGCTAGTAGAAGTTAAGTTCGTCTCTAGGTTTGCTGCAATTGTATAGGCATTGAATTCATCAACTCCCGTTGATATATCGTTACCCGTGAATTTTTTGCTTTTAATAATGTAAGTATTAAAGTTTGAATTTGACGGTAAAAGTACTTTAAATTTGTCTGGTATCACTTCCTCGACGATGGAAAAGTTAGCACTGTCACCTGGATGCCGCTCGGTTATCCTCCCATAACCGTTAAATAAGTAGGTAGAATTCCCGCTATTGCACTTCCTCATTAAGGTGTGCATGTCATGTACCGTTTCATGTATCGCAGTAGTTAACGTGATCAGAGAAATTCCTTTGTTAATACGAATCCACCACATCACACTGTGCGGCATAAGTCGGAATAACTGATAAGCGTCTCTGTTGTTCGAATCTAAAAGTAACTGATTCACCACAGCAGTATCTGACTCTTTTAAATTAATACTTTTATCCCATTGTGGCTCACCAAACGCGTATGACTGATCGGATTTGTTGTCTCCAGAATCAACACCTTGATTTTCAATCAAAGCCCAGCAATTCAAGGAATTATAAAAAGGCCGCTCACCCGCTTCAGCAATAGAAATATTTTCAATTTCAGTCTTTTTAAGCATTATTTTAAATTGATCCATATTTTTCACTAATCCGGTATCCGAGCTATTGGAGTTTTTTTCCTTACCGTTTATTTGCGCACCACAAGGAAATGCACTAAAAAAAAACATAAGTATTAATGGTATTTTAAGCATTTGTTAAATAGATTTTGGAGGTATTGTCAAATAAGGTTTGCTGAAGATAATTGAACTCAGTAATGTGAAGTAATAAAAAAGGGCATAGAGGTCAATTTCCTTATTTTAATTTATACAAAATAATCCTAACCAAGTCATGACTTTTTGCTTTATGGTGGCATTCATTATTTTCTTTAACAAATGCCACTACTTTCTATTTCACAAATCGCAGAAATATAAATCTAATTTCGTACCTCGTCTTGCTGAGACATTGATCATTTTTGCATAGTTACTGTTGTGCAAATCTGCGCAGAAACAACCGGCGTTGGAGTGCCAGCGCATGTGATCACAGATATTGTGTTGTCATTATTTGTACAAGTTTGAATCGACTGTCCTACGGCACCTACAGTTATACAAACACTGGTTACAACAGTTGTTCCACTCGATTCCGAATTCTGTCCCGAGTTCGACCCCGAAACTGATACAGATTGAATTGGCTCTTCGCCATAGTAGGCATTGTTAATATCCAATCCATATTGAGCAGCTAGGCCAATATCCCCACCACCAACCGCAAACAATTCGTCATTTGTAATTAAACGCATTTTGTGTTTCCCTATACATGGTTAAGTTGAACTATGCCTCATGACATAGTTTTGCTGCTCCGTTCTTGGTCTCGACTACCTTGAACGGTTTTTCGGACTGGGTCTGGAAGAAAATATCCTTTCAGATCCAGTATTCGAATCTTGTTGGGTTACAAATTTCTATAGTTGTAGTAATTTTTCTTAGCCAGCATTTGTCACTGCCAATACTGGCTCTGCAATCCACTCCCAAATCTTGCGTTTGTCCTGCAATATGTCTGCCTCTAGGGTCATACCTGACTTTAGATTTTGCACTTGTCCGTAGGCATCTATTGTTTGTTTTTCTAGTCTGACTTTGATTCTGTACAAGGCTTCATTACTGTTGAAGCCTTGAATATTCTGCTGGGCGTTACTCAAAATCGTACTGGCTAAATTAGGGGGTAATTCATTTGGTGCGAATGGAGTGTCGCTAATGTCGGTAACGGTGCCTTTTTGCAGTCCAAATTTTTGGTAAGGGTAGGCTTGATAGCGGATCAGGACTTGCTGTCCATTGGCGACGAAACCTGCGGTGCGGCTGGGTGCGTATAGATGGACCTCTAGCTGCGCTGCATCAGTCGTCTTTGTTGTGTCTAGTGTGTCTGTTGTCTTCGCTAACTTGGAGGATGAGGGTATTAATGTTGCCAATACCTGTCCTGCGTTAATGGTTTGGCCTATTTGACTGGTCAGTGTGGTGATGGTGCCTGCTTGGCTGGCGGTGATCAGATTCGTTTTACGATTGTTATTTTCTGCGATTTCTTGTTGCAGGCTAGCGACCGCTCTTTGTAGTTGTGCCTGGTCAGTTGCTAAGCTATTAGCCTGAGCATTCAGCTCTGCTTGCATAGCAAGTTGATTAGCCTCTAGCTGCAACTTATTGCGACGTAGGGTTGACAAATGAGTATCGACATCAATCATGTCTTCTTGTTTTTGCTGGGTCTGAGCCGCCGATACATAGCCATTATTTTGCAGCGTTTGGAATTTAGTGACACTGTCTTGGGCCAGGCTATGGCGACGTTGGGTGAGGACAATTTCTTGTTCTAGTTGACTGGCTTCGGTCGTAAGGTTATTCAACCTTTGAACTAAAGCCTGTTTCTTTTCTATCGCTTGGGCTGTGCGCAGTCTTTGTTCCGCTTCCAATGTCTGCCGACGGGTGGCGAGTTGTTGGGCGACTAGAGCGGTAATTTCGCCTTTGTCACCTTGACGTTCAGTAGAAAGCTCGAACAGGATTTGGCCTACGCTAACAGTTTGGCCTTCTATAACGTGGCTGTTGACTAGCAATCCTCCATTGGGCGCGCTGATGCTGATACTACCGCCAATCGGCAGGGTGATGCCTGTGACGCGGGCTTTTTTGGTGATGTTACCCAATGTGATAAAGGCGATGAGAATCATCGTGACGATCAAAGCAACACCAGCAATCAGCCAAGCCGAAATCGGTTGTGCCAAGCGGATAGCGCCTAGCCATTGTTGATTGTGACTTGCTGTCACTTCCGGACGGAACAAAGGCAGTTGACTAGTTTTATTTTGATTAATCATTAATCTAAATTCAAATTATTTTGTAAATTATTTTTCATTAATTTGCATGCATTGACATTTTTATAGCAAATTAATGTTGTTTTATGAAAAATAGATTAGGTGAAAAATTCTAAGATATTCAGATGACAGCTGAATCAGTTAGTATGCCTGATAATTATTACTTTTAAAGCAATAGTTGTCTTTTTATGCATGTTATTAAAACATGTAAATATTTCAATATTGTTACATGTTACAAAGAATTACAATATTGGAAATGTTTTAGCTTTGTTGATATTTTTCTTTTTTTAGTGAGGTACAGACGCATAAAAAATATATCTAGACAGAAATGGATACTCATTTGTTAGTCACTTAAACAAGCTTGAAAATCATCCAAATAAGCTATCTCGCAATGATAAGAATATTAATTAGATTACGTTACTTTTACCCGCAGATTTAATCACACTTGCTAGTTCTGAAACCACTGCTCAAGCGTCTCCTCAGACCAAGCCAAAGACCGCCCAGGATTATCTGGCGGCGACACTTTGAGCGCCGTGTAAATACTGCCAAACAGTACTTGTACCGATTTATCATCGACATCCTTCCTGTTTTCAGCAGCCTTTAATGCAGACCAAATCATGCATTTAAGTTGATATCGCTGTTGGTTAATCCCATAAAATCCTGGCCGTTTCTGCTGGTATATAGTGGATCCACATATCCGGACAACAGTTTAAACTAGTGTCTGTCGAAAAGAGACGAGGCAGACCATGAGTGAAAATAAGAGAAAAATATTTAGCGGCGCACAAAAAGCCAAGGTGGCAGTTGAGGCGATCAAAGGCGAAAAGACGATCAATCAGATCGCCCAAGAGTTCGGGGTGCATCCGACGCAGGTCAGCCAGTGGAAGAAAGAATTACTGGAAAATGCAGGCAGTCTGTTTGAAGGTAAACGCGGTCCGAAACCGGCCAGCACACAGAACGACCCAGACCGTCTCTATGCCAAAATTGGGCAACTGAATATGGAACTCGATTGGCTTAAAAAAAAGTCAGGGATCAGCCTGTAACGGTACGATTGCAGTGGGTAGAGCCGCTCTCTGCCCTTTCAATCGCCACACAATGCCGTCTCGTTTCAGTCACGCGCTCGGTCGTGTACGACAAGAAAAAGCGCTTGCAGGAAGAGATCAATCCGTTTGATAGTTTGCTGTTGCAATTGCTTGACGAGGAATACACCAGACATCCATTTTACGGCACGCGACGCATGACGCATTACTTGCGAGACTGTGGCCATACAGTGAACCGAAAGCGCGTACAGAGGCTGATGCAGCAACTGGGATTGGCAGGTATGGCCCCAGGCCCCAACACCAGTAAAGCGCATCCGCAGAACAAGATTTACCCGTACTTACTGAGAGGTATCGACGTCACTCGACCAAATATGGTCTGGAGTACAGACATCACATTCATCAGGCTGCCGCGGGGTTTTGTGTATCTGGTGGCGATCGTTGACTGGTACAGCCGGAAGGTGCTGTCCTGGCGGTTGTCGAACACGATGGATGCGGGGTTTTGCGTGGACTGCTTGGAAGAAGCCATAAAATGGTATGGAACGCCGGAGATTTTTAATACCGATCAGGGTGCGCAGTTTACCAGCCAGGCCTTTACTGGGCTGCTGCTTAGAAACGGCATCAAAATCAGTATGGACGGTCGCGGTCGGGCGCTGGATAATATTTTTGTTGAGCGCTTATGGCGCAGTGTGAAATATGAAGAAGTGTATTTGAAAAAGCATGAAAGTATGCCGGAATTGGTGATCGGCTTGGCGAACTATTTTATGTTCTACAACGCTGAGCGTAAACATCAATCATTGGGTTATCAAACGCCGGAAACCGTGTATGGCTCAGGCGTGGGCGGCGGTGCCAAGATCGTAAACAAATTTGGTACTGAACTGCCTGATTCAAAAAAGCTAGAAAAGAAAAGCACGGTAGTGATGTAGTGCGAATAACGGGGCAGCGCCGCGCAGCTGTGGCAGAAACAGGCACTATCTTAAACTCTTTGAATAATTGTCTGGACTTAGGGGGCCACTTTAGTACTCCAACCATCTAACGATGGTTGCTGCTGCCTGTGGTGTGAGCTTTTTATAGCTGCTCAGAAAGCGCCCAATCAATTCATTCGCCAATGCTTTCGCTTCATTAAAGGATTCTTTACTGATGACCCATGTCAAATGTCGACCGCCGCTACTCATTATCTCTTGACCATCCTCATCGACTAACACCTCGCCTTTGCGGTTCTTCGCTACATGCTTGCGGTGTTCAAGCTGCGTCAGTTTATAAATTCGGGAGATCTCCCAGCCGTCATGTTCGGTTCGTTTTGCCGTTTCAAAATAGAGTCGTTGATACGGTTTTCTTGCATCTTTATATTTTGGAAAAACATCCAGTTCACCTTCGCCTTGTGACCAAAGCACATAAAAATTGACCTTGCCAAACTCTTGAATTTGCCGTTGATCCAGCGGTTTAACGATGACGAGATGGCCGCAAGAGTGACCTTGTTTGCGCGCATAGTCGCGTTGATGTCGCATCATACCGATGCCAATTTTGGCATGCATCTCAATTATAAAAGCAGGTAATTTGTCGATGCGTATCCAGCCACTTTGATAGAAATAATGCTTACTTTTAAGGTAATCGAGTAGTAGACGCATGGCTTGTGTGTGACTGCGCGGTAGCCGGATTTGCGCCAATACTGAGGTATCGTTCTCACTAAATTTAGGCATAGGATGTTCATTTAAAGAGTAATTAGGCGTATAGACATCGTTCTTATCTTTTTCAAGAACTGCTTTTTAGACGTTGATTAAGAACAGTAGTACGGCGCCATAACGATAGATTTGCGTTCAGTTCAAATCATCGGAAAGACGCCTATTATAGTGGATCCACATATCCGGACAACAGTTTAAACTAGTGTCTGTCGAAAAGAGACGAGGCAGACCATGAGTGAAAATAAGAGAAAAATATTTAGCGGCGCACAAAAAGCCAAGGTAGCAGTTGAGGCAATCAAAGGCGAAAAGACGATCAATCAGATCGCCCAAGAGTTCGGGGTGCATCCGACGCAGGTTAGCCAGTGGAAGAAAGAATTACTGGAAAATGCAGGCAGTCTGTTTGAAGGTAAGCGCGGTCCGAAACCGGCCAGCACACAGAACGACCCAGACCGTCTCTATGCCAAAATTGGGCAACTGAATATGGAACTCGATTGGCTTAAAAAAAAGTCAGGGATCAGCCTGTAACGGAACGATTGCAGTGGGTAGAGCCGCTCTCTGCCCTTTCAATCGCCACACAATGCCGTCTCGTTTCAGTCACGCGCTCGGTCGTGTACGACAAGAAAAAGCGCTTGCAAGAAGAGATCAATCCGTTTGATAGTTTGCTGTTGCAATTGCTTGACGAGGAATACACCAGACATCCATTTTACGGCACGCGACGCATGACGCATTACTTGCGAGACTGTGGCCATGCAGTGAACCGCAAGCGCGTACAGAGGCTGATGCAGCAACTGGGATTGGCAGGTATGGCCCCAGGCCCCAACACCAGTAAAGCGCATCCGCAGAACAAGATTTACCCGTACTTACTGAGAGGTATCGATGTCACTCGACCAAATATGGTCTGGAGTACAGACATCACATTCATCAGGCTGCCGCGGGGTTTTGTGTATCTGGTGGCGATCGTTGACTGGTATAGCCGGAAGGTGCTGTCTTGGCGGTTGTCGAACACGATGGATGCGGGGTTTTGCGTGGACTGCTTGGAAGAAGCCATAAAATGGTATGGAACGCCGGAGATTTTTAATACCGATCAGGGTGCGCAGTTTACCAGCCAGGCCTTTACTGGGCTGCTGCTTAGAAACGGCATCAAAATCAGTATGGACGGTCGCGGTCGGGCGTTGGATAATATTTTTGTTGAGCGTCTATGGCGCAGTGTGAAATATGAAGAAGTGTATTTGAAAAAGCATGAAAGTATGCCGGAGTTGGTGATCGGCTTGGCGAACTATTTTATGTTCTACAACGCTGAACGTAAACATCAATCATTGGGTTATCAAACGCCGGAAACCGTGTATGGCTCAGGCGTGGGCGGCGGTGCCAAGATCGTAAACAAATTTGGTACTGAACTGCCTGATTCAAAAAAGCTAGAAAAGAAAAGCACGGTAGTGATGTAGTGCGAATAACGGGGCAGCGCCGCGCAGCTGTGGCAGAAACAGGCACTATCTTAAACTCTTTGAATAATTGTCTGGACTTAGGGGGCCACTTTATATAGCCTAGGTGTCCGGAATGTATTCCGGACACCTCTAATGAATGTCCCAAAAAATTCAAAGAATTTTTATTTTTTTGATTTTGATTTTGATTTTGATTTTTTGGGTTTTACACTTTTTAGTGAAGTCCGATACCTACACAGGTAAGGACTCCAAGAAAATAGTTCCAGACGATGCAGGTCGTCGGGTGCGCCAACACTCTCACTTCTTACTGCTGTGGGGATGGTCGCGCCAACGACCCCACATCAGTCTCACTTGTCAGGCACTGACCTCTATTCCAGAGTTCAGTTGCCGGTACCGCTCGGTGCACGTAAAGGTGCTCGCCGAGCGATGATGGGCGGGAGAGCTGCAATTCTCTCGACCCACTCTTTATTGTGAAGTTTGTTGTGAAATTCGTGCGACCACCAGAAACACCGCCGCTATAAGCCGTGAGGCGAAATGCGGTAGGTTGGCAAACGAAAAATCGAGTAACCAGCCTCGACCTCCTGAACGATCCAGCGTAAGTTGGACGGGAGTGCTTGACACGAGTGATGTCGGCGGACGAAAGTCGCCGCTGTCTGAAAAAATGCCGTAAGACGCCTGGAGAGTCGTCCAGGGAAGACAGTCCACCACCGGAAGGTGGGGTAGCAGAGAGCTTATGCGTGTAATAGTCGGAAACTACGCTGAGGGAACTCAGGTAGGGCACCGGCTTTCAAGAGGTGCATAAAGTGTGTGATGTAAAAGTCCAGGTAGACGTACAAATAAACAAGGATGAGGTCTTCGGGACATTCTCCCATCCGCGGGCGCCCAAAAGCGTCGGTAGCTGAAAACTACGTTTGTTTGATTTCGTGCCGCACACGTTATGCGCTGTTCATCGTCGTTTTGTCTAAGTGGGTGACCTGTCGTGGATACTTATTTTGTTCAGGGTGGAAACCTGCATATAAAAAATAAGGATGCACTATGGTTAAGCGGTGATACCAGTCAATTTAGTTGAGCTTTCCTCTGCATGGGCATGTGGAGGCGAGTTAGCGAATCTGCTACTGGGAAACACCACCGGATAATATAGCCTTACAAGTGAAATGATGTGCCTGGAAGGTTTGGCGACCGACCAGGAGGTGATGTGACATGGGGTGCTTTGGCGAGTACTCCGTGTAATACAAGTAGATGAAGGCTAGATGTTTAGCATGAATATTGATTCACGGGGCCGACTTCGGTCGGCCCCTCCTTTGGGTGTTGAATTAGCGATACACGAGCGGAAAGTGATAAGTAAGTTAGAAATTCATAGGTTGCGGCGAGCTATAATTTGGTCGGCCTTGGTTGGACGGCCTCGACGACGTGGACTTGATGCTTGCGATGGTGAAGCTGCTGTTAAAGGTGCCGTTGCTTGCTGCTTCTGGTTCAACCAGTGTTGCACATCGGCTGGCCGGAAACGGATTAAACGACCGAGTTTGACGACGGGAGGTAAGTCTCCGCCTGTGGCGTGACGGTTATAAATCGTTTGTTCGGCAATGCCGAGTGCTAAAGCTAAAGTTTTAGGAGAAAGAAGTGCTTCCATGGGAATGGTTCCGTTGTTAGCAGTCACATGACTGCTAAACGTATAGGCACCAGTTACCAGGATTTACTTTGATCTGGCGGGCGGCGGAATTTCTGCTGCAAATTTGCTGCACTTGAGTGGGTAAATTCCGGTATAATGCGGTAAGTCAGGGTATGGCATGCCATTGATTTTATTGAATATTTTGGTTTTAAGCCCCTCTAGTTTTGGGCTCATAACCCGAAGGTCGTAGGTTCAAATCCTGCCCCCGCAACCAAGAATACTGATCCGTTGATTTTCCTTGTGAAGATCAGCGGATTTTTTATTTTCCAGATGCCATTTCAGTGCCTTGAGGTTTGCATGGGTTTGGCAAGGTTCCTGAGTTTAAGACCGGCTGTCACGACGCGTTTTTATCAGATGTGCAGGTAAAACCTCGGCGCTCAGAGCGCTGTCGCGAAAGCCTGATAGGCACTTTTTTTACCTAAAACACCGCATGCCTCGTCGCTCCCGTATGATTTTAGCGGGAATCCAGAAGTCTGTCGGACTTAGGGAATCGATTACTCCTAAGCCCGACAGACCCCTAATGTCGTTTTTAGCACTAAAAACGTCATCATTTCTGGCATTTAAAGCTAACCACGAACGTCGCTGGATTCCTGCCAAAAGCGCGCAGGAACGACGCGGCAAAGCCCCCGTAGCCTAAGGAAGCGCAAATTTAATCCAAGCGGTTTGCCCGCCGCCACTGAGGCGCACTGCTGCGTTGTCTTAACTCACAAGCCACATCAGGGCTGCCTGTTCACCACTTGGCTTTGGATAAAATAATCAGCCATTTCTTACAAAATAAAATTTCCAGATGGCCGGCTTGTATACCCGTAGAACAATCAAACAGCGGATTGACTGAGTAATAGCGTTGGCGAAAATCACGGCAAACGAAAATTTCGCGGCGACCCAGCCGCAGCATGAAGGAGTTTGGTGTCAGTTGCAGGCTCATACGCGTATCAACAGTCGGTTCGAAGTGTGTCATGGAATACTCCAGATCAGAAAAAGGAAGAATAACTTGGTCAAGGACATCCTTGAGCAGCGCTCTTCGTTCGTCCATGAAGCGACTTTAACACAAAATACTGTATAAACAATCAGTAGTTATATTTTTGTCGCACATTCACGACAAGCCCCACTTTTTCCTTTGCTCCGCTCCTTATGCTGCGCGGAAAGGAACTCTTGCGGCGAAAAAAATCTTTTATGGGCTTGGATTTTTCAAGATAGGACAATATACTGTATATTCAATCAGTATTTTTTATCACTCGCGACGATCCCCTCCCCATCATGCCTTTGCTTTCGACCATCTCTGCCAGCGCCCCTACCATGGAAGCAATTCATCCGGCCTTGTGGCGCGCTTCGCAAGTCGCGCGGGCCGACCGGCCCAGTATAGACAGCGGTCATCTGGCGTTGAACCGAGAACTCGCCGGCGGTTGGCCGCTGGGGCAAATCAATGAAATTTTGCTTGACCAAAGCGGCACGGCAGAATTGCGTTTGCTCGCGCCGGCCCTGCGGCAAGCAGGGCCGCGGCCACTGGCCTTGTTATGCCCACCCTACGTACCACAAGCCTCAGGCTGGTGCGAACGACAACCGAACCGACAATTGCTGTGGATACGCAGCCAAACCCAAGCCGATGGACTATGGGCGGCCGAACAAATTTTGCGGCATGGCAGTTGTGCGGTACTGTTGTTATGGCAAACGCAGATACGTCACGAAGCCTTGCGCCGACTGCAGCTCGCCGCCAACACTTCCGACACCTTGTTTTGTCTGATCCGCCCCGCTTCCGCCGCACAACAGCCCTCGCCTGCACCGCTACGTATTCGGGTGAGTAATATGAGCTTTGGTTTGCAACTACGCATACTCAAGCGCCGCGGTGCTGTACACGAGATACCGATTCCCCTGTATTTACCCGATCATCCGTATCTGGCGGCCGGCTTGAACACGCCGCGCAGCACCATTCAACAAGTGCAACTACAGAGAGGGTGAGGCCAATGGAAATGTGGATCGCCCTACACTTTCGAGCGCTGGAATTGGAAGTATTTATACCGCACTGGCAGCATCGCGCAGCACTCTTCGGCCACGTCGTATTAGCACAGCAAAGCGTTACTGCCTGTTCGGCCAGCGCGGCAGAGGCCGGCATCGTGCCCGGCATGCGTAGCGGCGCAGTACAAATGCTTATGCCGACGGCAAAAATCTTCGAGCAAGATATGCACAAGCAAGCAGCGGCGCTGCTGGCAGCCGCAAGCGCCCTCTTACAATACACGCCACAAGTCAGTCTGATCGATGCCGACAGACTGGTGCTCAATGTCGGGGCCAGCTTGCGCTTGTTCGGCGGTTTGCCAGCCTTGCGCCGCCGCATCCGCGCCACCATGGCCGCACTCGGCTACCAAGTCAGCCTGGGCTGCGCACCGCATGCCAAAGCCGCCTGCTTGTTGGCACTCGATGCCACGCGCCAAGGCCGCGCCGGGCAACTTTGCTTGCAAACAGCGCGACTAGCGCGCCGGCTCGACCGCTTACCCGTGACATTACTGGACAGCGCCCACACTTGGCGCGACTTATTGCATGGCTTAGGCTGCTACTGTTTGCGCGAGCTGCGCGCCTTGCCGCGCCCCGGTTTGCAACGACGCTGCGGTCTGGCCTTCATGGCTGAACTCGATCTGGTTTACGCAGCAACGGCAACGGCCCCGATCTGGATTCTTATTCCTGACGAATTTGAAGCGCGACTGGAATTGCCGGAACGTTTGGATAGCAGTGATTTATTACTCAAACATTGCCAAAGTTTATTGGCACAATTGCATGGCTGGCTGGCGGCACACCGCCTGAGCGCGTTAATGCTACGTCTATCTCTGTCCCATGAGCGTGGGCGCAATGCCATTCCCGCCAGCATACTCGATATCAGCTTGCCGGCCGGAGCACAAGAAAAGCAATTGCTGGCATTGCTACATGAAAAACTCCATCGCTTCGACTTCATTGCACCGGTCATTGCGTTACAACTGACGGTACCACGAACCCAAGCCGCGGCACCACAGAGTGCCTCCCTGTTTGCCGAGCCGGGCGGGCAGCCCGAAGATCATCACCATTTACTGGCTTTATTGAGCACTCGTCTTGGTGCCGATCAGGTATTGCAGGCCGCCCCCTTGGCTGATCATCGTCCCGACCTCGCCAATCGTTGGATTTCCGCGCTGGAAAAAGCCCCGTCCAAGCTGCTGCCGACGCCCACTTTACTACGCCCAGCTTGGTTGTTGGCAACGGCAGCACCCTTACAAGTGCGTCAACACCGGCCCTACTTCACTTCGCCACTGAATATTATTTCAGCGCCGGAAAGAATCGAGGCCGCTTGGTGGAGCGAGCAAACCGAGCTGCGCGACTATTTCATCGCCGTCAGTGCCAGCCATGTGCGCTACTGGATTTATCGCCCGCGCAGTGGCACTGCAGCACAGGCCAGTTGGCTGCTGCACGGGGTATTCGGATGACGGCAGACAGCGACAGCACCCGCTTGCCCGACTATGCAGAATTATTCTGTCTGTCGAATTTCACTTTCCTGCATGGGGCATCCCATCCGGAAGAATTGGTACAACGCGCCGCCCAACTCGATTATCGTGCCCTGGCCATCACCGATGAATGCTCGCTGGCTGGCGTGGTGCGCGCCCATGATGAAGCGAAATTACAAGGTTTGCCGTATATCTTGGGCAGCCATTTCAAATTGAGCGCGCCACAAGGAACGCTGACCTTGCTCGCACTGGCCTGTAACCGCGAAGGATATGGCAACTTATCTGAACTGATCACGCTGGCACGCAGTCGCTGCGGCAAAGGCAGCTACTTGCTCACACCGGAAGATTTCACCATGCCGCCGCCCGATTATGCGCATTTGCGCGGCTTGCCCGACTGTTTGCTGATTTTGGTACCGGCCTATCCCTTGCAAGCCGAGCTGCTGGCCGTACAAGCGGCGTGGCTGGCACACAGCTTCGGCCCACGCGCGCGGCTCGGTCTGACGCTGCTCATGCAAGCGGCCGACGCCTTTCAAGAACAACACATTGAACATATCGCCGAACGCTACGGCTTGGCGGTAGTGGCACTGGGACAGGTCTGCATGCATCTGCGTTCGCGCAAACCTTTGCAAGACAGTTTGACCGCGATCCGCCTCGGCACGCCAGTCGAACAATGCGGTTATCAATTGGCTGCCAATGCCGAGCAACATCTGCGCTCACGCTTACGGCTGGCTAATCTCTACCCGCCTGCCGCACTGGCAGAAAGCTTGGTGGTCGCCGCGCTGTGTCATTTTTCGCTGGATGAATTGCGCTATGAATACCCGCAAGAAGTGGTGCCGGATGGCTTGACCGCCGCCACCCATCTGCGCCATGAAGTCTATCGCGGTGCGCAACGACGTTACCCACATGGCGTGGCCGACGAAATTACCCGACAAATCGAGCACGAACTCGACATCATCAATGATCTGGCCTATGAAGCTTATTTCTTGACCGTGCATGACATCGTGCGCTTCGCGCGCCATCGCGGTATTTTATGCCAAGGACGCGGTTCGGCTGCCAATTCCGTGGTGTGTTATTGCCTGCACATCACCGAGGTCGATCCTAGCGTGCAGACGCTGTTGTTCGAACGCTTCATTTCCCGAGAGCGCGGCGAACCGCCCGATATCGATGTCGATTTCGAACATCAGCGGCGCGAAGAAGTGATTCAATATATTTACCAAAAGTATGGACATCATCGTGCCGCGCTGACCGCCGCCATCCATACTTACCGGCCGCGCGGTGCCGTGCGTGAAGTCGGCAAAGCGCTCGGGGTTGATGCCGCCATCATCGAGGCCGTGGCCAAATCTTTACATTGGTTCGACAGCACAGCCGATTTGCTCACCCAAATGGCAAGCTGCGGCGTGGACAGCGAATCGCGCTTGGCACGGCAATGGGCTGCCTTGGCGACACAATTACTCCGCTTTCCCAGACATTTATCGCAGCATAGCGGCGGCTTTGTGATCGCGCGCGGCAAGTTGTCGCGATTGGTACCGATAGAAAATGCAGCGATGAAAGATCGCCGCGTCATCCAGTGGGATAAGGACGATCTCGAATCCTTAGGCATACTGAAAATCGATATCCTCGCCCTCGGCATGCTCTCAGCCTTGCAGCGCGCCCTCACGCTAATGGCTGGTCTGCCCGGCAAACCACGCAGCATGCAAGCGATTCCGCGTGAAGATGCCGCCACCTATGCCATGATCTGTCGCGCCGATACGGTCGGGGTATTTCAAATTGAATCGCGGGCGCAGATGAGCATGTTGCCCCGCTTGCGACCGCAAAAATTCTACGACCTCGTAGTACAAGTAGCGATTGTCCGCCCGGGACCGATACAAGGCGGCATGGTGCATCCGTATCTGCGCCGCCGTCAGGGTTTGGAAGCCATCGAAACCCAACACGATCCGGCCATGCAAAAGGCGCTGGGGCGCACCCTGGGCGTACCGATTTTTCAAGAACAAGTGATGCAAATTGCCATGTTAGCTGCCAATTTCACGGCCGGTGAAGCCGATGGCTTACGTCGTGCCATGGCTGCTTGGAAGCGTAAAGGTGGCCTGGACAGCTATCGCGAGCGTATTATTGACGGCATGCTGGCCAATCAGTATTCACGCGCATTTGCCGAAGGCATATTCGAGCAAATGAAAGGCTTCGGTGAGTACGGCTTTCCAGAAAGCCATTCGGCCAGTTTTGCGATTTTGGCCTACCTCAGCAGTTGGATCAAATGTCACGAGCCGGCGGTGTTTTTGTGTGCGCTGCTCAATTCCCAACCTATGGGGTTTTATTTGCCGGCGCAATTGATACAAGATGCGCGCCGCCATCAGGTACAAGTCGATGCCATTGATGTCCTGTGTAGCGAATGGGATTCAAGCCTGGAAAACACCGCTACCGGCAGCCCATCGGTAAGGCTAGGACTGTCACTGCTGAGCGGCATGCCTGCGACGAGCGCGCGACGCATCATGGTAGCGCGACAAAGTGGCACTTTCAGCGACGTCGCCGATTTAGCCAGACGCGCCGAATTGACTCGCCATGATCTGCACATCTTGGCAGCCGGCAACGCCCTGAAAAGTCTCGCCGGTCATCGTCGCCAAGCCTTGTGGCAAGCCGTCGGGGCCTTGCCCGAGCGCGATTTACTGCGACCGACTACGATAGAAGAAGCGCTGCCGCAATTATCTGCCCCCAGTCTGGCCGATGAAATTGCGCATGATTACCGCACTCAAGGCTTGAGCCTGCAAGGACATCCGCTCTCCTTATTACGCCCACAACTGCTGGCCCAACGTTTTCTACCGGCAGAATTACTGAACACTTTTGCCAACGGCCAGTTCGCGCGCGGCTGCGGCATCATCACGATGCGGCAACGCCCGGGTACGGCCAATGGGGTCATCTTCATCACGCTCGAAGATGAAACCGGCTCGATCAATGTGATCATCTGGCCCAGTTTATTCGAACAAGAACGCCGCCTTATTCTCAGCGCACGATTACTCGGCGTGTATGGTATCTGGCAATGCGAAAACGAGGTGCGTCATTTGATTGCCAAACGTCTGGTTGATTTGAGCCATTTACTCGGATAAGCTGTCGGGCTTAGTCACTTGCAAGTTTCTCCACTCGCTTAAGAGGCTGTCGCAAAAGGGTTTTCAGTCGGTATCATTACTCCAACTGGCAGACCTGTCACTCCCCCGTGCTCTCGCCTCGTCATTCCTGCGTAGGCAGGAATCCAGTGACACCTTTGTAATGGTCTAATGTTTACGGACACCTCAATAGGAGGAATAATTACCTAAACGAGGAAAATAAAGATGACTGGGAATAAAAAATACGAAGCTACTTTTAAACTTGAAGTGGCCCGGATGGTGCTGGATCAAGGCGTAGCGGTTGCTAAAATCGTGAAAGATATGGGTATTGGAGAAACCGCCGTGCGGCGCTGGGTTGAACAATATCGCGCTGAACAAGGTGGCCAGGCTGGCATAGGGAAACCACTGTCTGCCGAGCTGCAACGGATTCGCCAACTCGAACAAGAAAACCGTCTACTGCGTTCGGACAATGACCTGTTAAAAAAAGCATCGGCCTTCTTTGCACGCGAAATGAAATGATCTACGAGTTAGTCGATCATTGGCAAACGAAGGCCACGGTAGCACAACTGTGTCGTCTCTTGGGAGCGAGCCGGTCTGGCTACTACGCAGCAAAAGCAAAGACAAAAATGACCGCAATATGTGTCACCAGCGTGCATCTGAAAGCGGAATTCGCTGCCAGTGGCCGCAGTTATGGCAGCCGTCGCCTGGTCAGTGCACTGCACGCCAAGAACATCGTCATTGGCCGCTACAAAGTACGGCGCTTAATGCGTGAAGCCCAGATCAAAACCGTCTGGAAGAGAAAATTTATCAACACGACAGATAGCAAACATGATTTACCAATAGCGAGCAATATTCTCAATAGACAGTTCAACCCAGCAGAGCCCAATCGCGCCTGGACTTCCGATATTACCTATGTCCGTACGCGTACTGGCTGGTTGTATTTGGCGGTCGTGATGGAGTTATTCTCACGAAAAATCATAGGCTGGGCAATGGGGCCAACGATGCCAGCTGAATTGGTTTGTCGGGCGCTACGGATGGCGGTTGAGGCACGTAAGCCGGCAGCGGGTTTAATTTTGCATTCCGACCGTGGCAGTCAATATGCCAGTCATGAATACCAACATTTACTCAAACAACATGGCCTTGTTTGCAGTATGAGCCGTAAAGGAAACTGCTGGGATAACGCGGCGATGGAACGCTTCTTCTTAAATTTAAAGATGGAGCGTGTCTGGCAACGCGATTACGCGAATCAAATGGAAGCCACAAAAGACATCATTGAATACATCGTAGGCTTTTATAACTGCTTACGATTGCATTCAACGCTGGGCAATTTGCCGCCCATGATTTACGAAAAAGAAATGGCAGAAAAAAAACCTATTGATGTGTCCGAAATAACTTGACCACTACACTTAGTGCCTTCAGGGTGAGAGGGTCGATCAAGGGCACTTTTTTTTCTGTGAAAACAACTTGTGTGAATAGTAGCTCAGCGCAGAGCTGTCGGGCATGACCGTTGAGCGGAAAATCAAACCGGCAGCACCGGCCATCACTGCAATTCATAAGCCAAGATCGCCGTATACTGTTCACTGCCATATGGTTTGCCAACCACCATCAAAGAACCGGGCCAAACACTGCTGAGCTCATGCACGAAGGAAGTACCCTGCTGCTGCATTTCTTGCCAGTGATCGCTCTGCACGATGGCCATTTTTTCAAACAGCGTCGCCTCAATGCGGAACGCATACGCCTGCTCACGCCGCAGACGATACATCAGTGGCGCCTCGCGTACGGCGACCGAATGATAGGGCAGCGTGAAGGTATGCACTAAACCACCTTCTGCCTGCACGTTTTTGAGGGCAGACCAGACTGCCAGCGGTGAGATGCTGCTGTGGAAAAAATTCGCTTCCAATGCCGGCAAGGATTCAAATTCAGCTTGCGATAAATGCGGCGTACTTTGAAACTGCGCTTGATGATCAAGTGGAAAATGGGTGAAGGCTAATTGTTCAGGGGCGGTTAAGAAAAATGTTTCCGATAATTCTTTTTGAAATTTCCCTTCTTTCAAATAACCGGCCCCCCAAGTGGTGTCAACCAGCCGCCACTGGCCATCGATGCGCACGGCATTCCAGGCATGATTGGCTTTATCAAAATGCTGGCCCGGCAGACTGCCGGCTGCCTTGGCATAGCCGGAAATGGTGCGCGCTTCCAGGCCGGCGGCGCGTGCCAATTGCTCAAACAAGCCGGCGAAACCGACACAGACGCTGATGCGCTTGCGCAGTACTTCTTCTACCGTGCTGGCGTCACTGTGTCCACTCAGGTAAGCCGCGGCATCGTAGTTGATGCGATCGGTGATCCAGCGGTAAATCGCGCGGGCTTTTTCCCGCTCTGAACTGAGCCCCTCGGTCAGATAGGCCGCCAACTGACGCGCATCCTGCTCAGCGCTGAAGGGCGCGGCCAGTGCATGGGCATCGATTTGCTGCAGTTGTTGCGCGCTTAATTCTTGTGCTTGGGCCGCCGGCGCAGCCAACATAGCCAGAGATACAAGGGTACATTGCAGCATGCGTAAGGAATTCATGTCCCACCCTCGTTTGGAAAAATCAAGCAAAAAAAATTACGCCAAAATGTTGCCACTACAGTATCTTGGAAACTTGGTATTGGCGTCAATCTCGATCGCAGATAGTGACGAAAATGACACAATAAGTGAGATGCAAAAAAAAGACGCCGCAGCGTCTTTTTTTTGCAGAACAAACTACTCTTCGCTTTCTTGTTCCGGCAGTTTCAGGCGACCAGTATGGTAATCGTATTCATAGACTTCGCCATAACGGCCCCATTCGATCGCCACTTCGAGCACGCGCTTGGCTTCGTCTGCTTTGAGGAATTCTTCCAACAATTCCAGCAAGGGTTGTTCCGACAAGTTGCCATTGACTTCGACTTCGAGTTTGCGCCGGATATGCGCGGCCAAGGGGACGTGCATGAGTAACTGTTGACCGAATAATTCCTGCTTCTCGGCTTGTTCGGCGTCGAAGTACTTTTGCCCCAAGGGGGTCAAGATGATGTCGCCTTTTTCCAGCACGGCAAAGCCGAGCAGGCTCAGCGCTTCATAGGTTGGGAATAATTCTTCATCCGACAATTCGGCTTCTTCGGCCAGTTGTGGCAAATCGGCGCGGCCATTGTAAGGGGTTGCGGCGACCATATCGAGAATCGCTTCGATGCGGCTGACATCGGTATCGGGCAAGCGGTAACCAAGATGCTTCGCGCTCGGTACTTCGGAACTGGCTTCATGGGTGGTGCGCATGGTCATCAAGCCATAGACTTCATCAATCAAGGCGCGCACTTCATGTGAATCCACATTCCGTGGTCGTGGCAAATCTATCTTGATTTCGCAACGGATCGTGCCGGGGTCGCTGGAAAGAATGATGATGCGATCGGCCATCACCACCGCTTCTTCGATATTGTGCGAGACTATCAAGATGCCTTTAGTGGAAATCTTATCTTCATCCCACAGTTCCAGCATGTCATTGCGCAGAGTTTCGCCGGTCAACACATCGAGTGCCGAGAAGGCTTCATCCATCAGCAGAATATCGGGATTGGTGACGAGTGCGCGGGCGATGCCAACGCGCTGTTTCATGCCACCTGATAATTCGCGCGGCAAAGCGCCACCAAAGCCAGCCAGACCGATCAATTCGAGCACAGCGTCGGCGCGCGTTTCACGTTCATCAGCGGCGACACCTTGGGCTTCGAGCCCGAGTTCAACGTTTTGCTGCACGGTTAACCACGGGAACAAGGCAAACGATTGGAATACCATCGCCACCCCGGCCACCGGGCCGTGTATGGTCTTGTCGCGGTAGGCGACCTTGCCCTTGTCGGCCGGGATCAAACCGGCCATGATGCGTAACAAAGTCGATTTACCGGAACCGGATTTGCCCAGCAAGGCGACGATTTCACCTTCTTTAAGCTGGAAATCGACTTTATCAAGAATGAGGCGCGACTTGCCGTCGGATGCCTTGAAGGATTTGGCGACCTGTTGCAGGTCTATCAGCAGCGGTTGATTCATCTTGATCTTCTTTCTTAACGAATATGGTCTTCGGCGAGCAAATACAATTTGCGCCAGAAAAAGCGGTTCAACATCATCACAAAAATACACATCACGCCTATGCCCAAGGCGATGCGATGAAAGTCACCGCTTTCCGTCATTTGTTTGATGTAACTGCCCAAGCCGTCTGCCACCAAAGTGGTTTTACCCCAAGTAACGTATTCGGCCACGATACTGGCATTCCACGAGCCACCGCTGGCGGTGATGGCACCGGTGATATAGCTGGGGAAAATCGCCGGCAAATACACGCGCTTCCATTTCAACCAACCCTTGAGTCCAAGATTATCGGCAGCCAGGCGCAATTCATTCGGAATAGTCGAGGCACCGGCGACGACATTGAACAAAATATACCACTGGGTACCGAAGACCATGAGCGGACTGAGCCAGATATTGGGCGAGAGTTTGAACGATACCATCGCATACACGACGATAGGAAACATCAGGTTGACTGGAAAGGCGGCCAGAAATTGCGCCAGTGCCTGCACTTTTTGTGAGTATTGCGGGCGCAAACCGATCCAAACTGAAATCGGCACCCATACCAGCGAAGCCAAACCGATCAACAACATCACCCGTGTGAGCGTAATGAGACCGAGTCCGAACACATGTACCACTTCACTCATGCCGACATCACTGCGGATGAAACTGACCAGACGAAACACTGCCAGCATGGTGATCACAATCAGCACCCCATCCCAAACCCGCGACCACAGCGGGCTCATGCCTTTTTTGATCGCCCGTTCGGAAGTGCCATCGTAGGTAACGGCAAACCACGATAAGCCGCGACTCATGAAGGACCAGAAATTTTCAGTCCAGCCGCGTATCCAACTGCTGTTGCGCATCCAATCGAGTAGCCACGATTGTTGCGATGCTTCTCCTTGCGATTCTTCGAAACGGAATTTATCTGCCCAAGCCAACAAAGGACGGAAAAACAATTGATCGTAGAGCAAAATACCGGTCAGCATGGCACCGATGGCCCAGGCGATGGCGGTACCGTTTTCAGTTTCAATCGCCACCGCAATATAGGAACCGATGCCCGGTAATTTGATATCTTGGCCGGCCACCGAAATCGCTTCAGCGGCAACCAAGAAAAACCAGCCACCCGACATCGACATCATCATATTCCACAGCAAACCTGGCATCGCATACGGCAACTCGAGGCGCCAGAAACGCTGCCAGCCGGATAGGCGAAAAATATGTGCGGCTTCTTGTAATTCGGGTGGTACGGTACGCATCGATTGATACAAACTGAATGCCATATTCCAAGCTTGCGAAGTGAAGATCGCAAAAATCGCCGCACATTCAACGCCTAACAAATTACCGGGAAACAAGGCGATGAACGGTGCGATCGCAATCGCCTGAAAGCCGAGAATCGGCAGCGATTGCAAGATATCGAGTGCCGGCACCATGACTTTTTCCGCCGCCGCATATTTCGCTGCGATAGCTGCAAAAGCCAGGCTGAACAAGAGTGAAAAGCCGAGCGCGGTAAACATGCGTAAGATGGTTCTGAGCAGGTAGTACGGCAGATACCAAGGATCGAGTGAGACTTCCAAAGCTTCGCCGACGGCAAACGGATGACTCATCTGCATGGCAGCGAAGGCGAAGATACTGACCAAGGCTAAAATCAGCGGCAGCAAGGCCCAATCCCAGCGGTTAGGACCACCATGATCGACCACATCGTCGCGTGAATTGAATTTGAATAATTCAAGCATGGCATCCTCCTGCTGACAGAAGGGTAAAACGAGAGATTAAATGAAGACGCAACAAACTGACTCCCCGGCAGATGAGCATACTCACCTGCATTGATGGATGTAAGCATCTGGCTGCCTGCCGAACTGAGGAGTCAGATGTCAAAAAACTTGGGTGAGTAGAAAATCAGCATCGTGCTGTCAATACTACTACCCGCCGAGTGGCAAGGTAGCAGCAGGAAATCTGCGGTTACCGTGCCGGGTTATGCGCTACAAAAGAGCGACAACTATAACTATCCACAGAATGAACTCCAAGACGATGAAGACCGCACTGTAACACAGGCGCAGGCCTGTTCACAATATGATGCGGTGCAAAAAATTGAATTTTTAGCGGCACTGAAAATAGCTTAATTCGGCTTCGCCGCGAGGCGGTTTTTTAACAACAAAATCAAGTCTTTCCGTTCATTTTCCAGCGCAAAATCGAGGGCAGTCATGCCCCGGTCATTTTTCAGGTATAGGTCGGCACCCTCGTCGATCAAGAGCTCGACCGCGGCATTTTTTCCGGAGCGTACAGCCATCATCAAAGGCGTGGTTTTATTCGGCGATTCGGTATCGATATACGCGGCATGCTCAAGCAAAACAGCAATGGTTTCGGGATTGCCGGAGGCGGCGGCATAATGCAATGCCGTCCAACCGACTTGGTTGACTTCGGCTCCAGCGGCGATCAATTTGGCCACGCTGTCGCTGTCACCGAGAAATGCGGCCAGCATCAAGGCGGTATCTCCGTTTGTTGCGCGCGCCTCGAGTTTCAGCTCCGGCAATTGCAATAGCAAATCGCGTACCTTGAAGGATTTTTCTCGCAGCGCTATCATCAAGGCCGTTTCGCCGCGCAGCGCTTCGACGGCATTGGCATCCATGCCGCGTGCCAGCAGAGTTTGCAGCTTCGCACTGTCATTGAAACGCACCGCAAATAAAAAATCGTCATAGCTGTCGGCCGACGCGGCGCTGCTGAGTAGCAGCAGCGCCAAGCAGCAAGCGGCAGGCGCGGACTTCATGCGACTTCCGCGGGCCGTTGCGCGTCCGAGAATAAGTCGAAGAAATTGCGCGTTGTCGCTTGCTGCACTTCTTGGGCGGAAATGCCGCGTAAATTAGCCAGAAATTCGCCGACATGGCGCACGAAACCGGGCTCGTTGGTTTTGCCGCGGTGCGGCATCGGTGCCAGATAAGGGGCATCGGTTTCGATCAAAATGCGTTCCAGCGGCAAGGCCCGTGCAACGGCTTGCAAATCCTTGGCACTCTTGAAGCTCAAGATGCCTGAAAAGGAAATATAAAAACCCATCGCTATGGCTGCCTCGGCCATTTCCAGCGACTCGGTAAAACAATGCAAGACACCCGCCACCCCACCCTGCGCAACGCCAGCCGCTTCTTCTTGCAAAATACGGATAGTATCGGCGGCGGCGGCGCGGGTGTGGATGATCAGCGGTTTGCGGCACAGGCGCGAAGCCCGAATATGTTGGCGAAAACGTTCGCGTTGCCACTCGAGATCGCCTTGCAGGCGAAAATAATCGAGCCCGGTTTCACCGATAGCAATCACTTTTGGATGCTGCGCCAACTCAACCAGTTGTTCCGCACTGGGTTCGGGCGTGTCTTCGTAATCGGGATGCACGCCGACTGAGGCATAGATGTGCGGATGAGCTTGCGCCAAGGCCAGCACTTGCGGAAAATCCGGCAAATCGACCGCCACGCAGAGCGCATGGCCGACCTCGTTAGTGCGCATCGTTTCCAAGATTTCCGGCAAACGTTGGACTAACTCAGGAAAATTGATATGGCAATGGGAATCAACGTACATAGAAAAATACCGGAAAAAGCGGCAGCATGGCTGCCGTCAGCAACAGAATCAGCGTGCCGCGATGACGTCGAGCACGGCTTGGGCAGAGAGTGCAGCAGTATCGCGCAACAATAAATGATGCATGTCGGTGAAACGCTGCTGCAACTGCTTTTGTATCATATCATCATTGAGCTGGGCCCAGATGGCATCGGCCAAAGCCAACGGCGTAGCGGCCGCCTGCAAAAACTCGGGCACCACGAATTCGCGCGCGAGAATATTTGGCAAGCCTATCCAAGGCTGATACCCCATGTGCTTGAGGATTTGCCATGAGGCTTCCATCATCTTGTAGGCGATGACCATCGGCTTTTTGAACAGTGCCACTTCCAGCGAGGCCGTGCCGGACGCGACCAGCACCGCATCGGCGGCGGCAATGGCGGTATGCGAACGACCATCGATCAGCAAGATCGCTACACCTTCGAGTTTGGCGGCGACGACCAATTCGATATAGTAATGGCGCTGCTTGTTACCGGCCATCGGCACCACGATTTGCAAATGGGGATCGCGCTCGAGCAGGAGTTTGGCGGCACCGACGAAGGCGACGGTATTATATTTAAGTTCCGACATCCGACTGCCGGGCAAAATCGCGACGACCTTGAAACGCGGGTCGAGTCCGAGCTCTGCACGGGCAGCCTCGACATCGATGTCCATAGGAATCACTTGTGCCAAAGGATGGCCGACATAGGTGGCGGGAATGCCGGCTTGGCGATAGATTTCCTCTTCAAAGGGAAATACCACCAACATATGCGTTACCGCTTGCGCAATTTTTTTGATCCGACCACCACGCCAAGCCCAAATCGATGGGCTGATATAGTGCATGGTTGGAATGCCCGCCTGTTTGAGCGCGATTTCCAAGTCAAGATTAAAATCCGGCGCATCGACGCCGATAAAGACGTCGGGCCGCTCCTGCAGCAAAGCTTGTTGCAGTTGTCGGCGTATACCGCTGATTTCGCGGTAATGCATGAGCACTTCGAACAGCCCGCGCACCGACAGCTTATCCATAGGATGGTCGCTGACGAAACCATACTCAGCCATATGCGGACCACCGATGCCGTGCATGAGCGAATCAGGCAAGCGTGGCCGCAAACCCGATAACAAGCGGTTAGCTAACATGTCGCCCGAGGTTTCACCAGCGACCATCGCAATGACAGGGGGATGATTTGCCATGGCGAGCCAGTCAGCGCACGATGCCACGTGCTGAGGCATCGAGAAAATCACGCAGCAAGCGTATCTGCAGCGCCGCATCACCGTTCAAGCTGGCGATCTGTTCATCGAGTGCGAGCTTGGCTTGGTCCAGTGTCAAACCCGATTTATACAATAATTTGTAGGCGTGGCGAATCGCATTGAGGGCATCGCGCTCGAAACCGCGCCGCTTCAAGCCTTCCAAATTCACACCGTGGGCTTGCGCCGGATTACCGGATAACAGCACAAATGGCGGTACGTCTTGCGTCAGACTGGTGTTCATGCCGACAAAGGCGTGTGCTCCGATTTTACAAAACTGATGCACCGCCGAAAAGCCACTCATGATGACCCAATCACCGATTTCTACGTGTCCGGCCAGTGCCGCATTATTGGAGAAAATGGTGTTATTGCCGACACTGCAGTCGTGCGCGATATGCACATAGGCGAGAAACCAATTATCGTTACCAATACGGGTGACGCCACGATCCTGCACGGTACCGCAATTGAAGGTACAGAATTCACGTATCAGATTGCGCTCACCGATTTCGAGATAGGTAATTTCACCGGCATATTTCTTATCTTGCGGCGGACCGCCGATCGAAGAAAAAGAGTGAAACACGTTCTCGCGCCCTATCGTGGTATGACCATTGATGACGACATGCGAACCGATTTTACTGCCGGCACCGATGCGGACATGCGGTCCGATGATGGCATAGGGGCCGACCTCGACGCTGCTGTCGAGCTCGGCCTTGGGATCAATCAGCGCGCTTGGGTGAATCAGCATTATTTCTCCGTATTGTCGTCAGTCTTGCGCATCGTGCACATCAGTTCGCCTTCGACTGCCAACTGGCCATCGACCGTACCTTTGGCTTTGTACTTCCAAATCCCGCGCGCTACCTTGATGACTTCGATTTCCATCTTCAATTGGTCACCTGGTTCGACCGGGCGCTTGAAGCGGGCACCGTCGATGCCGAGAAAATACACAATGGTCTTTTCATCAGGCTTTTGTCCCATCGTCAGGAACGATAAAATCGCGGCCGTTTGGGCCAAGGCTTCTATCATCAATACACCGGGCATGACCGGTTTGTTCGGGAAGTGACCGTTAAAAAACTCTTCGTTGGCGGTGACGTTTTTGATGGCGGTAATACTCTTACCCTCTTCCCAGTCAAGCACACGATCGACCAACAACATCGGATAGCGATGCGGCAGATATTCTTTGATTTCGTTGATATTCAGTGTTTTCTTCATGATGATTTCAATGTGTTGATGGTTTTTTCCAGCGCGCGGATTTTTTCACGCATGCCAGACAGATTACGGACGATCGCAGCAGTTTTTTCCCAGTCAGCATTTTTCGCCAAGGGGTAAAAACCGGTGTACTGGCCAGGTTCGAGTATGGATCGCGACACCATACTGGCCGAAGAAATGTGCACGTTATCGACGATGGTCAAATGACCGAGCACCATGGCGGCACCACCGAAAGTACAATGTTTGCCAATTTTGGCGCTACCGGCCACGCCAACGCAGCCGGCCATGGCTGTATGTGCACCGATATGGCAGTTGTGACCGATTTGAATCTGGTTATCGAGCTTGACGCCATCTTCAATAATCGTGTCAGCCAAGGCACCGCGATCAATACTGGTATTGGCACCGATCTCGACATCATTACCGATCACTACGCGACCGGTTTGCGGGATTTTGATCCAGCTGCCACGCTCGTTGGCAAAGCCGAAACCATCGGCACCGATCACCGCCCCGGAATGCACGATGCAACGCTCACCGATGACGCAATAATCATAAATGCTGACGTTGGCGTGAATCAGGCTGTCCGCCGCTATCGTCACACCACGTCCTAGCACAGTGCCCGCTTTGATCACGACACCAGCACCAATCACCGCCTCAGCCTCGATGCTGACCTGTGCACCGATGCTGGCAGTCGCGTCGATCAGCGCGTGCGGGCTGACCCAGGCGCTGGGATGGATGCCGGCTGGCGGAACGATCGCCACCAATGCCGCAAAATATTGCGCGGCCCGAGCGAAATACACGTAGGGGTTATCGCTGACGATGCGCGCGCCCGTGTACTCAGTGCCAATCTGTGTGTGGTCGGACGGTGTCAGTATCAAGGCCGCTGCCTGCGAAGCAGCCGCTTGCGCGCGCAATTTGCTATTGGAGAGAAAGCTCACGTGCTGCGCACCGGCCTCACTCAAAGCAGCAATGCCGGAAACGCAAATATCGGGAGATCCGATCAATTGACCACCGAAGCGATCGACTAATTCTCCCAGCCGAGTGCTCGTCGTGGTCATGATTTATTTGGAGAGCGCTTTGAGCACCTTGTCTGTGATATCGACGCGCGGATTGGAGTAGACCGCATCCTGTAAAACGATATCGTATTTTTCAGTTTCGGCGATCAGCTTAACGGCTTTCACTGCGCGATCAACCAAGGCGGCGATTTCTTCATTCTTGCGCTGATTCAAATCTTCATTGAAAATTCTTTGTTTGCGCTTGAAATCTTGATCGAGATCAGTCAGATCACGCTGACGCTTGATCCGTTCCGATTCCGACAGCACCGGTGATTCTTTATCGAGTTTTTCAGCAATCGTTTTGATCTTCGCTGACAAATCTTGCAATTCCTTGCCACGCTTGGAAAATTCTTGCTCAATCTTGGCTTCAGCAGCTTTGGCAGGTGCCGACTCCCGAATCACTCGCTGAGAATCAAATATCGCAACCTTGAAATCCTGCGCATGGACCTGGGCAACGCTGAGTACGCAGACCGCACAAACCATTAAGCGTTGAAACAATTTGGACGGGGTAATAAGTTGACTCAAAATAATCTCCGTAACACGAACAAAAGCTAACAAAAGCTAACAAACACAAACAAGCAGCACAGCAGCGATCAGAAACCGGTACCCATCTGGAACTGGAACGATTGCTTCTTATCTTCCGGCTTGGCATTCAAAGCACGACCAAAGCTCAGTTTCAAAGGACCGACCGGAGAAATCCAGCTTATACCAATACCTGCACCAAAACGCAAATCGCGCACTTGAATTTTTTGACCTTCATCAAAAACTTGGCCGCCATCGAGGAAGGTGAACCAGCGCAGCGACTTATCCGCACCCGGGAACGGGATTTGGAACTCGATGTTACCGATAATCCGTGCGGCACCGCCGAGCGAATCATTATTCGGATCGCGGGTACCGAGCGACGAAGGCTCATAGCCGCGTACCGAGCCGATACCACCGGCATAGAAGTTTTTAAAGATAGGATAAGGATTACCACCCAAACCGTGACCATAATCGAATTCGCCATTGAGCGCGAGAATCACCGAACGATATACCGGCTTGAAGTACTGCGCATTATAAATTGCACGGTAGTACTTCAGATTGCCGATCGCCGCCACTTCCAGATTGGCACGCTGATAGCGGCCAACCGATGGCGTGAGCACGCTGTCGCGGCTGTCACGCTGCCAAGCAGCCGTCAGTGGAAATGAAGTGGTGGTGGCGGTGCCGATACCGAAGTCGGGATCGGTCGGGTCCGTCACCGCGCTGCCGTAGGTAGCCACATACTGCTTGTAGCGCTGCGGACTGCTGTACGAGGTGGTCGACACCTTGGTACGCTCGGCACCGATACCGAAGAAGACGGTATCGACTTCCGAGAACGGTACGCCGAAACGCATATTGCCGCCGGTGGTTTGGATTTTATAGTCACCGACGCTGCCGATGACAGGCCGCGTCGTGCGCAAATACGCTTCCAAACTGCGGCTGATGCCATCATCGGTGAAATACGGATCGACGTGCGACAAGGCGACTGTACGGTTTTGGCTGCTGGTATTGACTTCAAGACCGATGGTATCGCCACTGCCGAAGGCATTGGCTTGAGAAATCGAGCCGGACAAGGTCAAGCGTTCGGCATTCGAGTAGCCGGCACCGAACATCAGATTACCGGTCGGTTTTTCCGTGACAGTCAGGTTGATATCGACTTG
The DNA here is from genome assembly GCF_034347425.1 of Undibacterium sp. CCC3.4. Lineage (GTDB taxonomy): Bacteria > Pseudomonadota > Gammaproteobacteria > Burkholderiales > Burkholderiaceae_D > Undibacterium. Next base: position 3,771,255 of record NZ_CP133779.1, read on the forward strand.
ATCGGTACTGGTGGCGACTTCCGGCGTTTCCAACTTAACGTCATTAAAGAAGCTCAAGCGTTCAACGCGATCACGTGAAGCTTTGATTTTTTCGCCGTCATACCACGAAGCTTCAAACTGGCGGAATTCGCGGCGGATGACTTCATCGCGGGTGCGGGTATTGCCGGCCAAATTGATGTGGCGTACATAGACACGCTTACCGGGGTCGACCAAGACCGTAAACGCCACTTCTTTTTTCTCTTTATTGAGAATAGGATTGGCATTGACGTTGGCGAAAGCATAGCCGAAGTTACCCATGCGTTCGGAAATACGTTTAGTGCTCTCCGTGAGCAAGGCTGCATTGTAAATATCGCCCTTCTTGAGCAACAACAGTGAACCGAGCTCGGTTTCACGACCGAACATCTCGCCTTCGAGCTTGATATCAGAGATATTGTATTTATCGCCTTCAACCAGGTTGACGGTGATGTAAATGTCTTTTTTATCGGCGGAGATCGCGATCTGGCTCGATAAAATTTGCATTTCGAGATAGCCGCGGTTTTGATAAAACGAGCGCAGGGTTTCCAAATCGCCGGCCAGCTTTTGCTTCGAATACTGATCGGCCTTGGTGTACCAAGAAAACCAAGTCGGCGTGTTGAGTGCCATGGTAGCGCGCAGATCGCTGTCAGAGAAGGCCTTGTTGCCGATGATATTGATTTGTGCAATACGGGCGATATCACCCTCATCGACGGCAAACGTGACCCGCACCCGATTACGCTCGATCGGCGTAATGGTGGTGGTGATCTGCATGCCGTACAAGCCCTTGGACAGGTATTGTCGCTTGAGTTCTTGCTCGGCGCGATCAACCGTCGCCTTATCGAAAATCCGCGATTCGCCGATACCGATATCTTTGAGCGCCTTGATCAGCGCATCTTTCTCGAATTCTTTGGTGCCGCTGAATTCAACGCCGGCAATGGTGGGACGCTCTTCCAACAGCACCACCAACACGCCATCTTGCTCTTCAATTTGAATATCTTTGAAAAACCCGGTTGCATACAGCGATTTGATCGCTGCCGTACTCTTGGCTTCGTCAAAGGTTTCACCTACCTTGACCGGTAAGTAACTGAATACCGTGCCAGCTTCGGTGCGCTGCAAACCTTCTACCCGAATATCTTTGACGGTGAATGCAGGAATCGCCAAGGCGCTGCCGGTGCAAAGCGCCAAGGCAGCTAAAGCAATGGATTTGAGTCGAAAATTTGGCAAAGTAAAGTGCTCGATATGTAATTTCATTGGGTGTAAAGTTCTTTCAATACTCTCAATATTGCTATCTGGAATGAATTCCGGTGATCAATCTGACTATTATGACATTAGTCTGGCAATGTCATTGAAAAAAGCGACTGCCATCATTGCTAACAACAAGGCCACTCCGACCCGCTGCGCAATCTCGCCGAAACGTTCAGGCACGGGCTTACCCGTTAAAACTTCCAGCGAATAATACAACAAATGGCCTCCGTCCAACACTGGTATAGGCAGCAAATTCATGACACCCAAGCTAATACTGATCAAAGCCATGAAACTGATGTAGCTGATCCAACCCGATCGCGAGGTTTGCCCAGCATAATCAGCGATCGTAATCGGGCCGGTAATATTTTTCAAGGAGACTTCGCCGACCAACATTTTCCCCAGCATGGAGACGCTCATCACGCTGGCATCCCAAGTTTTGCTCACGCTCTTGCTCACCGCTTGTGGCAGCGATGCCGCACTCACCACCATTTGCGGTGCGAGCATCATTTGTATCTTCAAGCGTCCGATGGTCTTGCCATTGACTTCCTCGGCCAGCGGCTTGGCTTGAATTTCTAAAATTTCTTTTCCACGTGCTATTTTGAAATGCAATTCTTTGCCAGGCGAAGCATTAATGGTTTCGGTCAAGGCCAAGCCATCAAGCATGGTCACGCCATCCACTGCCAAAACCAAGTCAGCTTGACGCAAACCGGCCTGCGCCGCCGGCCCACCAGCCAAAACCGGCCCTAACACCGCAGCAGGACGGGCTAAACCCAAGCCTAAGCGGGCCAGAAAATCGGCTTCCAGATCCTGGGTTGACAATTGCTTAAGCGGCAAATCGACCACGCGCCGTAGCGATTGACCAGTCGCTACATCGAAGCGCTCGACCTCTAATTCAGCATTCGATTTCGCCAATGCCAGTTGCAACAAGCGCCATTGCATATCACCCCAGCTTTGTACCGTTTGCCCAGCCACGCTGACAATCAGATCGCCATGCCGCAAACCGGCTTGCGCGGCCACCGAGGATGTCGATGAGACACGAATTTTAGCGATAGGTTCAGGAACACCATGTAAAAACAAGCCCGCATACAAAACAATCGCGAGCAAAAAATTCGCCAACGGACCGGCCGCCACGATGATCATACGCTTCCATACCGACTGCCGCCCGAATTCACGCGGCAAATCTGCGGCAGAAATGTCGCTTAAATCTTGTTCGCGCGCATCCAACATCTTGACGTAACCACCGAGCGGCAACAAAGACAGTGCAAATTCAGTTTGATCAGCGCCGAAGCGACGCATGAAAATCACGCGCCCCATTCCCAACGAGAAGCGCAATACTTTCACACCACACAGACGGGCCGCCAAATAATGGCCGAACTCGTGAATGCTGATCAGCACTCCGAGCACCACGGCGAACGCCAAAAGAGTTTGCAAGAGATTCATCGGCTTATGATCGCATGAGAAACCGCTCTGGCGTGCGCATCGGCGGCTAAAATATCGGGCAAATCGCTGAGTTCGCTCAAAGCGATGACATCGAGGCTTGCAGCGATGACCTCGGCAATGCGGGTAAAACTGATCCGGCCCTCGAGAAAAGCCTGTACTGCCACTTCATTACTGGCATTCAAAATCGTCGCTGCCGAAGCACCGCTGCGCAGCGCTTGATAGGCCAGCGCCAGACAGGGAAAGCGCGTCAAGTCAGGAGCGGTGAAGTGCAACTGCCCGACTTGAATCAAATCAAGCGGTGCGACACCAGAGTCTATGCGTTCCGGATAGGCCAGGCCATACGCAATGGGAGTGCGCATATCGGGATTTCCCAATTGGGCCAGCACCGAGCCGTCATGATAGGAAACCATGGAGTGAATCACGCTCTGCGGATGAATCAAGACGTCGATATGCTCGGCCGGCGCCGCGAAGAGCCAGTGCGCTTCGATCACTTCCAAGCCCTTGTTCATCATCGTTGCCGAATCGATGGAAATTTTTCGCCCCATTACCCATTTCGGGTGCGCCACCGCTTGCTCCGGCGTTACTGTCGCCATGGTATCGAGCGCGCGCGTCAGGAAGGGACCACCGGAAGCGGTCAACACAATTTTGCGCACACCATGCTGGGCCATGCCGCCTTGGTAATCACGCGGCAGGCATTGAAAAATAGCATTATGTTCACTGTCGATAGGCAGCAAGGCCGAGCCACTCTTGCGCACCGCATCCATGAACAATTGCCCGGACATGACCAAGGCTTCCTTATTGGCCAATAAGATTTTCTTGCCCGCTTGTGCTGCTGCCAGCGTAGGCGGTAAGCCGGCCGCGCCAACGATGGCAGCCATCACGCTGTCACATTCGCTGGAACTGGCCACTGCACACAAAGCTTCAGGACCATATTCGATTTGTATCGACTGCAGCTTTTTTTCACATAACAGCAGGTGCAGCGCATCGGCGGCGGCGGCCGTGCCGACTACTACCACTTGCGGCAAAAACTGTGCACACTGTTGCGCCAGCTTTTCGACTTGCGTGTGTGCGGTCAGCGCATACACACGGTAGCGGTCGGGATGACGGGCGATCACATCGAGCGTAGAAACGCCGATAGAGCCGGTCGCGCCGAGAATACAAATACGTTGTAGTTTGCTCATACTTATACAAAAACCCTTACTAAAACCACAAACCTGACAAGGCTGCCAACGGCAATACCGGTATCAAGGCATCGATACGATCAAGCACACCGCCATGGCCAGGCAAGAGATTGCTACTATCTTTCATGCCAGCACGGCGCTTGAGCATGGATTCAAACAAATCGCCGACCACACTGGCGGCCGCCAGCACACTCAACACCAACAACAAGACCGCGTAACCATGCTTATGCAAAATCTGTGCGGCAAAGCTTTGCTGCAATGCCGGCAGCAGAGTGGAACCGACACCAAGCAAGAGCACCATGACCCAACCACCGATTGCACCCTCCCACGATTTGCCGGGAGAAATACTGGGCGCGAGCTTGTGCTTACCAAAGGCTTTGCCGGAAAAATAGGCGCCGATGTCAGCGACCCAGACAATCACCATGACGGAGAGTAAGTATAAGGGGGAATGAGTAAACAGCACGGCGATAGCCGTAAAGCAGCCAAAAATACAGATGCCGTACAAGGTACTGAGTATGCCATTGGAAAAGCCGAATCCAGGTAAGCCACGCGCCAACAAAGGCGTCAGACGCAGCAACCAGAAAGCCACGCACAGAGCGAACAGCAAGCCGGCAGAAAAATCTTTTAAATGGAACAGCAGATAGCCGAAGAAGGCCGTCCAAACGGCCGACATCAGCAGCGGCAAGGGTTTTTTGAATAAACGCTGACATTCCCATATCGCGGCAGCAAAAAATGCCAACACAATCGCAGAAAAGGCGAAAAAATTGGCCGAGTACAGCACCGGCAATAATATTGCCAATAAAATCAGTGCCGTAATGATGCGCGTTTTTAACATCAATGACTTTCTATCCGACTGCCGGCGCACAGTACTGCGCGATGCAGGTCTGCCAGCATGAAAGAGGAGCACGCAGGCTCGAAACTGGCACTATTTGCCCAAGTGAGCAGAGTAACCCCGACAGCCCGGCTGGCGTCACACTGCCGGGCCGGGCCACGGCAGCGGCCCTGAATGAACAGAAAACTGTTCGCACCCTGGCTATACGGTCAAGACTTCTTTTTCTTTTTCGCCCAGCAGTCTGTCGACTTCCGCCACAAATTTGTCAGTCAGTTTCTGTACTTCATCTTGCGAGCGACGTTCGTCATCTTCCGAACATTCTTTATCTTTCAAAATCTTTTTCAAGGACTCATTGGCATCGCGACGGATATTGCGGATCGCAATTTTTGCACCCTCACCTTCGGTCTTGACCAACTTAACCATTTCTTTGCGACGCTCTTCTGTCAGCGGCGGTGTCGGCACACGAATCACTTCGCCTTGGCTCGATGGATTCAAGCCAAGATCGGCATCACGAATCGCTTTTTCTATCGCGCTGAGCATTTTCTTTTCAAACGGCTGCACACCAATGGTGCGCGCATCGATCAGATTGACATTGGCAACCTGAGTAATATTGGTCGGCGAGCCATAGTAATCAACCATCACATGATCAAGAATACCAACATGGGCACGACCGGTTCTGACTTTTGATAAATCCGATTTGAGGGTCTCAATCGACTTCTGCATGCGGATATCACTGTTTTTTTTAACGTCTGTTACGCTCATTCTGTCCTCCAGTACTTCAATTTCTGATTCTCGCCAAACCTGCCCACTGCAGCTACGGCGCGCTCATCGTGCTCACATTCCGAGCAGGCTTAGACCGCCCACTCCAGAAACGCTGCATTATACGTGCACAAGGGTGCCCTCGTCAGCCCCCATGATGACATTCTTCAAAGCACCTGGTTTAATGATGGAGAATACTTTGATCGGCAATTTCTGGTCACGGCACAAGGCAAACGCCGTGGCATCCATCACTTGAAGGTGGCGCGAAATCGCTTCATCGAAAGAAATGGTTGTATAGCGCGTAGCCGTCGGATCTTTTTTCGGATCAGCCGTATAGACGCCATCGACTTTGGTGGCTTTGAGCACGATCTCGGCACCGATTTCCGAACCACGCAAGGCCGCGGCCGTGTCGGTAGTGAAGAAAGGATTGCCGGTACCGGCGGCAAACACGACGACTTTGCCCTCTTCGAGATATTGCAAAGCCTTAGGACGCACATAGGGCTCGACAACTTGATCAATCGCAATTGCCGACATCACACGTGCCGTCAAGCCAACTTGACGCATAGCATCTGCCAAAGCCAGTGAATTCATCACTGTTGCCAACATACCCATGTAATCGGCGGTCGCACGGTCCATGCCTTGTGCACCCGGTGCCACGCCACGGAAAATATTACCGCCGCCGATGACGATGGCCAATTCCACGCCCATGCGCGACACTTCTGCCACGTCAGCCACCATACGTTCAATGGTAATGCGGTTAATGCCAAATGGGTCATCGCCCATCAAGGCTTCACCAGAGAGCTTCAAGAGTACGCGCTTGTAAGCAGGTTTTGTCATGATAGGACTCCTTCTGGAAGATTGATTATGAAATAGAGAAAATGAATAGGTATTTGCTGTGCACACGCACACCTTAGGCCAGTACACACTCGCACAGCAAATACCACTCAGCAGCGGGGTTTAAAAAAACGGGCCTTTCGGCCCGTTTCTGATTACGCTTGCTGGGCGGCTGCAACTTGCGCTGCAACTTCTGCTGCAAAGTCATCGACTTTCTTTTCTATACCTTCACCGACAACAAACATGGTAAACGCTTTCACCGATGAATTGGCGGCTTTGAGCATTTGTTCCACGGTTTGCTTATCGTTTTTAACGAATGGTTGATTGAGCAAAGAAACTTCTTTGAGGAATTTCTGTACCGAACCGTCTATCATTTTAGCCACGATTTCGGCTGGCTTGCCGGATTCAGCAGCTTTCTGCGCGGCAACCGAACGTTCTTTTTCGATCAATTCTGCAGGAACTTGCTCAGTCGACAAAGAAACTGGCTTCATCGCAGCAATGTGCATCGCTACATCTTTACCAACTTGCTCATCCGCGCCATCAAATTCAACGATCACACCGATGCGGGTACCATGCAGGTAAGAAGCCAATTTAGCCGAGCTGTCGAAACGAGCAAAACGACGGAAAGACATGTTTTCGCCAATTTTACCGATCAATGCAGCACGTACTTCTTCGACAGTCTTACCATCGAGCGGCAACGCGCCCACAGCAGCGACGTCAACTGGATTGTGTTCAGCGATCAATTTTGCAACGGTATTCGCCATTGCGAGGAAATCATCGTTCTTCGTCACAAAGTCAGTTTCGCAATTAACTTCAAGCAAGACGCCGACATTCCCAGCTACATAAGAAGCAACCACGCCTTCGGCAGTGATACGCGAAGCAGCTTTTGATGCTTTGCTACCCAACTTAACGCGCAGCAATTCTTCCGCACGGTCCATATCGCCTTCTGCTTCTGTCAGTGCTTTTTTGCACTCCATCATAGGTGCATCTGTTTTTGCGCGCAAAGCGCCAACCATCGCTGCTGTAACCGCTGCCATGTAATTCTCCTGAGTTGAAGATGCCGATAAGCATCATCATTAAATTTTGTTTAAAAAAAAGGGCGAACGATTGTTGCCCCATTTTTTGCATGATGCAAGCTCAGTCGCATCATGCGTTTAAGCTGTACGTATTACGCTTGCTCTACTTCAACAAACTCATCCGCACTCGGCTTCACAGCTTCCAACACTTCGTTGACAGCATTTGCACGACCTTCAAGGATGGCATCAGCCACGCCACGAGCGTACAGAGCAATCGCTTTCGACGAGTCATCATTACCTGGAATGATGAAAGCAACACCGTCCGGGGAGTGATTCGTATCAACGATACCGATGACTGGGATACCCAGTTTAGCGGCTTCAGTGATAGCACCCTTGTGGTAGCCGACGTCGACGACAAAAATTGCGTCAGGAATGCCGCCCATATCTTTAATACCACCGATGGATTTTTGCAGCTTGATCATTTCGCGATCAAACATCAAGGCTTCTTTTTTCGACAATTTTTCAACTGAACCGTCTTCGATCGACGCTTCCATGTCTTTCAAACGCTTGATCGATGTTTTGACAGTTTTGAAGTTTGTCAACATACCGCCCAACCAACGTTGATCAACGAAAGGCATGCCGGAACGTGCAGCTTCTGCAGCGATGATTTCACGCGATTGACGTTTTGTACCAACCAACAAGACTGTGCCGCGATTCGACGACAATTGACGGATGTACTTCATGGCTTCTTGGTACATCGCCAATGTTTTTTCCAAATTGACGATATGAATTTTGTTGCGATGACCGAAAATATACGGTGCCATCTTTGGATTCCAAAAACGAGTTTGGTGACCAAAATGGACGCCGGCTTCCAGCATTTCGCGCATTGTTACAGACATAATAACTCCAGGGTTAGGTCTTGAATCCAGCCAGTGATCTGACGATACATATCGAAAGACACCCTTTTCGACCGGATTCGATTGATAAGAATTGAATTAACTTACAGAGAATTTGCATTGTTTTGCAAGCTAACCATCTATTCTACTATGAAACCGCTTCTTTACTCAAGGGAGGCGCAGATTTAATCCAAGTGGCTTGACGGTCGCCGCGTTTTCAGCGACTTGACTACGGCCATTACATCAAAAATCGCTTATCGCGCAATTGACCATCCCCCCCCCAAAAAAAAATGGACAAGCAGCAGCCTGTATTTGCCTGTAACACCACGAGTAAGGCGTTCCTCGCTTATAATTCTCTTGTCGGCGCGTCCACGCGCTGGAAATAACGCCACAATCTACAAGAACAAAAATATTTTGTCCGGCACAGCCGGACTACTTTTATCACCCCCTCGATATTGCGGGGTGCAAGGACAAATTATGGAAGCTATCTCGATTAAAACCGCGGAAGACATCGCTGGTATGCGCATTGCCGGCAGACTGGCCTCGGAAGTGCTCGATTATATTACCCCCTTCGTCAAAGTTGGCGTAACGACTGGCGAACTTGACCGTTTATGCCATGAATTCATGTCGCAGGTGCAAGATACGATACCGGCCCCGCTGAACTACTGCCCGCCCGGCTATACGCCATACCCGAAAGCTATCTGCACTTCAGTCAATGATGTGATTTGCCATGGCATTCCGGGCGATAAAGTACTCAAGAGCGGCGACTCGGTTAATCTCGATATCACTGTGATCAAAAATGGCTACCATGGCGATACCAGCCGCATGTTTTTGGTCGGAGAACCATCGATACTGAGCAAGCGTTTAAGTGAAATCACCTATGAGTGTATGTGGCTGGGCATTGCGAAAATCAAGCCAGGTGCGCATCTCGGCGATATTGGTCATGTTATTCAGCAGTATGCTGAAAAAGCCGGTTACAGTGTGGTGCGCGAGTTTTGCGGCCACGGCATAGGGAAAATTTTCCACGAAGCGCCGCAGGTGATGCATTACGGCAAACCCGGCACCATGGAACGTCTGGAAGCCGGCATGATTTTCACGGTCGAGCCGATGATCAATGCCGGTCGTCGCGACATCCGCGAAATGGGTGATGGCTGGACCATCAAGACCAAAGATCGCAGCTTGTCGGCCCAGTGGGAGCATACGGTGCTGGTAACCGAAACTGGCTACGAAGTGCTGACTTTGTCGGCCGGCTATCCGGCAATTCCTGACTACATCAAAATCGCCTGAGGTGTAGCGCGATGAAACCCGCCCCTGCACTCGCTTTCAAAGAACAAATCAAAACTGGTCAGGCCGGAATCATCGCGGCATTCCAAGCCAATCATAAGGCCGAACAATTGCTGTATGATTTATGCCGCAATGTCGATCGTGTGCTTGAAATGGTATGGAAGCATTTCGAATTACCGAAAGACTGCGCCCTCATTGCCGTCGGCGGCTATGGACGCGGCGAACTGTTCCCGCAATCCGACGTCGATGTCTTGATTTTGCTGCGGCAGACGCCGAGCGCAGAACTGAAGGAAAAGCTCGAAAGCTTAGTCCAACTGTTTTGGGATATCGGCCTCGATATCGGTCATAGCATACGCACGGTCGATGAGTGTCTGGAAGAATCGGCGGCCGATATCACTGTGCAAACGAGCTTGCTCGAAGCGCGCCTGGTATGCGGCAGCCGCAAGCTGTTTTGGGATTTACAGCAGCGCTATGCTGAAGTGATGCAGCCACAAAAGTTTTTCCAAGAAAAATTACTCGAGCTGCAGCAGCGCCATGTCAAGTATGAGGATACCCCGTATAGCCTGGAGCCGAATTGCAAAGAAAGCCCTGGCGGCTTACGCGATCTGCAAGTCATTTTATGGGTCGCCAAAGCGGCTAATTTAGGTACCTCGTGGCGCGAATTGGCCGACCGCGGTCTGATCACGGATGTTGAAGCGCGCCAGCTCAAACGCAATGAGCGCGCCTTCAAGGATATTCGCATCCGCTTGCATATCCATGCCGGTCGACGCGAAGACCGTCTGGTTTTCGATGTGCAGACGCCGATCGCCGAATCCTTCGGCTTCAAAACCACCGAAGCACGGCGCGCCAGTGAATACCTGATGCAGCGTTATTATTGGGCCGCCAAAGCGGTGACCCAGTTGAACCAAATTCTGCTGCAAAATATCGAGGCGGTATTATTCCCACAGCCGTCCGTACCCCATCCGATTAATGAGCGCTTCAATAATATCAATGGCTTGATCGATATCGCTCGGGACGACACCTTTGAAGCGACCCCATCGGCCTTGCTGGAAGTGTTTTTACTGATGGCGCGCCAGAGTGAACTCAAGGGCATGACGGCACGCACCGCCCGTGCACTCTGGCATGCGCGCTTGCTGATCGATGCAGAATTTCGCCACGACATTTTCAACCGCGCCTTGTTTTTGCAAATACTGCAGTCACCGCGCGGCATCACCCATGCATTACGCCGCATGAATCAGATGAGCATCTTGGGGCGCTATTTACCGAATTTCCGCCGCATCGTCGGGCAAATGCAGCATGATTTGTTTCACGCGTACACGGTCGATCAGCATATCCTGATGGTGGTGCGTAATTTGCGCCGCTTCACCATGCCCGAACACGCTCACGAATATCCATTTTGCAGCCAACTGATGGCCAATTTCACCCAGCCTTGGGTGCTATTTACGGCTGCGCTGTTTCACGATATTGCCAAGGGTCGCGGCGGCGATCATTCGGTACTCGGGATGAGTGATGCCAAAAAATTCTGCTACGAGCACGGTCTCACGCGCGCCAATACCGAACTCATCGTATTCTTGGTACAAAACCATTTGACCATGTCACATGTGGCACAAAAACAGGATTTGTCGGACCCCGATGTGGTGCAGAATTTTGCCAATCTGGTCAAGGATGAACGTCATTTAACGGCGCTGTACTTGCTCACGGTGGCCGATATCCGCGGCACCAGTCCGAAAGTATGGAATGCTTGGAAAGGCAAGCTGCTCGAAGACTTGTATAAAATGAGCTTGCGCGTACTTGGTGGCGAAGCGCCATCGAAAGATCGCGAACTCAAAAACCGCCAAGAGGATGCGCTCAAAGCGCTGCGCTTAGCCGGCATTGCGCCTGACGCGCATGAAAAATTTTGGCAACAGCTCGACGTTGCGTACTTCCTGCGCCACGACGCTTCCGATATAGCCTGGCAAACCAGAGTGCTGCACGATAAGCTCGCCAGCACGACGCCGTTGGTGAAATGCCGACTCTCCACTATTGGCGAGGGTTTGCAGGTGACGGTGTATGTCAAGGATCAAGCCGATTTATTTGCGCGTATCTGTAATTATTTTGACAGTAAAAATTTCGGCATTCTCGACGCCAAAATTCATACGGCGAAAAATGGTTACGCGCTCGATACCTTCATGGTGACCGAGCCGAGTTTCGCGCATCAGTATAGAGACATCATCAATTTGATTGAACATGAATTGAGCTTGGTGCTGGCGCAGCAAACACCACTGTCACCACCGAACCGTGGCCGACTCTCGCGTTTGTCGCGCAGCTTCCCTATCGTGCCGACGGTCGATTTGCGACCGGATGACAAAGCACAGTTTTATTTGCTTTCGATTACGGCCAACGATAGAAACGGTTTGCTGTATGCGATCGCCGAGGTACTGACCAAATATAAAATCAATCTGCATACGGCCAAGATCATGACCTTGGGCGAGCGCGTCGAGGATGTCTTTCTCGTCGACGGCGCCGCCCTGCAAGGTGCACGCAGCCAGATTCAGTTTGAGACCGATTTGCTCGCTACACTCAGAGTGTAGCGACAGTTTTTTTATTCACCCGCAGCATTGCTGCCGTTATAAGTATCGATATCACCATGACAGAATTAGTTCGCCTCTCCAAACGCATGTCCGAGCTCGGCTTGAGCTCACGCCGCGAAGCCGATGAATGGATCGCGCGCGGCTGGGTGCGCGTTGATGGCAAGGTCATCTCCGAATTGGGCAGCAAAGTCTATCCGCATCAGCAAGTAACGGTAGAACGCCAGGCCGCCGCCGAACAATCCAAGCGTGTCACCATCCTCATCAATAAGCCGGTCGGTTTTGTCAGCGGTCAAGCCGAAGATGGCTATACGCCGGCCGTGGCCTTGGTGAAACCGGAAAACCGTTGGACTGAATGTGCGGTCGACACCGAATTTCATCCGACTCAGTTACGCAGTCTGGTGCCGGCCGGCCGACTCGATATCGACTCGGTGGGCTTACTGGTCTTGACTCAGGATGGCCGCGTTGCCAAGCACTTGATCGGTGAAAATACTGTCGTCGAGAAAGAATATCTGGTACGCGTAGCCTATTCCAAAGCCGGTCGTCTGCCGGACTCGGATTTTCGTCTACTCAACCATGGCCTCAGTCTCGATGGTAAAAAATTGCTGCCCGCAAGGGTCAGTTGGCAAAATGAAGATCAGCTCAATTTCATCCTGCGCGAAGGTAAGAAGCGTCAAATCCGCCGCATGTGTGAAATGGTGGGCTTGAAGGTGCTCGGCCTGAAACGGGTACGTATCGGTAAGGTTCGCCTCGGCAATCTGCCTGAAGGTCAGTGGCGCTATCTGCGCGAAGATGAACAGTTTTAACGCTCCGACCTTGAGGTAGTTATCTCAATGACAGCCCACGCGCGATTTTTTATTAACCAAGCGGTGACGTGCGGGAACTTATTCGCGCTGGGCTGGTCTGATCGATTCACTCTGCTTTCGTGCCCGCTAGGAGCCTGAGCGGCAGAACGAGTCGAAGCGAAAAATCGGCTGAGCGAGGACAGATTTTGGCTATTTTTTACGTCAATACCGAGCGTATTGACTAAAAAATAGACGAAATATGGACCGCTCAGGTGATTTTGCAGCCGACTCCGTTCTGCCGCTCAGGCTCCTAGGACCATCGCTTATTTGGAGCTTCCTGCTGTTTGGCATTGAAGTACAGCGGTCGCAGTAAACTTATACTCTTAGTAAGCCATGCAAAAAATCTCTACCCTCTCGCGGGCGGCATTGCTGTTTCCGCTCTCGCTCGTGTGCTTTGAATTTTCAGTCTACATCGCCAATGACATGATACAACCGGGCATGCTGACGGTGATCCGCGAATTCGCCGCTGATCCGACGTGGATCGCTTCGGCCATGACCGCCTTTCTGATCGGCGGCATGCTGCTACAGTGGTTATTCGGGCCTTTATCGGATCGCATCGGCCGTCGCCCGGTCATGCTCGGTGGTGCGCTGTTCTTTATCTGCTCATGCTTGGCTACCCTGCTGGTCAACAGCATCGAGGGATTTATCGTGCTACGGGTGGCGCAAGGCATAGGATTATGCTTCATCAGTTCGGTCGGTTATGCGGTGGTGCATGAAGCATTTGAAGAAAAAGCGGCGATTCAGGTTACCGCACTGATGTCGAATGTCGCGCTGATTGCACCGCTACTGGGGCCGGTCGCCGGGGCGCTGTTGGTTGGATTAGTTGGTTGGCGCATGATTTTTGTGATCATCGCTGCGATTGCCGCGATTGGCTTTGTCGGTTTATTGGCGACCATGCCGGAAACAGTGCGCGTCAGTGATAAAAAAATCGCGCGCATGCAGATTTGGCACGATTACCAAACCGTGTTTCGTCACTGGCCATTCGTGCGCGCTGCCCTGTGCGGTCCTCTGCTGACCATGCCCCTGATCGCTTGGATCGCTCTCTCGCCGATGATCTTCGTGGCCGACCATGGCATGTCACTGACCCAGTACGGTTATGCGCAATTCCCGATTTTCATCTGTCTGATCATCGGCAATCTGTACTTGGCGCGGCAAATCCATGCGCGTCCGCTCGGCCATTCGGTGCGTCTCGGTTGGTATCCGATTGCAGCTGGTTTGGCCGTCATGCTGGCCGGGTCTGTGCTGTTTGAGAGTCCATATTTTCTCATCCCGGCGATCAGCCTGATCGCCTTCGGCGAAGGGATTTCGAATGCCGTCATCGTGCGCTTCACGCTCACGGAGAGCACGGTATCGAAAGCAACCGTGGCCGCAGCGATGGGCATACTCAATATGTGTATCTGGAGCGTCGGAATCGAAGTGTACAAGTTAGTCTATCTGCACACCGGCTTACTGGGCTTTGCAATATTATCGTGCTTGGCCTTAGGCGTGTATGCCATCCTTGCCCGCAGCGTCATCACACGGGCGATGGCCGTGCGCAGCGTCGACAGCGGCACGACCTGCAGTGCTTAAGCGTCGCTGTTGAAGGCGGCGGTCGGCGGCAGCTCAGTCGTCGACCAGCGGATCGAGCTCGGGAAACAAGACTTCGGTAAACCCGAACTGCGTCATGTCTTCAATACGCATGGGATACAGAATGCCTTGTAAATGATCGCATTCATGCTGGACCACACGCGCGTGAAAACCATCTACCTCACGGCAGATCGCTTGTCCGAACTGATCATAGCCCTCATAGCGCAGTGCCGTCCAACGCGGCACCAAGCCGCGTAAGCCCGGCACCGACAGGCAGCCTTCCCAGCCATCTTCGCGCTGTTCCGACAGCGGCGTCAGGCTTGGATTGATGAGTATGGTTTCCGGTACCTGCGGGGCATCGGGATAGCGCGGATTGGTTTGAAAACCGAAAATCACCAATTGCAGATCGATACCGATCTGCGGCGCGGCCAAGCCGACACCACCGACGGCACGCATGGTTTCAAACATGTCGGCGATTAATGCATGCAACTGCGGCGTGTCGAATTCGACTACCGGCTGAGCCACGCGCAGCAAGCGCGCATCGCCCATTTTGAGGAGAGGATGGCGCATGCTGGGCTCCGTTTCAACGACCGTTGCGAATTGAATCGAGGTAGGCGGAAAATTCTGCCGCAGTTTCTTTATGCTTGAGTCCAAGCGCAACGCTGGCCTTGAGATAGCCTAGCTTGGAACCGCAATCATAACGCGTCGCTTCCGGACGGTAAGCATACACCGGGAAATCCTTGAGCATGGCAGCGATGCCGTCGGTGAGTTGGATTTCACCGCCCGAGCCTTTACCCAAGGTTTCGAGGTAAGAAAAAATCCGCCCCGACAAAATATACCGACCGACTACCGCTAGGGTCGACGGGGCCACGTCCGGACGCGGTTTTTCGACTATCCCTTGCACCCGCTCAAGGCGCTCCTTGTACTCGGTGCCGCTGACGATGCCGTACTGGCTGGTGAATTCGCGTGGTACGTCTTGCACGGCAATGATGCTGCCGCCTTCGCGCTCATATTGCGCGGTCATTTGTGCCATCACCGATGGCTTACCAAGATCAGCATCCATCAAATCATCGGCCAACAGCACAGCAAACGGATCGTCACCGATGACTGGACGCGCGCACAGCACCGCGTGACCGAGTCCGAGCGCGGCAGTTTGTCGTATGTAAATGCAATTGATGTTTTTCGGGATGACATTGCGCACCAAATCGAGCAAGGCTTCTTTGCCGGCCGCTTCGAGTTCGCTTTCGAGTTCATAGGCTTTGTCGAAATGGTCTTCGATGGCGCGCTTGTTGCGACCGGTAATGAACACCATTTCGGTAATGCCGGCTTCGACGGCTTCTTCCACCGCGTATTGAATCAGTGGCTTGTCGACGATGGGCAGCATTTCTTTAGGTTGCGCCTTGGTGGCAGGTAAAAAACGACTGCCAAGACCAGCAACAGGGAAAACTGCTTTGGTAATTCTTCTCATTTCAGCTCCGGGAACAAAGTTGAAGCAAATCTGCTTCTGTCAAAATAGTGATGCCTAATTCTTGTGCTTTCACCAGCTTGCTACCAGCCTCTTCGCCGGCCAGCAGATAATTAGTTTTCTTCGAGACTGAACCGGAAACCTTGCCGCCGGCAGCTGCGATCATGGCCGCAGCCTGATCACGACTGAGGGTCGGCAGGGTTCCGGTGAGCACGAAGGTGTTACCCGCCAAGTGCCCTTCTACATCACTGCTCTGAGGCAAGCTGGCCAACAAATCCTCGCACAAAAGCGCCAGTGTCGACAAGCTGTTTCGGTTCGCAGTGTCGTCTAACCACCGCAGTAAAGCGGCATTCACCTCGGCCGGTAAGCCGAAATCGGTGTATCCACCGCCGCTGAATTGCGCCAGACTGGCCAAGCTAAGGCCGCGTTCTTGCAATTGGCGACAACGCGTGAGCGTGAGTTTGGGAATCGCCAAGGCCGCCAATAATTCGGCTGGCTGCAAACAATCGCGCAGTTTCGCGCTCGGTGCGTGCTCGTCGCTTGCTTGTACATCGGCCGCCAACAAGGCATCGAGCGCCTGTTGGTTTTTTGTTTCGGCAAAAAAATCAGCAATCGATACGGCCACCGTCGCGCCGATATCGGGTAACACGCGCAGCAGGCTGACCGGGGCCCGTCGTACCAGCGCCAAACTGCCTAGCCAGTCTGCCAGCGTCTTGGCGGTCGATTCCCCGACATGGCGTATGCCGAGTGCAAACAGCAGACGATCGAGTGGCGGGCGCTTGCTGGCGGCAATCGCGGCGATTAAATTCTCAGCCCATTTGCTGGCGATTTTTCCTTGCGTGACACTTTCCGGCGTGATGCCATCGCGCTCATCGGCACGCTGTTTCATGGCCAGCAAATCACTCAGACTGAGCGTGTACAGGTCGGCGATGCCGTGTACATACTCGAGTTCGACCAAGTGATCGATGTAGCGCTCACCGAGGCCATCGATATCCATCATGCGGCGTGCCGCGAAATGGCGCAGCGCTTCTTTGCGCTGGGCCGAGCAGAATAAACCGCCGGAGCAGCGCGCAATCGCCTCGCCGGCTTCGCGCACCACATGCGAACCGCAGACCGGGCAGGTTTTCTGCATTTCAAAAGGTGGCGGGGCCGGTTGCGGACGGCGTTCCAATACCACGCCGACCACTTCAGGAATGACGTCACCGGCGCGGCGGACGATGACGGTATCGCCCACCCGCACGTCTTTGCGGCGCGCTTCGTCTTCATTGTGTAAGGTGGCATTGGTGACGGTCACGCCGCCCACAGCTACCGGTGCCAAGCGCGCCACCGGCGTCAAGGCACCGGTGCGACCGACTTGTATATCGATTCCCAACAGTATGGTCAGCGCCTCTTCGGCCGGAAATTTATGTGCCAAGGCGAAGCGCGGCGCCCGTGCGACGAAACCGAGTTCGGTTTGCGCGGCAAAGTCATTGACCTTGTAGACCACGCCATCGATTTCATAGGCTAAGGCGGCACGCCGATTTTGCATGTCGCGATAAAATTCCAACAAGGCCGAGGCACCGCGCACCACGGCATTGTCGCGGCATACCGGGATGCCGAGCTCGGCATACCAATCGAGTAAGCCACGCTGCGAAGCCGGCAGCGGCGCAGCTTCGAGCATGCCTATGCCATAGGCAAAAAAACTCAGGCTGCGCTGGGCCGTTACTTTTGAATCGAGTTGGCGCAAGCTGCCGGCCGCAGCATTGCGCGGATTGGCGAACTCTTTGGCACCGGCAGCACGTTGGCGTTCATTGAGGCGGGCAAAATCGGCCTTGAACATCAAGACTTCTCCGCGCACTTCGAGAATTGCCGGCGGATTAGCCGATTGCAAGCGTAATGGAATGCTGCGCACGGTGCGTATATTGGCCGTTACATCTTCGCCGGCAAAACCATCGCCACGCGTGGCAGCTTGAGTAAATACGCCGTCAACATAACGCAGATTGATGGCCAAGCCATCGAATTTCAAATCGATGGCGTACTCGATGTCGGCGGTACTGCCCAGGCTTTCGCGTACCCGTTTATCGAAACCGAGCACATCCTCAGCGGCAAAGCCATTATTGAGCGACAACATAGGCACGGCATGCTTGACTTGCGAAAATTCCGGCAAGGCGGCACCGCCAACGCGTTGGGTCGGCGAATCGGCCACCAGTAATTCGGGAAAAGCTATTTCGAGCTGCTGCAGTTCGGCGAACAGCTTGTCGTATTCGGCGTCGGGCAGAGTCGGATTATCGAGCACGTAGTAAGCGTGGCTATGTAAGTTGAGCTCGTCGCGCAAAGCTGCGGCGCGCAAAGCCGCAGTAGCAGCCGGCGTGGCCGCAGCAGAAAAGAAATCGTCTTGCATGGACTGGTGCGCGCGGCTCAGCTGAACAGACGCTGGGCGCGTACCGAACCGGCGGCGATCTGCGATTCCGCCATCGCCGCATAAAATTCATTGACTTGACCGGCGATTTCATCGAGCGCGGCTTTCGATATCGGCGCATTGCCATCGTCGACCACGGTACCACCGAGACGGGTGGCGAGCGAGCGAGCACAGGCTGCCATGGCACCGAAACCATCACGCGAGGGAGCGACACACGGCACATCGAGCAAGAGCGTCAAGCGAGCAGTCAGGGTTTCGCTGACACCGACATTGGTGGAGAGCGTAAACAAACTGCCGCCCTCACCGTCTGGCATCATCAACCGTCCATCCGGGCGCTGGTCGAATCCCATTTTCTCCAAGGCTGACAGCAAGGTATTCAAGGCCCAAGGCGCGCCATTGGCGGCGATATTGACGCTCAATTGCGCATCATGTTCGGCGACGAAATGGTGCAGCTCGCGCGCTTGCAAAATGACCTGCGTCATGTCGGGAATATCGGGGTGGGCATTGAGATTATCGGCAATCGCACGCAATTTCATGATGAATTCCGAATACTCGAGCTCACTCAGTGGCCCGCTGCGGCTGACCATCTGTATGCCGGCAAACAGGCTGGTGTAGGCGCTGCCAGTAGCAATGACATCGCGTTGACCATCACTGCACAGGCCGATGAAATGCACGGGCTTTTTGCCGATGTATTTCAATTCCGCGATTTCGCTGAGAATTTTTTCGCCACGGACTGGCGTTTCAAATTCCAAGGGCACCACACAATCGATCAGCTCATCGACCGGCAATTCTTTTTCCGGGCTATTGCGCGGCGTAGTGTGGCTCTCTGCTGCCGACTCGGACGGTGGCGCTACAGCCAACTCTTCACACTCCGCGACGGCAGAAGGGCCGTCATCGAGCACCGGCTCTTGGCGTTGCAAGTTGTCGGTGATTGCTGCACTTGGTTGCAGCAACACATCGTCACCGCCATCGGCAAAGGCATTGTCGACGGTTTTCTTGGCCTTATATTCTTGCCATTTATTGAAAACCACTACGGCGACCACCAAGCTGCCACCAACTGCTAATAAACTTAATTGAAAATCTGTCATGCCGCTTGAACCTCAGTAGCAAAATGAACGGCGGATTCCATATCCACCGCCACAATTCGGGAAACCCCCTGCTCTTGCATGGTGACGCCGATCAACTGCTGCGCCATCTCCATTGCAATTTTGTTATGGGAGATAAATAAAAATTGGGTATTCACCGACATCCGTTTCACCATATTGCAGAAACGTTCGGTATTTGAATCATCGAGCGGCGCATCGACCTCATCGAGCAGGCAAAACGGTGCCGGATTGAGTTGGAACATAGAAAATACCAGGGCCGTCGCGGTCAATGCTTTTTCACCACCCGACAAGAGGTGAATGGTGGCGTTTTTCTTGCCCGGCGGTTGCGCCATGACTTGTACGCCGGAATCGAGAATTTCGTCGCCGGTCATGATCAAACGCGCTTGGCCACCGCCAAATAAAATCGGAAACAATTCGGCAAAATGATGATTGACCTTGTCGAAGGTGTCTTGTAACAGTGCCCGTGTTTCGATGTCGATCTTGTGGATCGCATCTTGTAAGGTGGTGATCGCTTCGCTTAAATCGGCATGCTGTGCATCGAGGAAAGTCTTGCGTTCGCTGGCTTGTTTCAACTCATCGAGCGCCGCCATATTCACAGCACCGAGGGCGGCGATGGCATTATTGAGTCGCGTCACTTCGCCTTGCAGGTAGGATGGTCTCAAATCGGCATGCAATTTTTCTGACAGCTTGGCTTCATCGACTTCAAAATTGCGCAATTGCTCTGCAAATTGCTCCTGTGCCAGGCGTGCCGCCTGTTCCTTGAGTTGCAATTCCACGATGCGGTCGCGTTGTGGCTGCAAACTGCGCTCGGTCTGGGTTTTATTGTCTTCGTGCGTGCGCAATTGTTGCGTCAATTGATCGAGCTCATGGCGTGCATCGGCCAGCGCACGTTCTTGATCGCTGCGGCGGTCGAGCAAATCCTGTAAGCCGGCTTGGGCGGCTTGGTCATTCATGGTTTCGAGTTCGAGTTGACCTTGCTGCATGCTGGCAAATAATTGGGCCGACTGCTCGCGCGCCGTGCTGATATTTCTACGCAATTCTTCCATCTTGCTACGGTGCGACTTTTCCGCAAACGCCGCCTCTTGCGCCGCCAATTCCAAGTCGCGCAAGCGTTGCCGCGCCTGATTCAATTGCTGCTCTTTTTCCAGATAGATGGTTTGGCCGTCTTCATGCGCTTCTTGCACCTGAGCCAATTCCATGTCGAGCATTTCAAACTTTTGCTCGGATTCGGCGCGCGCCTGTTGCTGTTCGCTTTCTTGCGCGGCGATTTCGGCCAAGTCGTTGCCGATTTGGGTACTGCGCTGATTGAAGCGACTTTGCACTTCTGCTAACTTCATGGTTTCTATCTGCAAGCTATGGGTCGTTTGCGTCAGACTGGCCACGCGTTGGCGCAATTCTTGTAATTGCTGACTGGCTTGACTATAGAGAGCCTCGGCACGCACTGCGCGTGCCTTCGCTTGTTCGGCCAGCAATTGGCGCGCCCGGCATTGTTTGCCCAGGTTGTCGATTTCCTGTTGCCGCCCCAGTACGCCATCTTGTTCCGAATCGGCGGCATAAAAGCGCACACTGCTACGCGCAATCAAATGCCCTTCGCGGGTGACAAAACTGGCACCGGGCGGCAGTTTGCTACGGTCAAGAAAGGCTGAAGTGAGGTCTGCCGCGACATAAATATGTGCGAGCCAGTCTTGCAAGACACCACGCACGCCGGCGTCATTGAGCTGCAGCAGGTCAATAAATGGCTTCAAGCCAGGCTCGGCAAGCTGCTGACTGGCCTGTATTTGCGGGCTGAACACGGCCAGCTTGGCCGGTGGCGCATCATTGAAAAAGGCTTTGGCCCAGTCGAGATTCGACATTTCCAAGGCGGCGGTACGCTCACGTAACACCGCTTCCAAAGCCGTTTCCCACCCACCTTCGATATGCAATTTTTGCCAGAGCTTAGGTAAGCTGCCGAGTTCGTGCTTATCCAACCAAGGCTGGACTTTACCTTGGGTTTGTACTTTTTCTTGCAACTGCTTAAGCGCCAATAAGCGCGCCTCGAGCTGGGCCAATTCGGCCGCATCGCGCTGCACTTCTTGTTGCGCCAGCTTACGTTGCTCTTCCAAGTC
This sequence comes from Undibacterium sp. CCC3.4, assembly GCF_034347425.1. GTDB lineage: Bacteria > Pseudomonadota > Gammaproteobacteria > Burkholderiales > Burkholderiaceae_D > Undibacterium. The sequence continues at coordinate 3,792,809 of NZ_CP133779.1, forward strand.
AGGTAAATTATGCTGCGCTTGTTCGAGTTGCAGCGTCAGGTCTTCCATCACTTGCTGCTTTTCTTCCAGCTGGTACTGTAAATTTTCCAGATGCGAACTGTCCGGCAAAGCCAGCCCGTGTTTTTCTTGTTGCAAACGTTCTTTGCGTGCTGCCAAAGTATTGAGAATATTCGATGCATTGCGCTGATGAGCTGATTCGAGTTCAATCTGCTGTTGCATCTGCATGATGGTGGCGCGCGATTCCGTGGTGCTCACTTGCGCCTGACGCCAACTCAACTCCAGTGCCGGCAAGGTGTCATGCTGCGACAAGGCGGTCTCACTGGCTTGTTCGGCACGCATCGCCAACTCTTCAACCTCGATTTCAGCCATGTCCAAACTATCTTGCAACTGCACGCTTTGGTGCTGCCATTGATCGCGTTGCGCCGTCAACGATTGCAATTGCACTTGCAAACGACTGCGTGACTCGATGACAAATTTGATCTGTGCTTCCAGGCTACCGATTTCTGCATTGGTCTGGTACAAGTGGCCTTGCGCCTGATGCATGCGATCACCAACCGCATAATGGGCTTGGCGCATTTGATCGAGCTCAAGTTCGACGTGGCGCAAACGGGCGGTTTGCTCTTCCAAGTCGAGCTGGGTTTTTTCAATTTCGGTAAAATGCTTGTGCTGCTCCGCCGCCGCTTCGTTCTTGCGCAGCAACCAAAGCAATTTTTGCTTCTCTTCTTGATCACCCTGCAATTCGTGGAATTTATTGGCGACCACGGCTTGCGCTTGCAGCTTTTCCAGATTGGCATTAAGCTCACGCAAAATGTCATCGACCCGCACCAAATTTTCGTGGGTGTCGTGAATCCGGTTTTCGGTTTCGCGCCGCCGCTCTTTATAGCGTGATACGCCGGCCGCTTCTTCTAAAAAGATGCGCAGTTCTTCCGGGCGCGCTTCGATGATGCGCGAAATCATGCCTTGGCCGATGATGGCGTAAGCGCGCGGACCTAAGCCGGTACCGAGGAAAATATCTTGAATATCACGCCGGCGCACGGCCTGGCCATTGATGTAATAAGTCGAGGTGCCATCGCGCGTGAGCGTGCGCTTGACCGCGATTTCACCGTACTGACTCCATTGCCCAGCCGCTTTGCCCAGACTATTGTCAAAAATCAATTCGACTGAGGAACGACCAGCCGGTTTTCTATGGGTAGAACCGTTGAAGATGACGTCTTGCATCGATTCGCCGCGCAACTCCGAAGCTTTTGATTCGCCCAGCACCCAACGCACCGCGTCGATGATATTGGATTTTCCACAGCCATTTGGCCCGACTACGCCGACCAATTGTCCTGGAACTTGAAAATGAGTGGGATCAACGAAAGATTTGAAACCCGACAGCTTAATAGAAGTTAATCGCACTGTATAAAATTGAAGTATCTTTTGCAGTCAAATCCGGCTGTCTCGCAGTATTAAGGCTGCGAGCACCGGCAGGGGCTCAGGGAAGCCAGTATCCTTGCATCATATCATTTGACGGGTGAAATTTTGGTCTTTACGGTGAACAGAAGCTTCAGAAATGGTAAAAAAACACGCTTTTTACCCTGAAAAAGAAAAAGTGTGCCACCGCGATGACGGTGACACACCAAGAACTGGTAAAAAAATTAACAGGCGACGTTGACTGGTGTGATCGAACCCGTCGCCGGCATGGTGCCGCTGGCATTGCTGAGCACGCAGTTCAAGCCCGGGCTGGCAGTCGAGATACTCACGCTGTAAGGCAGGCCGGCCGCTACGGCACTCGGAAACGCGAAGCCACCATTGGCACCGACGGTGACGGTATCTTTGCCATTATTGAGCAAGGTCACGGAACTGCCGGCGCTGAGCCCGGAAATATTACCGAGCACGATGTCGGTGCTGTTGATCGTTGTTGTGCAACTGACCGTGATGCTCGTGATCGTTGCGCCACCAGTAGGAACGACGCCGACACCGCTGAGGACACTGCAAATTTGGCCAACCGGCTGAACCCCAACCGTCACACTATAGGTTTGAGCGGGCTGCAAGGTTTGCGAAAACGAAAACCCGCCGTTGCTGCTGATTACGGCCGAATTGGTCAGATTATTATATAACTTGACCGTCGTACCACTGGCTAAACCGGTCACCGTGCCACCGATCACGGTATTGGTAGAGCTGCCACCACATGCGACCAGCAACAGTGCGCCGGCGGCACAGGCAGTCAACAAGCTCAGTTTACTTTTTTTCATTGGTTTTCTCAGTTCAAATGCCACACAAGTGGCGCAGTCTAATTGATATGACAAATCGTGCCTAGCACCCACATGTAAAGCTGTGTGCGTTTTTGTATCAAGCTCAGCCGGATTTTACCTTAAGCTTGGAATAAAAGATGCATTGGGACCAATTCCTTGCACTGGCAGCAATGACTCACCCGCTACATCAGCTTATAATACGGGACTGTCAGTCGACCGCTGTGGGCGCGGTCTCGATTGGCAATCTATATTTTGATCCTATGGTAGGCGCAGAAGCTGCGTCTTGCCAATTTTTTCGCTGCGCCTGCGACGCTTACCAGACTAAAAGATGACTTTCCATCCACACCTTGCCAAATTGCAGCCCTATCCGTTTGAAAAGCTCAAGCAACTCTTCGCCGATCTTACTCCTAATCCGGCGTACAGCCCGATCAGCCTCGGGCTGGGCGAACCGAAGCACCCGACGCCGGAATTGATCAAACAAGCGCTGCGCGACCATCTCGGTGGCTTGGCCAGCTATCCCTCGACGGCCGGCTCGGAAGCTTTGCGTAGCGCGATTTCACAGTGGTTGGCGCGCCGCTACGCGATTCCGGCACTGGATCCGGCGACACAAATTTTACCCGTTAACGGCTCGCGCGAAGCCTTGTTTGCCTTGGCTCAGACCATCGTCAATACCGAACAAGCCGGCAATACTGCGCCGTTGGTGCTGTGTCCCAATCCGTTTTACCAAATTTATGAAGGTGCAGCCTACTTGGCCGGGGCTGAACCGTATTTCGCCAATGCCGATCCGCAGCGTAATTTTGCCCCTGATTACAGCAGCATTCCCGAGCATATCTGGCAGCGGGTGCAATTATTGTTCATTTGCTCACCTGGCAATCCCACCGGTGCGGTACTCAAGCTCAACGACTGGAAAGAATTGTTTGCTTTGTCCGATCGCTATGGTTTCGTGATCGCAGCCGACGAATGTTATTCGGAAATTTATTTCAAAGCCGAAGCCCCGCTCGGCAGCCTTGAAGCCGCGCGCCTGCTCGGGCGCGACGATTACCGGCGTTTGATTACCCTGTCGAGTTTGTCGAAACGCTCGAATGTGCCTGGCATGCGCTCGGGATTTGTCGCTGGCGACGCCGAAATCATCAAGAATTTCTTGCTCTATCGGACTTACCACGGCAGCGCCATGAGCCCGGTGATACAAGCCGCTTCGGTCGCAGCTTGGAATGATGAAACGCATGTGATTGAAAATCGTGAAAAATATATCCAAAAATTTGCGCAAATCACGCCGCTGCTGCAAGATGTGCTCGAAGTCAATTTGCCTGATGCCGCGTTTTATCTGTGGGCTAAGGTGGATGGATTGGGCGGCATCAGCGATACCGAGTTCGCGCGCCGCCTGTATCAGCAATATCACGTCACGGTTTTACCAGGCAGTTACTTGGCGCGCGAGGCGCATGGCATCAATCCGGGCAGCAAGCGCATCCGTATGGCACTGGTGGCCGATACCGCCGAGTGCTTGGAGGCGGCGCAGCGTATTGTTGCGTTTTGCAAAGGTTTGACAAGCGAATAAACAACTGGTGCCATTCCGGCGCCGCAGCAAGGCTTTTATTTTTAACATTTTTCGAAAAAATTATCATGACACAACAATTAGAGCAAATCATTGACCAAGCTTGGGAACAACGTGCCGAGTTGACGCCAAAAGCAGCACCAGCCGACATCCGCGCTGCCGTGGCACAGGTTCTGACCGGTCTCGATAATGGCACGCTGCGCGTAGCGCAGAAGATAGACGGCAGTTGGCACGTCAATCAATGGATCAAGAAAGCCGTGCTGCTGTCGTTCCGCTTGGAAGAAAATATTTGCATGCCGTCCGGCGAGCATATGCAATTTTTCGATAAAGTGCCAAGCAAGTTTGCCAATTACACCGCGGCCGACTTCGCTGCCGGCGGTTTCCGCGTGGTGCCACCGGCCGTCGCACGTCGCGGCAGTTTCATCGCTAAAAACGTTGTGCTCATGCCTTCGTATGTCAACATCGGTGCGTATGTCGATGAAGGCGCGATGGTTGATACCTGGGCGACCGTCGGTTCTTGCGCACAGATTGGCAAAAATGTACATTTGTCCGGCGGCGTCGGCATTGGTGGCGTTCTTGAACCGATGCAAGCCAACCCGACCATCATCGAAGACAATTGCTTCATCGGTGCGCGCTCGGAAATCGTCGAAGGTGTCATCGTCGAAGAAAACTCGGTGATTTCCATGGGTGTGTATATCGGCCAATCGACCAAAATTTATGATCGCGCCACTGGCGAAGTCAGCTATGGCCGCATCCCTTCCGGCTCGGTGGTGGTGTCGGGTAATTTGCCGTCGGCCGATGGCAGCCACAGCTTGTACTGCGCCGTCATCGTGAAACGCGTGGATGCGCAGACGCGCTCCAAAACCAGTATCAATGAATTGCTGCGCGGCGTATAAGTCGCTCACCTTGTAATACGCGGATACTTTTACTCATTGCCCCACGTGGGCGCAAGGAACGATGATGGCGGCAATGGAACGTTTGTTTCAGTTAATGAAAGAAAAACACGCATCCGATATGTTTTTCGCCACAAATTCGCCTGTCCATCTTAAGATTAACGGCAATCTTTTGCCGATCAATCAACAAAGAATGGATCAGGCGAATATTTTTTCCTTGCTGAGCGAAGTAGTTTCGCCTGAGCATCTGGAAGTATTAGAACGCGAAAATGAGCTCAACATCGGCATCGGCGCGCCCGGCATCGGGCGCTTCCGTTTGTCGGCATTTCGCCAACGCGGCACAATTTCGGCAGTGTTTCGCTTCGTGCCCGGCGATATTCCCAAGCTCAGTACCTTGAACTTGCCGCCTATCATGTCTGAACTGATCATGGAAAAGCGCGGCCTGATCTTGGTGGTCGGCGCGACCGGTTCGGGTAAATCAACCACCATCGCCTCCATGCTCGACCATCGCAACGAGGTGCGCACCGGCCATATCTTGACGCTGGAAGACCCGATCGAGTACCTGTTCCGCAGCAAGAAATCAATTGTTAATCAACGCGAAATCGGCAGCGATTCCGAGAGTTTGAAAACAGCACTGAAAAATTCGCTGCGCCAAGCGCCAGACTGCATACTCATCGGTGAAATCCGCGATCTCGAGACCATGATGGCCGCCATCGCCTACGCCCAATCAGGGCATCTGGTGTTGGCAACCTTGCATGCGAATAATAGTTACCAAGCACTCAACCGTATCATCAGCTTTTTCCCTATGGAAAATCGGACTGCCTTGCTGTTGGATTTGTCTTCGTCGATACGCGCCATCGTTTCTCAGCGTCTGATCCGTTCCATCGATGGCAAGCGTTGTCCAGCGATCGAAATCATGCTCAACACGCGGTATGTATCGGAATTGATCGAACAAGGCGATATTTTTCAGATCAAGGAAGCGATAGAAAAGAGTTTATCGCCAGGATCACAAACCTTCGAACGCGCTTTGATGAATTTGATCAAAGATGGCTTGATCACGAAAGAAGAAGGCTTGGCCAACGCCGACTCGGCCAACAACCTGCTGTGGCTGCTCAATAATGAAGCGGCTAGCAGTTTGGCACCACTGCCAGTGGCGGAACCGGATCTGAAAGAAGAAGCCTCATTTACCGAATTCACTTTAAATCTTTAACCATGACGAGTAAGCACACTGACATCGCGCCCATACATTTGTACGGCATCCCTAATTGTGACACCGTCAGAAAATCGCGCGCTTGGCTGACCGAGCACGACATCGAGGTGGTGTTTCACGACCTGAAAAAAAGCCCGCCAGCCGCGGCCGACATCGCCAGTTGGCTGAAATTTGTGCCGCTTGAGCTGCTGATCAATAAAAAAGGCACGACTTGGCGCGCCCTGACGCCCGAACAAAAAACCGCCGCCGCTGACCCGGTTACGGCGATCGCGCTCATCAGCAGCCAGCCAACACTGATTAAACGGCCTTTGCTCGACATGTCCGACAAGACAGGCAGCCAACATGTCTCGGTGGGCTACTCTGCAGCGCAATTCGCCGGTATTTTTGGAACACCATCATGAGTAAAACCCTCGCTCTGACCGAGCAATTAATCGCCCTCGACTCCGTCACCCCGCTGGACCAAGGTTGCCAACGCAATTTGATCGCCTTATTGGAACCCTTGGGCTTCGTGTGTGAAACCATTGTTTCCGGCGAGGTCACCAATTTATGGGCGCGGCGCGGCAGCACGGCCCCCTTGGTGGTGTTTGCCGGCCATACGGACGTGGTACCGACCGGTCCGCTGGCGCAATGGCAATCGGCACCATTTACCCCTACCCATAGAGATGGCAAGTTATTCGGCCGTGGTGCAGCCGATATGAAAACCTCGATCGCTGCCTTCGTGGTCGCGTGCGAAGAATTCATCGCCGCACAACCGGAACACCGTGGCTCCATCGCCTTTCTCATCACCAGTGATGAAGAAGGCCCGGCCATCGACGGCACGGTGGTGGTGTGCGAACGCCTCAAGGCGCGCGGCGAGTTGCCCGACTATTGCATCGTCGGCGAACCGACTTCGGTCGATGTACTGGGCGACACCATCAAAAACGGCCGCCGCGGTACCATGTCGGGCAAACTGACCGTGCACGGGATACAAGGACATATCGCCTATCCGCAACTGGCCGACAATCCGATTCATGCGCTGGCACCGGCCTTGGCGGCGTTAACGACCGAAGTCTGGGATGAAGGCAACCAATACTACTTGCCGACCTCATTTCAAGTCTCCAACATCCACGCCGGCACCGGTGCCTCGAATGTCATTCCAGGGCAAGCCGTGGTCGATTTCAATTTCCGTTTTTGCACCGCCAGCACAGCCGAAAGCCTGCAACAGCGCGTGGTTGCGCTGTTGAATGCACATGGTGTCAAACACGATCTGGCGTGGACCATAGGCGGTCAGGCTTTCCTCACGCCTAAAGGTGCCCTCAGCGACGCCTTGGCCGCCGCGATTGCAGCCGAAACCGGCGTGACGACCACCTTGTCGACAACGGGCGGCACCTCAGATGGTCGCTTCATCGCCAAAATCTGCCCGCAAGTAGTGGAATTCGGCCCACCCAACGCCAGTATTCACAAAATTGATGAGCACATCGAATTGCGTTATATCGACCCGCTCAAAAACATTTACCGCCGCACTTTGGAAAATTTACTTAACTAAGCCCGACATGACGACCCCTGCAACGACTTTCCAAACCCCGCGCGATTTACTGCGCTATGCGGTGACCCGGTTTACCGAAGAAAAACTATTTTTCGGTCATGGCAGCGCGAATGCGCTCGACGAAGCCGCCTACCTGATTCTGCACACGCTGAAACTGCCACTCGATAAAATCGAGCCGTTTTTCGATGCCAGACTGCTGAACCAAGAAATCGACGCCGTCTTGCGCGTAATTGAACGACGCGCTTCGGATCGCGTACCGGCCGCCTACATTACTAACGAAGCTTGGCTGGGCAGCTATAACTTTTACGTCGACGAACGCGTCATCGTGCCGCGCTCGTTCATCGCCGAACTGATCCCTGAGCATTTCTCGCCTTGGGTCAGCGACCCCGATGACATCAACAACATTCTCGAACTGTGTACTGGCTCCGGCTGTCTGCCGATTATGTTGGCCGATATGTTTGCCCATGCCCATGTCGACACCGTCGATATTTCCGAAGATGCGCTGGCAGTGGCACGGCGCAATGTCGCCACCTATGAACTTGCAGACCGCATCAGCTTGATCGCGTCTGACCTGTACACCAATGTACCAGACAAAAAATACGATCTGATCATCACCAATCCACCCTACGTGAATACCAATTCGATGGGGAAATTGCCAAAAGAATACTTACACGAGCCGCAGATTGCGCTGGCCGGTGGCGAGGATGGGATGGACTTAGTGCGACGCATCGTCGCCGGGGCGGCCGAGCGTCTGACGCCAAATGGCTATCTGATGGTGGAAATCGGCAACGAACGCGCGTTTGCCGAAGCCGCCTTCCCCGAATTAAACCTGACTTGGCTCTCTACCAGCGCCGGTGACGACATGGTTTTTCTAGTCGAAGCAAGCCAATTAGCCGCGTTCCGCGCATAAGCTGTAAAATTGTAGTACAACGGGCAAACGCATGCTTTGCCCGTTTTTTATTTTCATGCTACCGATTCACGGTGGGCCACCGCAGCAAATGCGCCGCCCTGCCACCCTCTTTTTTTAAGCTCATATGATACGTTTGCAACAAGTCGTCCTCGCCCGTGGCATCAAGCCTTTATTCGACAGCGTCGATGTCACCCTCAATCCTGGCGATAAAATCGGCTTGATCGGCTCCAATGGTGCCGGTAAATCCAGTCTGTTCGCAATGTTGCGCGGCGAATTGCATCCGGATCAAGGCAGCATAGAATTCCCAGCCAAGTGGCAACTCGCCCATGTGGCCCAAGAAACCCCGGCGCTCGATCGCTCGGCCATCGATTACGCCATCGATGGCGACGTCACCCTGCGCCGCCTCGAAGCTGAATTGACGGCACTCGAAGCGCAAGAAGAAACTTATGAAAACGGCATCGCCATCGGCGAGCTGTATGGCCACTTGGCCGATGCCGACGCTTACACGGTACGTTCGCGCGCCGAACAATTATTGATAGGTTTGGGCTTTCAGCTCGACCATATCGACCGTCCTATCGCCAGCTTCTCCGGCGGTTGGCGCATGCGCCTGAATCTGGCGCAAGCGCTGATGTGCAAATCTGATCTCTTGCTGCTCGATGAACCCACCAACCATCTCGATCTCGATGCCATCATCTGGCTGGAAGACTGGCTCAAACGCTATGCCGGCACCCTGATCATCGTTTCCCATGATCGCGACTTCCTCGATGGCGTCACCAATGTCATCGTCCACATCGATGAACGCAAGCTCAAACGCTATTCCGGCAATTATTCCGCCTTCGAACGCCAACGTGCTGCGCAACTGATACTGGCCGCCGGCACGATAGAAAAGCAAAACCGCAAACGCGCCCATTTGGAATCGTTCATCAGCCGTTTCGCCGCCAAAGCCTCGAAAGCCAAGCAAGCGCAAAGCCGTATCAAAGCCTTGGCACGCATGGAAGAGTTGGCCCCGCTGCGGGCCGCTGCCGAATTTTCTTTCGAGTTCCGCGAACCGCTGAGCGCCCCCAATCCTATGCTGGTGATGGAAGATGTCGATTGCGGCTATCGGGTCGAATCGGCCACCGATCACAGTTTCACTGAACGCCGCATCGTTGGCGATGTTAAATTTTCGCTGCAAATCGGCCAACGTATCGGTCTCTTGGGTGTCAATGGCGCCGGCAAATCGACCTTGATCAAAACCATCGTCGGCGACATCGCCCCGCTGTCAGGCGTGATGCAGACCGGCAAAGGCTTGTCGATCGGTTACTTTGCCCAGCACCAGGTAGAAATGCTGCGCCATAATGAATCGCCTTTGTGGCATTTGGCGCATATCGCACCGAATGTGCGCGAACAAGAACTGCGCAATTTCCTCGGCGGCTTCAACTTCCCTGGCACCATGGTAACGAGCCCGATCGCGCCCTTCTCCGGTGGCGAAAAAGCCCGTCTGGCACTGGCGATGATCGTCTGGCAACGCCCTAACCTGCTGCTGCTTGATGAGCCGACCAACCATCTCGATCTCGAAACGCGCGAAGCACTGACCGATGCGCTGGCACAGTTTGAAGGTACCTTGGTGGTGGTCTCGCATGATCGCCATTTGCTGCGCGCCACCACTGATGAATTCATCATCGTCGCCGATGGCAAGCTGATGCCATTTGACGGCGATCTCGACGATTATAAAGATTGGCTGTTCAAAAACAAATTGCAAAAAGACGCGACGCCAGCGCTGCCGCCAAAAAGCAAGGCCAAGGAAGACAGCCTGCCGCTGGCGAAGACGATTCCTGTTGCCAAAGTCGATGACAAAGAACAACGCAAGCGTGACGCCGACGAACGTCAGCGTTTGGCTGCAGCACGCAAGCCGATAGAAACACGCATCAAACGTTTGGAAGAAGAGTTAGCCAAGCTCAATGCAAAAAAACAAGCGCTGGCCATCGCACTCGAAGAGAGCAGCATTTACAACGATGAAAACAAAGAAAAACTCAAGGCACTGCTGCTCGACCAAGCCTATTTGGTGAAAGAGCTCAACAGTACCGAAGCCGATTGGCTTGAGCAACAAGAGTATTTGGAAGCGGTCAGTTAATTCGGCACCGCGCCTTGCAAAAAAAAAGCTGCCAGCGAAAATTGGCAGCTTTTTTTAATGTATCGTGCGAAATTACTTCACTTCAGAAATAAATTCCGGATTTTCACGACGCACTTTTTTCAAGCTCACCAACCAATCCTTATCTTCTTCGCGATAGCCCAAAGGCAGTATCACGACACTGCGCAAGCCACGTGCACGCAAATTCAAAATTTCATCGAGCGCAGCCGGGTCGAAGCCTTCCATTGGCGTCGAATCGACTTCTTCCGCGGCGGCGGCGATGAGCGCGGTACCGAGACCGATATACGCTTGACGGGCAGCATGTTGGTAGTTCACTTCGGCGTCACGTGTTGGATAATTTGCCAACAGCATGGCGCGATAATTTTCCCAACCTTCATTTTTGAAACCACGAACTTCATTGGTCAGATCAAACATGTGATTGATGCGTTCGGCCGTGTAATTATCCCATGCAGCAAATACCAGCACATGCGAGGCATCGGTGATCTGCGCTTGGTTCCAAGCGATCGGTTTAATACGCTCACGCACCTCGGCATTGGTGACGACGATGACTTCATACGGCTGCAAGCCGCTGGAAGTGGCAGTCAGACGTATGGCTTCAAGAATACGTGCCAATTTTTCCTCGGGAACAGCCTTGGCCGGGTTCATCTTTTTGGTGGCGTAGCGCCATTTCAATGCCTGAATTAAATCGCTCATGAAAACCTTTCTAGGTGAGATAAATTGATGCCAGTGCGGCGCAGTGGCAAAGGGTACTGCAAAAACATTATGTTGCTGGTGCTGGGCTTATTGCTGCCCACTGTTTGCCATCAATACGCAAGACCATGACGGCGGCGATCAGACAAGCGGCCCCCATCAACATCGATGACAGCGTGTAACTACCCAAACTGTTACGCATGAACCCAGCCAGCATGGTGGCGCTGGCTGCGCCCAATTGGTGCCCAACAACAACCCAACCAAACACGATCGGTGCTGCCGCGCGGCCGAATACATCATTGGCCAGACGCACAGTCGGTGGCACAGTAGCGATCCAATCCAAGCCGTAAATAATAGCGAATATCGGCAAACCGAAATAACTCAAACCGAAAGCTTGCGGCAGAAAAATCAAAGCCACACCACGCAAGCCGTAATACCAGAACAACAATACGCGTGGATTATACCGATCCGACAACCAGCCCGACAGCGTGGTGCCGACTAAATCGAGTATGCCCATACTGGCCAAAATTGCCGCGCCACCGACGGCTAAAATGCCATAGTCGCTGCACATGGCAATGAAATGCGAGCCGATGTAACCATTGGTACTCATGCCACAGACAAAGAAACTGAAAAACAGCAGCCAGAAATCGCGGACTTTGACTGCTTGCTTCAGGGAATTGATCGCAATCGCAAATGGATTAGCCTTGCTGATTACATCAGGCGGCAACTCTTCGCTCTGTCCATAGCGCTGCAAACCGAGATCCTGCGGACGCTCCGGCAACAGCAAGGCGACCACAGGAATCGCCGTCGCCGCCACCGCGGCTACCATCAAGGCCACCGGACGCCAGCCGTATTGCCCAACCACATACGCCATCAGCGGTAAAAATACCATCTGTCCGGTTGCCGCACTGGCAGTCAGCAAACCCATCGCCAAACCGCGGCGCGTCTCAAACCAGCGCCCAACGATCGTCGCTGCCAAGGTATTGGCGACCACGCCGCTGGCAGCACCGACCACCACACCCCAAGCCAGCATCATATGCCAAGGCAAAGTCATGAAGGTACTCAAGAGTGTGCCGAGCGCCAACAGACTGATGGCACCGAGCACCATCGGCCGTATGCCATAGCGCTGCATGAAGGCGGCAGAAAACGGCCCGACCAAACCATAAAGCGCAATATTGACCGAGATGACGAAGGAAATCGTCGTGCGACTCCAGCCGAATTCATGCTCCAGTGGCAAAATCATCACCGCTGGTGTGGCGCGGATACCGGCGGCCGCGAGCAAGACCAGAAAGACCGTTGCCACCACAATCCAAGCATAGCTGAAGCGAGTGCGTGCCGCGATGGCCAGCCGTAGTTTATTCATGGACAATTCCGGTAAAGGCATCGAGTTGGCTATTGGCGCTACCGATTACCTCGGCCAATTGCAAGTGTTGGGCTTCACCCATGAGCGCAATAATATGGGCTTGGGCGGCATGCCAGCGCGGTTCGCACGCGGCGCGTTTGCTCTCACCCGTAGCGGTCAAGACGACGCCGAATGAACGCTTGCTCACTAATTGCGCCAGCGGCAGGTCAACGGTGGCAATCCAGCCGATGGCGATCAAGGGTTTCAGATTGCGACTGAGAGTGCTACGGTCCATGTCGAGTAACTGGGCCAAGGGAATCACCCCGATCGGTCCGATCCGACCTATTTTAGCCAGCAAGGCGTATTGCCCTATGCTCACTTCTTGGCTGGCCAAGTAATGATCATAAATCGCCGTGACCTTGCGGGTAAGTTGGCGTAGCTTGGAACAAGTGCATAAGCTGTGCATCTTGGGCGGCTTTCTCTATGTATATGCAAAGATGCATATGCATAGTACGGCAAAGCAAACGCCCTGTCAAAAGTAATCGCGTCTGTTTGCTCCATCGCCGACTGGTCAGCCGCTTCAATAACGCTCTGGAAAATGCTCGGAAAAATCAGGGTAGGCCAACCTGGCCCCTTCGGAAAATTCGACCACACGCGCATGCCAGGATTGCTGCTGTTGCTCGGTTTGCGCAGTCGAGCGCAACCATTTCAGCACTTCGTATGACTGCACAAGTCTGTATCGAGTCCGTGCTGGCCCAGCATCGGCTGGCGACGACATCTGACTCAAATGAAGAATCAACATCAAGCGCTGCTGGCGCACGGTCTGACGCGCGGTATCGAGCACATCGGCAATAATCGGGCTGCGCAAGCCAACATTGAGATCCGTCAAGCTCGCTATATCCGCTTCGGCGCGCCTGAGTGCCCCCGATTCGGCAGCCACAGGAAGGGCCACCTCACGGGCGAGCAGGTAGGCATAGTTGCGACGCAATTGTAGCAAGATCGAAGAAAATGGTTGCGCCGCCAAGGTATATTCATTCAGCGCATCGCGGCACAATTCGGGCGTCAGCGCCTCGTTCAACATCAGCACATTGCGAGCAAAATCATACCGCGCCAGCTCCCCCAAGTCTTCTGCCAGCGCCGGCGCACAGACCGCAGCGATACGCTGCATCAGGGTCTGGAATTGCGTCAAATTTTGCGGCCTGACGGCAAAACTCAAATATAACTCATGTAATGCCACCTGCTGTGGTGGCAAGCTGGCTGGACGCGCCTCCACTAGCCGAGGAGATAGATTGCCATTGAGATCAATCACAATGTCGAGCGTCGGCGCTGGATCAGCAGAAGGCGAAACAGCTGCCGATACATTACTGGCATGCCTGAGTTGCTGCATAGTATGATCGATAGCGGCTAGCAAGCGGCTGGCGTGGTGTAGCGGGGAGGTGGCCGCGCTGGAAGAAAGAGGGCTGGGCATAGCAAACTCGCACAAAAGGCTAGGATGAGTTGTCATCAGGAAATACTAATTTCTCACAACAGTCCTATCCACCACTTTCAAATTTCGACCATTTTGGCACCGCCGTATCGAAGCTTGGCGCGACGTCAAAATAGTGCGCCGATCGGTTTGGCGAATATCGTTTATGATCATGCGCATTCCTTCCCTTACCTGAAAGACCAGCATGAGCGCTCTATTCTCCCCTATTCGCCTCGGCCCCCTGAATTTAAAGAACCGCATCGTGATCGCACCGATGTGCCAATACTCTGCCCATGACGGCAACGTCAGCGACTGGCATTTGATGCACCTCGGCAGTCTGGCACAATCGGGTGCCGGCTTACTTATCATCGAAGCAACGGCAGTCGAAGCGCGCGGCCGTATCTCGCCGCGCGACGTCGGTATCTGGTCGGAAGACAACGCGGCAGCGCTGGCTCCGCTATTGGCTTCGTTGCGGCGCTATTCGGCCATGCCGATAGCGATACAACTGGCTCATGCCGGGCGCAAAGCCTCAAGTCAGATACCTTGGCAGGGTGGTCAGTTGATCGCCGCAGCGGACGGCGGATGGGAAACTGTAGCGCCGTCTGCCTTGCCGCACGGCGCGCAAGAAACCCCGCCACGCGCACTGACGCAAGCCGATATGCTGGAAGTAAAACAAGCCTTCGTCGTCGCCGCTGTGCGCGCACAGGCTCTTGGCATCGATGCCATCGAATTACACGCAGCCCATGGCTATTTGCTGCATCAATTTTTATCGCCGCTATCGAACCAGCGCAGCGACGAATATGGTGGCAGCTTAGAAAATCGCTTGCGCTTTCCCTTGGAAGTGTTTGCAGCGATGAAAGCGGCACTGCCGGCCGATTACCCGCTCGGCATACGTATTTCTGCCAGTGACTGGGTGGAAGGCGCTTGGGATGTGGAGCAAAGCATAGTATTTGCACAAGCTTTGCAAGAACTCGCTTGTGCATTCATTCATGTATCGAGTGGCGGTTTATCACCGCAGCAAAAAATTCCGCTGCAAGCCGGTTACCAAGTCGATTTTGCGGCTGCCATCAAAGCGGCTTGCCGCATGCCGGTGATTGCGGTCGGCTTGATTACCGAGGCCAGCCATGCCGAAGCCATTATCGCCAATGGACAAGCCGACATGGTCGCCATCGCCCGGGCGATTCTCTACAACCCACACTGGCCTTGGCAAGCGGCGGCGGCACTCGGTGCCAGCGTCGATGCTCCGCCGCAATACTGGCGTTCGCAACCACGCGATCAAAAAGCCTTGTTTGGTACCGCCGCCATGGGCGGTCGTTAAAAAAGCGCGGATTTTAATCCGCGCTTTTTTAACAAAAATCTGACTAGGGTTTGAAATCCCGGCCTTCAGAGGCTGTCGCAAAAGGGTATTGAGTCGGTATCATTACCCTAACTGGTGGCCACGTCATTCCTGCGCGCTTTTGGCAGGAACCCAGCGGCGTTCGTGGTTAACTGAAAATGCCAGATATTATATTGTTTTCAGCGCTGAAAACGACACTAGGTTCCCGCCAAAAGCATGCGGGAATGACGCGGTATGCGGTGTTTCATGTGTAAAAAAGCTTCCATCAGGCTTTTGCGACAGCCTCTTTTGGCCGGTGAGCGACGAAGGAGCGACGCGATGAGAGGGGATGCAAACCCCTTCCAGAGTCTTTTCCATCGTCGCTTGCGACGATCCATTAAATTGTTCAGGCAATCAGCCTCAGACCGGACGACGTGGCAGTTCGGTAGTGGCGACTTTCTGTGATTTGACGACTTGCATGGCCGTGGCAATCAAACCACCCATGTCGCCAAGATTGGCTGGGATGATGATGGAGTTATTGGTCTTGGCCAAATTACCGAAAGCGGCCACGTATTGCTCGGCTACTTTCAGATTCGCGGCATCCGCACCACCCGGCTCTTGCATAGCTGCAGCCGTTTTACGGATCGCTTCAGCGCTGGCTTCGGCAATCGACAAGATGGCGGCAGCCTGACCATGGGCACGGTTGATCGACGCTTGCATTTCACCTTCGGACTTGGCGATCGAGGCTTCGCGCTCGCCGGTAGCAATATTGATTTGCTCTTGTTTGCGGCCCTCGGAAGCAGCGATCAAGGCGCGTTTTTCTCGCTCGGCGGTGATTTGCGCCTGCATCGCATGCAAAATTTCTTTCGGTGGCGTCAAATCTTTGATTTCATAACGCAACACTTTGACACCCCAGTTCGCCGCCGATTCATCGATGGCGTTGACGATGGTTGTGTTGATGTGATCACGCTCTTCAAAGGTTTTGTCGAGCTCCATCTTACCGATTACTGAACGCAAGGTAGTCTGCGCCAACTGGGTAATGGCAGCGATATAGTTCGACGAGCCATACGAGGCGCGCATGGCATCGGTGATTTGGAAGTACAAAATACCATCGACTTGTAGTTGCGTATTGTCACGGGTAATACATACCTGTGGTGGCACATCGAGTGGAATTTCTTTCAATATATGCTTATAGGCAACTCTATCGATGAAAGGAACGACGATGTTGAGTCCGGGCCCGAGTGTGCTGTGATATTTGCCAAGCCGCTCAACCACCCAAGCATGCTGTTGAGGCACAACATTAATTGTTTTCACTACAAATACGATAGCCAAAATCAAGATAAGAACGGCTACGCTGCCTAAATTTTCCATAATTCCACCTGTTGTTATTTAAAAAAATAATACTTCGTGCGCTTCCCTGGATTAAGCCGGCCTGACAATCAAGCGGCTGCCCTGCACTTGCTCTATCGTGTACAAACCGGGGTCTGGCCGTGTA
Organism: Undibacterium sp. CCC3.4; assembly: GCF_034347425.1. Taxonomy (GTDB): domain Bacteria; phylum Pseudomonadota; class Gammaproteobacteria; order Burkholderiales; family Burkholderiaceae_D; genus Undibacterium. Next base: position 3,809,571 of record NZ_CP133779.1, read on the forward strand.
TGGCGCAATTCCACATCCCACTGCGCGCCGCGGTACATGGCACGCGCCAGATAAGTGCCGTGTCCGGCATCGCGCCACTCGGATATCTGCAAACTTTGCCCTATATCCATATTCACATTCGGATCGCTGCTGGCATCAGCATTGCCTTTCCAACCGTAGCGACTCTTATGCAAGGCAATGGTGGCGATACTGCCCACTGCGGCCGCCACCAATAATTGCCAGGGCAATGACATGCCGACGAAGGCGGCCACGGTCCCGGCAACAAAACCAAACGCAATCATCAGCAAGTAAAAAGTGCTGGTAAATAATTCTACTATCACCAGCAATACGGCGAGCGTCGCCCAGATCATCCACGGGGTCATTTGCGTTCCATCCTATTAGTTATTAGTTGTATGTTTTCGCAAATACATATTGCATTATCAAAACATGATTGACATCGGTAATCGGCACTGCATTTACACACTATATCTGAGGAAGCGCCATCCGCCCTGCCGAAGCCCTCTCAGTGTAGCCCTATTCCAGCCACTTGCAGCGACCGTTAAGCGGAAAAAAAACGCGGCAACGATGGGCTTCGTTGTCGCGTTTCTTAGATGCATCCCTCATTACAGCAAGCTTACAAGCTTATTTGCTCACCGCCGCCAGTTTCTGCCAAGTATCGATGACCGAGTCAGGATTGAGTGAAATCGACTCTATCCCTTGCTTCATCAACCATTCCGCGAAATCCGGGTGATCCGATGGGCCTTGACCGCAAATACCGACATATTTATTGAGTTTGCGACATGCGGCGATGACCTTGGACAACAAGGCACAGACGGCCGGATCGCGTTCATCAAAATCGGCAGCCAGCAATTCCATACCGGAATCGCGGTCGAGACCGAGGGTGAGCTGGGTCAAATCGTTGGAACCGATGGAGAAGCCATCAAAGAATTCCAAGAATTCTTCAGCCAAAATAGCATTCGATGGCACTTCGCACATCATGATCAAGCGCAAACCGTTTTCACCGCGCTGCAAACCGTTTTTGGCCAGCAAATTGACGACTTTTTCAGCTTGACCCAAGGTACGCACGAACGGCACCATGATTTCCACATTGGTCAAACCCATGTCATTGCGCACGCGCTTCATTGCCAAGCATTCCATCTCGAAGGATTCAGCAAAATCAGCTGCCAGGTAACGCGCCGCACCGCGGAAACCCAGCATTGGGTTTTCTTCATCGGGTTCATACCGTGAACCGCCTATGAGTTTTTTGTACTCATTGGATTTGAAGTCGGACAAGCGCACGATGACTTTTTTAGGCCAGAAAGCAGCTGCGATGGTGGCGATGCCTTCAGCCAATTTGTCGACATAGAAGGCGCGCGGTGAAGCATGGCCACGCGCAACCGATTCAACGGCTTTCTTGAGATCCGGATCAATGTTCGGATATTCGAGAATCGCCTTAGGATGGACGCCGATATTGTTATTGATGATGAATTCCAAGCGCGCCAAGCCAACACCGTCATTCGGTACCGATTGAAAATCGAAGGCAAGTTGTGGATTGCCGACGTTGAGCATGATCTTCAACGGCAATTTCGGCAATTCTCCGCGCAATTCTTCGGTGACTTCGGTTTCCAGCAAGCCATCGTAAATTTTACCTTCATCGCCTTCGGCACAGGAAACCGTGACCAAAGTACCATCCTTCAGCAAATCAGTTGCATTACCGCAACCAACTACGGCTGGCACGCCCAGTTCACGCGCAATAATTGCTGCGTGACAAGTACGGCCGCCACGATTGGTCACAATGGCAGCGGCGCGTTTCATGACCGGTTCCCAGTTCGGGTCTGTCATATCGGCAACCAAGACGTCACCGGGTTGAACACGTTCCATTTCTGAGGGATCATGAATCACACGCACACGGCCAGCACCGATCTTTTGACCGATGGCACGACCAGAAGTGATCACGGTACCACTGCCTTTAAGTTTGAAGCGCAATTGCGCATCGGTGGCTTTTTGTTGCGATTTGACAGTTTCCGGGCGCGCTTGCAAGATATACAACTTGCCATCGCGACCATCCTTACCCCATTCGATATCCATGGCACGGCCATAATGCTTCTCGATGATGACGGCATATTTGGCCAATTCGACGATTTCGGTATCATTGAGCGAATAGCGATTGCGCATTTCCACCGGTACATCGACGGTTTTCACCGAACGACCGGCTTTGGCTTCGCCGGTAAATTCCATTTTAATCAGTTTCGAACCGATATTGCGACGGATCACAGGCAATTTACCCAGTTCCAACATTGGCTTGTGGACATAGAATTCGTCAGGATTGACAGCACCCTGCACCACGGTTTCGCCCAGACCATAACTGGAAGTGATGAAAACCACATCCTTGAAGCCCGATTCGGTATCGATGGTAAACATCACGCCGGCAGCACCGAGATCGGAGCGCACCATGCGTTGCACACCGGCAGACAGGGCGACTTCGGCGTGGGTGAAACCCTTGTGCACGCGATAAGAAATTGCGCGGTCATTGTAGAGTGAAGCAAACACGTGCTTCATGGCTTCGAGCACATTCTCGATACCCACTACGTTCAGGAAAGATTCTTGCTGACCAGCAAATGACGCATCCGGCAAATCTTCTGCGGTTGCCGAAGAACGAACGGCAAACGACATTTCTGCTGTCGAATCTGCCACCAATTTGACGTAAAACGCCTCGATTTCTTGCTGCAGACGCGGCTGAAATGGCGTTTCTATGATCCATTGACGAATTTCAGCGCCGGCACGTGCCAATTCTTTGACATCGTCGATATTGAGGTCGACCAGACGATCGGCGATACGCTGAGCCAATGGCAAGCCGCCATTTTCGCTGTGTGCAAGAAAATCACGGAAAGCCTGAGCGGTAGTGGCAAAACCACCCGGTACCCGGACTCCGGCATTGGCGAGTTGACTGATCATTTCGCCGAGAGAAGCATTTTTTCCGCCGACGGACTCCACATCCGTCATTCGTAGATGCTCAAACGAGGCAACGTAAGTTGCTTCAGTAATTGCTGCGTTGGACATAACAACCTCTTTATGATGGTAAGAAATCTTTGCTATTCAATGCGGTGTTGCTTCGTATCCAGCATTTTTTTTGTTATTCTTGTTGCAGGTGACGCATGAACTGCTGTTGCAGCATTTTACATTGTGTCTTGCACTATTTACCTAAGCAGCAAAAGAATTTGCTATCTTTTTTGTTACATCGATATGTAAATATTTTTCACTTATTTTTCCTTACCTACAGATCAACAATATGCCAGAAACCCAAGCATTACCGGAAGCCAACCGTACCGTTTTTTTTGTTTCCGATGGCACTGGCATCACGGCGGAAACCTTCGGCCACTCGGTACTGACCCAATTTGACCTGAAATTTCGGCAAATTCGCGTGCCCTTCATCGACACCGTAGAAAAGGCCCACGACGCCGTGCGCCGCATCAATGATGCCTTTGCCAGCGATGGCAGTCGTCCCATTGTCTTTTCTACACTGGTAAAGGCCGAATTGGCCGATGTGGTATTCAAATCCAAGGGCTTGCACATGGATTTGATTCAAACCTTCGTCGCTCCCCTGGAGCAAGAGTTGGGAGTCAAATCGACCCACACGGTAGGACGCAGCCACAATATTGCCGATTCAGAAGAGTATAAAAATCGTATCGAGGCGATCAATTTCTCACTCGCCCACGATGACGGGCAATCGAATAAGAATCTGGCGACCGCCGACGTGATCTTGGTCGGCGTATCGCGCTCAGGAAAAACGCCGACCAGCCTGTATCTGGCCATGCAATACGGAATCAAGGCGGCGAATTACCCCTTGATCCCCGATGATTTTGAGCGTGGTATTTTGCCATCGGCGCTGCCGCAATTCCGCGCCAAGATGTTTGGTCTGAGCATCGCACCGGAACGTTTATCGGAAATTCGCAATGAGCGGCGTCCCGGCAGTAAATATGCGTCTTTGGAAAACTGCCGTTACGAAGTCAATGAAGCCGAAGCAATGATGAAACGCGAGGGGGTGCGCTGGCTCTCATCGACCACCAAATCAATCGAAGAAATCGCCACCACGGTTTTGCAGGAAATTAAATCAGATCCAAAGATTTACTGATCCCTGTCGGTTACCTGAATTGTACAAAAAAGCAGGCGGCGACTCTGGGGCCGACATGGCCTCATTGAATCGCCGCTTGTGGCACAATCGCGAGCGGTCGCCCGGTAGTCTGTCGGATTCAGGTGTAATCGGCAGACGGCAAATGGCGGTTTTTTGCAAGTTCATACAATCTCTTGCGCATTAGTATAAAAACCAGTCAAGCAAGCTCAATCGAAGCCAGTCAGCTTGCCTTCCCTTGTTCAACGCCAGAGGTTTATTATGCCACCTATTACTTTTCCCCTTCTCCGCCCCACTCACGTGGATACACCTGTAGTCCACACGCCCCGCGGCAACGCTACCCTATCGCGCTTGCAAGAAATGCATCATGTAGCATTACTGCCATCCGTTCCCACAGCCGGCAATTGGGATGCTACGACACAAATTGCGACTCGCAAGGATGGCCATGTTTTCGTGGAAGAACAGGCCAAGCCAGCGGCGAGCGCTGGCAACTGCACACCCTGTATACTCATTCCGCATGTTACGACAGCGCCCTTCAACTCAACAATCAAACCATTCGATTTGAGCAAATCAGCTCAGCACAACTCGCAAGAACCCATGTCGGGGGAACGGCGCGCCGCCTACTTGGCTGAGCAACTGCTGGCCACTGCCGTGCCTATACTGACTGACAAACCCGAAGAAGATCGCGTGGAAAATTCTACGCCACAACTTCTGAATCCTCAGGATAAGACTTTGCTGAAACGTCTTACCGATGCCGCAGCGGCGCTGCGGGCATTGCCGAGCGATGACCCGGCGCGTGCCCTGCTCAACAGCTTGGAACGTCCCAAGCAAGCGGGCTGGATCGAGAGCGCGCTGTATTCCTTGCGTCCGGCCCTTGATGCCGAACAGGCGGGCCGAGAGCAGCACGAAAAAATCGCTAGATTTTGCCAACAAGTCGATATGCTTTTCAATCTGGCGCCACGCACAAATCTCGATACGCCACCGAGGCTCAGCGCCGCTGCCGCCAACGCCTGTCGTGCCTTGGTCTCAGAATTAAAAAACCAGATATACCCACAACATCTATCATTCCAAAAAAACAAATCCAACGCAGCAGCCGCAGCAGCGCAAAAGCTCAGCACCTTGACCCCGCTACTCGAGGCCAGTGCCATCAGCATGCTCGATCTGCTGATCTTGACGATGTCGCACGAGTCGCTCAATGCCGGCCAGTGTCTGCGCTTGCTACAACCATGGCTGACAGCACTCAACGAAATCAAAGAGCGCGCCGCCTGCATCCCTGAATTGCAAAACGTGGATAGAAAAGCCAAGCACACCTTGAAGGACAAATGCCCCCGCGAGCTACAGGAGCTGCTGCATGACACCTTAGAATTAGCACACGAAAATCGGCAGAAGCAAAAAGAACAGCAAGAGCGCACCAGCAGCATCGTCACATGGGGCTTGACGTATCTGGTCTACTTCGCTGATGTCCTCGCGTACGCACAGCGCTTTCAGTCTGCCGTGGCGGTGAAAACTGCCTATCAGGATGAGCGAGAAGAGGCCAGCAATGCCTGGCACAACACTTTCCACCCTTACACGCCAAAAGAAAACCAAGCTCAAATGGCTGAGCGACTGAAGCTGAACTGGTTGCAGAGTCAAGCAAGCCGGCCCTCGTCAGCTCTGCTCAATGAGGTAGACGGCTACACCAAAGAACTGGCGCGCGTTACCCTGGCGGCTGACCGCCAAGCACACCAAGAGCAAGTCTTGGTGCCAAAGGAAGTGTACCGTGGTCTCGCATTCCCACACTTTAGTGCCGAGACCGACGGCGTCGCGCCAGCGGCACAACAAGTACAGCGAGCGCACCAACACTGAGGGCTGCTACTGCCACCATCAGGCAAATAAGAACCGCGAGGGGCTGCTTGGCCCCTCTTCGACCTGCAAAACAACTTAAATCGCCTGCGAAAAACCCACCGTGCGCTGCTGCCTGACTTGTTCAAAAAAGCACACTGCTGCACTGGCGGCGACATTGAGTGATTCAATTGCCGCTTGCTGCGGAATCGTCACTGTACAACTAGCCAGCGCCATCAACTCTGCTGCCACACCCTGCCCTTCGTGACCGAACAACCACACGGCACCGCCACGCAGGTCGACATCGTAAATCGTCGTGCTGGTGTGCGAACTGGTGGCCAGCACCGGAATCCGCGCCTGTGCCAAGCAGGCCGCCAAGTCGATGTTTTCGAATATATTGAGTAAGAAATGTGCGCCCATCCCGGCACGCATGACTTTCGGCGACCACGCAAACGCCGTACCTGGACTGCAAAAGACATTTTTGATACCGGCTGCGGCCGCACTGCGCAAAATCGAACCAAGATTACCGGGATCTTGTAAATTATCGAGCAATACCGCACTCTGATCCAATTGCGGCGGCAATGAGGGGGTCGGCGTGCTGATCACAAACATGATGCCGACACCGTTCTCGACTTGGCAAATGCTGTTGTACAAGGCGGCCGGCAAGCACAAACATCGTACCGCGTTTGCCAGACAATGCCTTGTCAGCGCCTGCACTTCCACATCGTCGCGCGCCGCTTCGGAGACGATACACAGCGCGGGGGCACCGAGATGCTGACCGTAAGCTTGGCACAAATGCACACCATCAAGCAGTGTACGGCCGGCTTTGCGGCGCGCTTGCGAACTGGTCGCCAACAATTTTAATTCTTTATAAACCGGATTGTCGCGCGAAGTAATGATTTTCATTTTAATAAAGCCTTGACTGGTGCGTAAGACAAGCGATGCACGGGTGACACGCCATGCTCGCGCAAACGCGCCAAATGCAAGGCGGTCGGGTAACCCTTGTGCTGATCAAACGCATACTGCGGATACTGTTCATGCAAGGCCAACAGGGCCTGGTCGCGCGCTGTTTTTGCCAGTATCGAAGCAGCCGAAATAGCCGCCACTTTATCGTCACCCTTAACGATGGCCTCGGAACGCACGGCCATCACGGGACAACGATTTCCATCGATCAGCGCCAGCGTCGGCTGCATGGCCAAGGCTTCGACGGCACGGCGCATGGCCAGCAAACTGGCCTGCAAAATATTGATGCTGTCGATTTCTTGCTCGCTGCATTCCGCCACCGCCCAAGCCAGCGCATGCTGCTTGATGTCGATAGCGAGCGCAGCACGCCGTACTTCGCTGAGTTTTTTCGAGTCGCGCAGGCCGGCAATCGGATGGGCCGGATCGAGGATCACCGCCGCCGCCATCACCGGGCCAGCCAAGGGGCCACGTCCGGCTTCGTCGACGCCGCAAATCAGTTCGCCGGCGTAATGAGATAAATCAAAAGTATCTTGCATGAGATAAAAAGGCGGTCAAGCCGCAAAAAAATTGTGGAGTGCGACCGTGTCGAGAAAATAATGGCAGATTTGGCGTGCTGCTTGACCAGGTTTGGCAGCGATCAGCACGGGCACCAACTCATCGTATCGATTCAATAATTCGGCATCGCCGTCGACATCGATCACTTGCACCGTAAACGCATACGCGCTGCGATACGTCTGCAACTGCGCGAGCATGTCGTCGCACAGATGGCAATAGCTGCGCGAATAAAGGGTAAACACGGTCATGGCGCATAGGTTTGAAAAAGGTAGCTCATTATAAGGCGCGCACCGCCGCCGTCTGCATTTTATACACACAAAATTGCGCGGTTTTTTGGTCCGCTGCAAATAGCTGTTTTATGCAAGTAAGTTCAAACTCTTGCACAGTAGTATAAAAACCAGCCAGCCAGCCAAGCACGCTGTATCGAAGCCAGCAATTTGCATTCCCCTCGTTAACCGTAGACATTTCTCATGCCAATTCCTCATCGCCTTCTCCCCGCTTGCCCCACTCGCGCACCGGCACCTTCAATCTGCCAGACACCTGTCCATCGAATACTACCAATGCGCTTGCAACAAGTGCATCACACGCCACAGGCGGCGACTGCGTGCCAAGCAACATCACTGCCATCGACGCTATGGCAACAGGCTAAGCACGACATTCTCCGCACCGGCAGTTGGCATCATGCCGCCGGCGACATCATCCCGCAAATTGCAGTCCGCACCGAGATGTGGCCAGATCCCTCACGCGGTTTAACGATTTTCGATGTCGATCAAGAAAATGACGTCAAGCACTTGGCAGAACAATTGCTGACATGGCGTGCCGACTCCAGCAATGCGGCTCTTCTCGATACGCTCAACAGCACGAAGCAAGGCCGCTTGCCTGCGCAATGGCGTACCTGTCGGTTTGACGCCGACCAGCAGAACATGGGTAACGCCAGCCTCGCCGGCTTACTGAATATACGACGCGACGACGTGATTTTACTGCGTATCAATCAAAATCATTACCGCTATCTCGACGAGCACGGCTGGTGCGATGTGCGCGCCGACGGCGATTGCTTCTACCGCGCCCTGGTGCGTGGCCTTGGACACAGCGGCAGCGACACCGACATAAATAAAGCACGTCAACAGGTGTGGGATTATGTCGCGCAGCACTGGGATCAGCTCACCCCTTTTTTCGCAGCGGAACTGGCCGAGCAAGCAGCGATCGGCCGCGACGCAGCGCTCAGCAAACCAAGGACGCAATCTGATCTTCCCAGCGCGAGCCACAACCCGGCATACGCAAGTGCCGAACCGTCCTGCTTGAGCGAAGCAGATTGGCACGGCCCGCAAGAATGGTGGTTCTGGGCCGAACAGCGCGCCACCGCCTTGGCTGCGCAACTGCTTGCCACTGCCGTGCCTATCCTGAATGAGAAACCCGAAGAAGAGCGTGCGGAAAATTTTGCGCCGCAAGTTCTGGACCCTCAGCATCCATGTTTAAAAACATGCATGAGCAACGCCGCAGAGGCATTGCGGGCCTTGCCGAGCACGCATCCGGCGCGTAGCCTGCTCGACGGCTTGGCACCTCGCGAGCAAGCGGGCTGGTTTGCACGCCTGCTCTATTCGATGCGGCCGGTCTTTGAAGGCACGCAGGCGAGCCTACGGCAGCACGAAAGAATTGATGCATTTTGCCAACAAGTCGAGACTCTGGTCGATGAAGATCTGCTTGAACAAGCCGACGCGACGCCGGAGCTCAGCGCCGCTGCTGCCGCTGCCTGTCGCGCCTTGAGCAAAGAAATGCTCATTCAGCTAAGGCAACAGTATCAGCCACTGCTGACGAACAACCTGCTTGCACAGCAAGCCGGGCTGCGCAAGCATAGCGCCTTAGGCCGGCTACTCAAGGCCAGTGTCACCGACTTAACCGATCTGGTGAGCCTAGCGATGTCACGGCAGCGCCAACACGCGAGCAGCGTGCGCGGCGAAGCACAGCCGCCGAGCGAGCCGCCTACGCTCGATGCCGTCCAGTGCCTGCGCTTGCTACAACCATGGCTCACCGCCCTCGAAGAAATCGATGCGCGCGCCGCCTGCATTCATGAATTGCGCCACGCGGCCAGCAACACCATGCGCAATTTGAAGGGGCAATGGTACCCCATCCTGCCACCGCTGCTGCTGCACGACACCTTACAATTGGCGCAGCAACAGCGGCAAGCACAGCAAGACCACGAACAACGCATCGACACCCGCACCAAGACAGGCTTAGGGGCACTCGCGCTGGCAGGCGATGCTCTCGCCTCATTCCAGCGCTGGCAGCATGCCGGCGCGCTGGAAACCGACTGGCAGCGTGAGCGAGAAGCGGCCGACAATACCTGGCGCAGCACCCACCACCCCGACACGTCGAGCCCAAGCGAAGCTGAAATAATCGACCAATTGAAGCAGCGCTGGTGGCAAGCCCGTCAAGAAAACACGTTCTCTTCGGCTGAGCTGCTGGAGGCAAACGGCTACATCACCGAACTGGCGCGCCTTCACAGTGCCGCTGCCAACCAGGCACACCGACAGCAAGTCCTGCTGCCGCAGGAAGTGATCAGTGCTCGCGTGCCATCACTGGAACATAGCATCAGTGCCTGGCGTGAGATCGACGGCGTCGCGCCCAGCCTTGCTAGCCCTGTGGCAAGTACGCCAAGCGCGGCAACGCTGACGACTATCGCAAGTGCCACTACTGCTGCCACCAGTGCATTGGCCGCAGCAGCCATGCTGAGCGCCGGTCGCAATGCAGGCATGGCCGGCCCAGTACTGAGTGCCGCTATCATGAGTCAATTATTCACCAGCGTCACAGCGCGGCAAGCCTGCCTGATGGACCCGGAAGCGCAGCGCAGCCGGCCGGCCGAGCAAGAAAAACAGCTCGGCGACCCAGCCTGGGAATTATTGCAAGCCGAGACTTTACACCCCAGTCAGCATGCCGCCGATCCATGGGGCCAAACCCAGAAGGCCGCCGAAGTACTGCTCTCCGCCAGCGAGCAAGGGGCCAGACTCCAGCGTGTCGAGCAAGTGGGAAAAATGCAATTCACGCTCACCTTTCTCACCAAAATTGGCAACAAATTAAGCAAAACGATAGGCCCAGAGCACTTCGGCCAACTGATCCGTGCCAATGGCTACGAAGGCGCTGGCTGGCACAAACAGTTAGCGGGGAAGGTACTGCGCGGTACAGGCCGAGCGATGAACGGTGTCGGCGGTGCGATGAATGCCAATGAAATTGTCGAGGGCATACTGAAAGGACCGCAGGAAATGTTCAGCGATACCCAGCGCGGTCAGTACGGACAGTTGGCCGGCTTTATGGGCGCGGTGTGGGAATACAATGAATGTTTCGCAGCGTGGGCCGCCGGCAAAGCAAGCCTAGCCCAGGTCACCCTCCTCAAAGCGTTAGCCAGAGGCCTGGGCGGCGCTCTGGGGACCGTCGAAATCAGTGCGGCAATGATCGACAATGTCAGACTGATCGACCTGCTGTTATCGGACAAGCTGACTGCTGCACAACGCTTGGAATACAGTCTGCAATTAGGACTCAACAACTTGGCCTTGGGCTTGCAAATCGCCAGCCTGGCATTTCCGCCCTTGCGTTTGCCGGCAATGCTGGTGCAAGGCTTGAGCTATGTGGTCGAAAAAATCGGCGAGCATCGGGCGCTTGGTGATAAATCGGCTGCCACCATCGGCAAGCTCAAGCAAAACTGGGATGCCTACCAAGCGCCTTTATTCGCTCGCAATACGAGCTTGGAAGTCGGTAATTCGACCGTATGGGAAAGCTCAAAATTGTTTCCTGTCTCCGCCTGCCATATCAGCGACCAAGCACTGGCTTGCGTTCCGGGAGAAGTCAAGGTATTCCGCGGCGGCAGTCTGGAAGGCTGGGCAGCGCTGCCATACCTCATTATGTGGGCGGCATCGGCCTACGCCAAACCGCCGCCATCCCCCTACCGCGATGTCGGCGAAACCCTGGGAGGAGAAAAGCTCACGCCGAATCAAGCACTGCCATTAAGCAATATTACCGGCACCACCCAAGCACCTTACGAGACGCCACTTCCCACTGGCAAGGTAGTGACCGTGATCGCCTCACTCGTGCCCGCTTTGGAAATGCAATGGAAAAAGTCCATGGCAATTGCTTTTGCACTGAGGAAGGATGCTGAATTACTGAATTGGGAAAACAGCGCTTACAAAAACACATTTCCTGTTCGCGACGGCAACTGGATGATAGAAGACTACGATTACATGGGCGTCGACAGCAAGCTCAGCTATACATTTGATCGCACCGGCCCGGTGGCGCTCTACCTGTTGCCACCGCCGCAGCAATCACAGCGCAAACGCCTCACCGTCACGCTCAACAATCGCGCCGCCGATCCCGGGCATCGCGTTTTCGTGGCACTCAATGCCGAAGCCAAGGGCTATGTCTTAAGCAGTCAAGCTGGTGCCGGTTTTTTGCTCAGTTTAAGCACCGATACCAAGGCCATCGGCGATGGCTCAGCCACCATTGCCTTTGTCAGCGATCCCGAGCAAGCCAGAAAGCTCACCATCCGCCTGCAGCATGTGTCAGCATCGCGTCGCGATACGGAAGAAGCCATGGCTTACCGCTTCGAGCATACCGACTCTGACGGCGTGTTGATGGATAAACTGGTGAAAATTAATGGATTACCTGCTTATGATTATGTCCGCGGCTTGCTTCCTGAGAATTCCCTCTATCAAACCATCAGTACGGCCAGCAGCCACGAGGCGCAACAATGGGGCTTAAAAATCGAATTCCCTACGGTTGCCAAATTTGCCCGCATTTCCGAGGAGAAACACCAGGGCGGAGAAATAGGACTCCCTATTGCCCACCACTCAATGGCCCACTCAGGCGGGTACCTGATGGGCTATCCAGATAGTTACCGTGACGCCTTACTGGCACATTTCAGTGCCGAATACCAAAATTTTAAAAGCAATCTCGATCGTAGCTTGGAATTCCCACTTTATGCTGACGAGCAATCTGTTGATCTGCCCAGTGACATGGTCTACGACGGCGTGCGCTATCCACTGGAATGGAATGCCGCTTCGGTCGGTTGGAAAATCGGCCAACCGAAAGCCTGGGGCAAGCTGCCTAGCTACGATTATATGCATCCCAACACCAGCGGTTTTGAAGTGCCCAAGCACTTGGCACGTCCTATCCCACAGGGATATCAGCACTATGCCGATGGCGATGCGCCTCCTTTGCTCGGCAATATTCTGGTGCAGAACGCGGGCAATGCCAGTTCCCTCTATTTTGACTACTACGATGGTCCATTACAAGCGCCGCGGCCACTTGCTGCGCAAGAATATCAACGCTTCATGGCAGTCCGAGCGCTGGCGCTCGACTATGGGGCGATACTCGGACGTATCATTCCGAGCTTGCGAGAGCAGATAGGACAAGATATCACCGATCACCGATCGCGCCTCTCGACCGAGGGTGCACTCCATCTCAGCATCCGCTACCCGCTGCACGACGAAGTCAACTTCCAAGGCGCGGTACGCGCAGCAAAAGGTGACTATCGCAGCCTGGAAATTATGGAGCACTACGCGCTGCGCACTCTGGCCGAAGACCGCCGTGGCAAAAAGGACTACGGCCAATGGCAGCAAAAAAACAATAACACCATGAGTGCCATCGATCTCGACGCGTGCGCGAGCTTGATCGAAAAGGCGCAGACCCTGTTATCAAATTATGTGCTATCGGGAAATCGTACTGTCACGCTCACCGACACAGCGGTCGAAGTCAAGTTACATTACCGCATAGAGGCTGGCGATTTTTTCCCCCGCGTCGAGCAACTCGATTATCCGGCAGAGCACATGCCTGGTGCGCAAGAACTGATGCAAGTCAAAAAACAGCAGCGTCATGTCCGCTTTGATAAGCGGGTACTGATTACCTCGGGCCGGCACATCGCTTTCTTCGATACCGACTACCACCAATTGCGCATCATGCCGGAACTGTTGAGTCGCGGTTTGCACTTCGTCGGGCGCGATCGGCAATACGAATTCTTCAGTCGCACCGAACAGGTCGATAGTTTACTGCGCTGGGAAGTCAGCGGCGAGCCGTTCGACACCTTGGAACAAGCGCAGCAAATTGATCTGGCGACACTCAATCCGGTCGAGAGTTTGATGCCTGGCGGCTTTCTTGAGAAAATTGGTCTGGGCCAAGGCAATTGGCAATTTCACCGCGAACGTGGCCCCTTGTGGCGGTATAACGGTGAGGAACTGTCAATGATCAAAGAAGCCTACTGGCGACGACGCAATGCCGACGGCGTCACCGTGGGCTTTTATGTCATCACCGAGCATGCTGGGCGCGATGCCAATCCGGCAGAAAGCGCCCGCCTGCGCGCCTTCCTCAGCGCGCAAGTACTGCAAGCAATCGATGCTGAAGTTGCCAACATGCAGCAAGCTGCCGAGCGTAATCCCGCACCAGGCACGCTGCGTAGCGAGCTAGGCCGCTTCATCCATCAGCCGCTGCAATTAGCCGAAGAGTTGCGCAGCTTATTGCCGCCGCCACTGCATGCCCCGGATAATCCGCCTAGCCTGGGGCAACTGTTGCGCTTTTACGGGATTCAATTCGCTCCCGACAGTTCTTTCGGTGTCTTGCGCGTCCTCGCCATGAAGCCCTTGATCGAACACTATCTGAGTTTAAGTAAAGGAAACCCCTACACCGAGCGCATCATCAACAACGATGGTCAAGTCGATTTTCATCATTACGAAATGGCCCGCTCCGGCTATTTGATAGAGCGCGTCAAAGTCAGCAGCACCATGCCCTACCAAGCGCTATTGCGCTGTATGGAACTGACACCGGCGACGCCGTCTGACCGCAATCCGCTGAGTTTTTGCAGCACCACTTCAGCGCAATACTGTGTGGCACGCACACCCGAACACGCTTACTTCATTCATCCGAATGCGGCCCGCTATATTGACAATCAAGCCGGCCTGGCTTTATTTGGCAAACTCAATGGCGAGCAGTATGAGGTGCAGGCTTACCACCACCACAACGCGACCGACATTCTCGACGCGATCAACGGCGGCCATGCGTCACAGTCTAGCCCTTGGTATACGCTTTCCAAAGCGGTCTACCGGCAACTGAACGCGATCGGCAAAATGCCGAAAATGCTGCTGACCAGCAATCATCAACCGAGTGGGGTCTTGTTGCTGCGCAGTGCACACGGCAACTTCTTGCTCGAAAGCGAGCGCCAGCCGGACGGCCTGCTGCGCGAACAATGGAGCATCTTGCCCGCACCATTCCGTTACGGCCACATCGACTACCGCGGCAGAAGCGCAGCCGGGGCACACCGACTCTACCACCGCAACAGTAGCGATATGCTGCTGCTGCAAGCTGGTCAAGTGCAAGGAATCGTCCATGAGTACAGCGTCAGCAAAGCCAACAGCAAAGGCGTGCTTAAACTGGCCCCAACCCAGGAGAGTAGTCGTGATGCCCATCTCAACAGCTACCTGGAAGTCCACCCGGCGGCAGATGAAATCTGGCAGATCACGACGCTGCACAACGAGACCGTACATATCCCCGACAGCTTTGCCGGCAAAGTGGAGCTGAACGTCAAGCCGCGCCGAGGCCATCGCAAGCTGACTCTGCATGCACGGCGTTGGGAAGATTGGTCTGCCAACAAACGCGGCAATATACTTATTTTGCGTCATGCGCAGCAAGGAGAAATCCATCTTAAATGGCAGATGCCTTTCGAACTGCAACTCAACGAAGTCATCTTCAAGCGACACGATGTCGTGCAAACGCGTCTGCAAACCGCTGACAGCGACCCAGCTCGCTTACTCGCTCAGGCCGCCAACACCGCGCTCGTGCCGGGGCTCAGCTATCACGGCCAGCCCTACCGCATTGACCAACTGACTGGCCTGAGCGTGGCCTGGGACGAGACAAGCACCCCGATCCCAATGGGTACGATGTCTGATGTTGGTGTGCGTTTTTCGCCTGCCGGTCACGCAGCGCCTTGGTTTTCACCGGGATCGGGCGAGGTCACGCTGCCGCAACTGGCACAGCCGGTGCCAGTCACCCTCATCGAAGTCAATCCCGGCGCAATCGGCGTGCGCATCCCCGCTGAATGGGTAGGCCACCCGGCTGGCAATAACAGCATCGAGGGAGAAAACGATATGCTGTTCAATTTACGCAGTATGCCACTCGGTTTCGTGTATCAGGTGCGCTTACCCAATGAGCACTTGTCGCTGGGTGAAGAGGAGGCCAATGTCAGCGAAGACCGTGCCGCCGGCTTAGTGTTTGTGAATGAAAAACAGCAGCGCGGCCGGCTGGTGTTCGCGCTCGCACCCGGTGTCAATCTGGATCTGCACGAAACCCACGAAGAACACGAAGCCGTTTTGACGCTCACATTGGTAAATCAAGCCACGCGTTTCAAACGTGCGCCCGTACCAGGTTTGGAAAAATATTGCTTCAATAACGTTCAAAAAATGAATGGCCGTGAATTTGTCTATAGTAAAACGCAGTTCGACTGGGCTAGCGAAGGTGCAGGCCAGCAATTACTGACCGAAGCACGGCTGGCTGCTTATCCGTATTCAGGTGATTTGAGTCGATTACCAGAATGGCGCACGGATACCGCGCTGAGCGCCTATCTGGCAGAACGCATGCGATTGGAATTCGATCCCGCCAGCGGTCTGATGGTCGATAGCAAAACCGGTCTGGTCGCCTATGTGTTTAACAATGCTGAAACGCGCGAACTGCGTCTGGTGTTCGGTGGTTCAACCAGCGGTCAAAGCTACGGTGGCGATCTGACTAAACGCACCTGGGCGAATCGCGGCATAACATGGACGCAATACGGTGCCAATGCCAAGAATGCCCTGCTGGGACGGACCCCGGCCAGCTACAAGCAAGCCGCTCAGTTAGCCCAAGAACTGCGACAAGCCGTAGGCAGCAGCAGCTTTCCTGAATTGGCAACGTATGGCCCGTTGAAATTCATCGGTCACTCCAAAGGAGGCGGCGAAGCGGCGTATGCAGCCTTGCAGTTATCAACACCACAACAAGCCGTGGCGTGTACGGCCTTCAACCCAGCCCAATTCGGTCGCGAGATCCAGCACGAGTTACTGAACCGACTCGGCAGCAGCTCGGCGCTCGAACATGCGGCTTCGCGCGTACGCAACTTTCTCATTAAAGGCGACGGGATTCCGTACGCCGGCAACGTGTTATTCGGCCAGCTCAGCTTGGTCGGCATTTCCCATACGCTCGACGCCATCCCGGAAGTCGGTGGGCTCTCTGCCCTCCACGACAAATTCTTACAGCAAATCGAAGGCAATGTGGCGCGCCATGGAACGGCACAAGCGCGTGCCGACAATCAGGCCGGCCCGAGCAATGCGATGGCCGTCCGTCCGGACGCTCCCGACAGCGGTATTGTGGCAACGGCACGCCGGGTTTACAGTAACGATCTGCGTAGCAGCATCGATGCCTGGTCGGAAGCAGAAAAACTGGCCAACAGCGCGACGATCAGCGCACATCTCGACTATCGCTTCGAGTACTTTTTGGATGAAACGGGAGATCCGAGCACGATACGATTGAATTTGATCGGTGACAGCGATGGCAAGAGCGCGCAATTTCGCGGTAGCTTATCTGGTGCGCACAGCTACACTGCCGAAACCTTGGCCGGCTTGACTGCGCCCATGTTGGCCCAGAGTGGTGCCGAAAGCATCCGCCTGTTCAGTAGTCGCAGCGGCGCAAATGGCTTCGCCCAGGAATTAGCCAGCTTGGTGAATTTACCGGTCAAGGCCCCGCGAGAAACCGTCCGCAGCTACGAAGTCCTGCCCGGCCGCTACCTGTTCTTGGAAAATGGCGACAGCAGTGCGGGGGCATTGGATAATCAATGGGTGAGCTTCGCGAAGAGCGACGCGGTCGAAGACTTATCGGCGCAGCGCCCAGTAGAAACGGCTGACCTGGAGTCCAACGACCAATAATACTGCCAAGCGTGGGCCGATGGTTTGAACCCATCGGCGCTGCAAAAAAAAGATGCCCGCCGCTGCAAACACAGCGACGGGCATTGAAAGTACTCGAATTACTGCGCTTGTGGCTTAAGCAGAATGAACTGCGAGATATCACCACGTTTGACCAATAATGCGGCCGCTTTCTTGGCATCGAGTTTAGCAAGCATCGCATTGAATTGCTTGGCATCTTTGATGCTGACGTTATTGAGCATCAGAATCACATCGCCAGCCTTCAAACCAACCGCAGCAGCGGGACCATCGACATTTTCGATCACCACCCCACCCGACTGCAGCTCTTTCTTTTGCGCTTCATTGAGATCGGTAACGGCCAAGCCTAGCAGATTATCCGGCTCTTTCTTATTCTTTTTATCACCTGGTTTCGGTACTGGCTTATCCGCTTCCATTTCCGCTACCGTGATCGGCAATTCACGCACCGCACCCTTGCGCCAAACTGTGATGCTGGCCTTGGCACCCGGTGCAATCGCACCGACGATACGCGGCAAATCGCCGGATTTCTCGATTGCCGCACCATTGAGCTTGAGGATCACATCGCCATCCTGCAAACCGGCTTTTTCGGCCGGTGAACCGGCTTCGATTCGCGCGATCACGGCACCCTGTGCCTTCGGCAAGCCTAAAGATTCCGCCACTTCTTTCGAGACCTCACCGATCTGCACACCGATACGGCCGCGGGTAACTTTACCCGAAGCTTTGAGTTGATCGGCTACGCGCATGGCTTCGTCAATCGGAATGGCGAAGGAAATCCCCATATAGCCGCCGGAGCGGCTGTAAATCTGCGAGTTGATACCGACAACCTCGCCACGCATATTGATCAGCGGACCGCCGGAATTGCCGGGATTGACGGCAACATCAGTTTGAATCAGAGGCAGAAAATCACCGGTGTCGCGCGCCTTGGCCGAGACGATACCGGCGGTAACCGTATTGTCGAGTTCAAATGGCGAGCCGATCGCAATCACCCATTCGCCGGCACGGATTTTATCGGAGTCGCCGATTGTTACCTTGGGTAATTTGCTTGCTTCGATTTTGAGCACGGCGACGTCAGTACGCTTGTCGCTGCCGATGACTTTGGCTTTGAATTCGCGCTTATCGGTCAGCTTGACGTAGACTTCCGAGGCCCCTTCCACCACATGCGCATTGGTCAGTACATAGCCATCGGCGGAAAGAATGAAGCCCGACCCTACTCCGCGCGGCACTTCTTCTTCCGGTGCCGGTTTACGGCCGCGTGGTGCCGGTGCTTGTTTAGGCATAGGGACACCGAAGAAGCGCCGGAAAAATTCCTGCATCTGCGCGTCATCGGAACTAACTTCGCCTGCACCAGACAACAATTTTTCAGTGGTACGAATATTGACGACGGCCGGGCCAGCTCTATCGACGAGCTCGGTAAAGTCGGGTAAGCCACTTACCATTGCTGCGGCTGCCGGCGCTGCTAAGGCCAGCGGTGCGCTGACGCCAATGCAGAGACTGACGATCAGACGCGCGAGAATTTTTTCTGCGGGGAAAATAGGATTTGCTTTCATAGCCTCACTCTTAAACTGTTGACAGTTTGGTTGGTAGAAACTTCAGGACACTTCAACACTCTTCCATACACTTCAGGATTCCGGATTCAGAATTTAAGGCTTGGTTTTGTATTCTATCGAATTCATCACCTGATGAATCGCTGCCGCCGGCACCTCACCGACCACGGTGAGCCAATAATGGCCCTGGCGTTTCGCCATGATCGTCATCGCCCCTTGTTGCAGACTACCTTCGCTGCGATTTTCATGATCGGGTTCGATGAAAACTGAGATCGTGGCCAAACCATCGGAAAAAATCATCTGTATCACCGGATGTGCCGCCCCGGGCTGGCCGGGGGCCGCAGTCGCGATCAAACGTTTCATTTCCTTGATTTTTTTAAACCCATTGGGCACCGACGTAACTTGCCAGCCTGAATGAATATTGGACTCAACCGTCAAATTTTCAACATGCCATTGCGAAATATTTGGAAAACTCGGTTTCAATTTATTTTTATCGACATCGCCAATACTGATTTGGGTGAAGGCGATTTGTTCTATAACTTCATTCTTGGCATTCACCGTCTGGGCGCGTAACAACAAGCCCGACTGCTTCTCGGAACACAGGCGATAACCGTAGCGTGCGCCGTCGCGTGGTTCGAGCAGATAGGTTTGGCATTCCAAGCCGGCCACACGCGCCACCTCAGCCTTTTTGATCAGGTACAGGTCTGGCAAAGCTTGCGCATTTTGTGTCAGCAGGGCTGGAAATACTTCTTGCGTGACATTTTTTTCTACCTGTATGGTTTTGGTATCGGGCAGATAACAACTGACCTCCTCGTTACGACGCAAATATTCGCGCGGCCGACCATCGAGTATTTCAAGTTTTTCAATTTCACCGGCGGCATCAGCGTGATGCGTAATGCGCGAGGTGCGCATCTGACTGGCTTGCTGATACACAAAGGTGCCGGCGTAATTAAGGCGCTGCGCCGACGCTTGCATCTTGCGCAAGACGCCTTGCATCTCACGTTTTTCTTCCTGATTTTCCAGTGCAAAAGCCACTGATACGGTCAGGCTGGCGATCAAAATCGGCAACACCAAGGCGAAAGCCATACGATACACACGCATAATACTTATTTCTCCGCCGCCGAACGCAGCTGCACATGCGTCACATACGCCGCGCCATTGCTGATATCAGGTGAAAAACGTTGATGTGCGATCAGATAGCTGTCGATACGCGGGTCGCGCAGCATTTCACGTTCGGCATTCTGCTGGGCCGCCTCGTTTTGCGCTTGCAGCAGCATCGTATCGGCCGCCACCAAGGAGGCCGATGCCAGTTGCACTGGCGTCGTCGGGGTGGCGCTGCGACTGGCTTGCAGCTCGGGAGAACTACCGAGATGCAGTAATTGCGGCACCAGTACGAAGGCCAATAAGGCCGCTGCGCTGGCCCCGGCAACGGCCATATACGAACGGAAAAACGAGGCTTTGGCGGCGCGTGGCAGTTCTGCCGATTGATGTAAATGCGGCATCAACAATATCGGTTCACTGGCGAAACGCTGAGCAAAGCGCGCACTGAAATCACTGCTCATCTCGAAGGCCAAGTCGTCCGATCGCAAGGCATCCGCGATCAAATGGCAGTGGTCCCACGATGCGCGGTCATCGGTCTCATCCATCTGCAACAGCAATGCAGCGATGGCAGCGTCGTCGAGCTCGCCATCGGCAAGGGCAGAAATAGTTTCGTTTTTTGAGGTGTCGTTCTTCATTTTTCCTACCAAGATAGCGCTGTTCAAATCATATTTGTTAGTGCACGCCGCTTACCAGCGCTGATCGAGATTGGTCCCGAGTATAGGACGCAAACGCTCAGCGATGGCTTCACGGGCGCGGAATATCCGACTGCGTACAGTGCCTATCGGGCATACCATTACCTGCGCAATTTCATCGTAAGTTAATCCTTCTATCTCTCTGAGCGTAATCGCATTGCGCAATTCTTCCGGCAAAGCCGACATGGCCGCATTGACGGTAGCGGCGATCTGCTTGCTGGCCAACAGTGATTCCGGCGTGTTGATATCTCTTAGTCCGTCGGCATCAGAAAAAGTTTCGGCCAGTTCGACGTCGGCCTCGGTCGAGGTCGGCGCTTTACGCCCCTGCGTGACCAAGTGGTTTTTCGCGGTATTGATGCCAATTCGATAGAGCCAAGTGTAAAACGCCGCGTCACCGCGAAAATTAGGTAGCGCCCGGTACGCTTTGATAAAGGCTTCTTGCACAACATCTTCCGCTTCGGCATGATCATAGACGAGCCTAGACACGAGCCGCATCAGTTTCCTTTGATATTTGGAAACCAGAAGCTCAAATGCTTTTTTATCACCACGCTGCACGCGCTCGACCAAAAGATGGTCTATCTCGCGCTCTGTCGTCACTCAATCATCCCTGTATTTTTCTACCTTTAACGGCTCTGTGTGTTTGGATGTCGGTCGCTGCAAAAACTGTGCAAAATAGCTTAAAACTTAGGCTTAGCAGCGCGACCATCACCACTGTCTGCTTCATAGAGTCGCTGTTGTCAAAAAAGTTCCCGCTTTTCCTCGCTTTTCTTCAATTACCAAAGCTCATGCTGCCGCTGTATCCATAACAGACTTAAACGCAAACGCGCAAAACTGCCCGCTGTCAGCGCGTCCGGCAAAATAATGCGGCACAGATGCGTATCATCGGGCAGCAGCCAATGCACGACCAGACAACTATTCCAAAAAATGCTGTGCGGCGCCAGTCTGACCGGCACCGCCGGACTGAAATCACCATTTTTGTATATAAAATACAACGATGTTCGCCCTTTTGCATCAATACACAGCACCAGCGGAGTCTGTCGGCGCCAAAAGCGCCGCAGTTGCACGCCAGCCAGCACCGGCACGAGCAGACTCAGCCAGGCGGCACTGGGCCAGCGGTGGCAGGCCCCGGAGTAGCAGTGCGCCAAGTACAACAGCACACTGACTAAAGCCAGCGCACAGGCCAACAGCAGCCAGTTGCGCAAGCGGCGCGAAGCCTCAAGACGGATTTGCAGTGCGATACTCATGATCATTGTCTCAAACAAAAAAAAGCACTTCGTTCCCAGCGGGAAGCGAAGTGCTTTTTTGCAGACAGTTTAGCGCGCTGCTAAAACTCAGACCTTAGCAAAAATCAAAGTACCATTCGTTCCACCGAAGCCAAACGAATTTTTCATCGCGTAATCAATCTTCATATCACGCGCAATGTTGGCGCAATAATCAAGATCGCATTCAGGATCTTGATTGAAGATGTTGATCGTCGGCGGCGAAATTTGATTATACAAAGCCAGCACCGTGAACAAGGCTTCCAAACCGCCTGCACCACCGAGCAAATGCCCGGTCATGGATTTGGTGGAATTGACGGTCAGCTTGTAAGCATCGGCACCAAATGCTGCCTTGATCGCATCGGTTTCATTTTTATCACCCAACGGCGTCGAGGTACCGTGCGCGTTGAGGTAATCAATCTGATCGCCATTGATACCGGCATTTTTGAGCGCATTGACCATACTGCGGCGCGGTCCATCCATACTTGGCGAGGTAATGTGATACGCATCGCCACTCATGCCGAAACCGATCACCTCGGCATAGATACGTGCACCGCGTGCCTTGGCATGCTCATACTCTTCCAGCACCATCACGCCGGCACCTTCACCGAGTACGAACCCGTCCCTGTCCTTATCCCACGGTCGGGAAGCGGTAGCCGGATCATCATTGCGCGAAGACAAAGCCCGCGCAGAAGCAAAGCCACCGAGCCCCAAAGGAGAAATGGTCGACTCTGCGCCACCGGCAATCATCACATCGGCATCGCCATACTCAATCATCCGTGACGCCGAACCGATGCAATGCAGGCCCGTAGTACACGCAGTCACGATCGCCAGATTCGGTCCCTTGAGACCGTATTTGATCGACAGATGACCGGAAATCATATTGATGATCGAGGCCGGCACAAAGAATGGGCTGATACGACGCGGACCGCGTTCAATCAGCACTTCCTTGGTGTTTTCGATCAGCGGCAAGCCGCCGATGCCGGAACCGACGATGACACCGATACGCTCAGCATTCTCTTCAGTTACCTGCAAGCCACAATCAAGGAAAGCCTGCATCCCGGCAGCGATGCCGAAGTGGATGAAGCTGTCCATGTTGCGAGCATCTTTTGCCGGCATGTACTCTTCGACATTGAAACCCTTCACTTCACCGGCAAAATGCGTGGTGAACGGAGTGGCATCAAACTTAGTAATAGTAGCAATACCAGACTGACCAGCTTTGACCGCCTCCCATGCAGCGGCAACAGTGTTGCCGACTGGTGAGACACAACCGAGTCCGGTGACTACGACACGACGTTTAAGCGTACGACTCAAGCGCTTCTCCTGGGTTTGAAAAACGGGGTAAAGAATTACGCCTTGACGTGCGCCGTAGCGTAGTCAACAGCTTGTTGCACTGTCGTAATTTTTTCTGCTTGTTCATCAGGGATTTCCATTTCGAATTCGTCTTCGAGGGCCATCACCAATTCAACTGTATCGAGGGAATCCGCACCCAGATCATCAACGAAAGAGGATTCGATTTTGATGTCAGCTTCAGCCACACCCAGTTGTTCAGCGACAATTTTCTTAACGCGTTGTTCGATATCGGACATGTGTATCTCCAGTGAAAAAATCAAAAATAAGGGCTTACAGAAAGTGCGCGCATTTTAGCAGGTTTGCAGGCAAAAAGAACATATTCTCAATTCCCAGTCGCAACTCCGGCTAATTCCAGAGAAAAGACTGGCAATTTACCACAAAACCAATTAGGCCAGGTACATACCGCCATTCACATGCAGCGTGGTTCCGGTAATATATGCCGCATCGGGCGAGGCTAAAAACACGGTCGCAGCGGCAATATCTTCCGGACGACCGAGCTTACCCATAGGAATTTGCTGCAAAATTGCGGTTTTTTGTTCGTCCGTCAGGGCGCGCGTCATATCGGTATCGATGAAGCCCGGTGCAATGCAGTTGACGGTGATATTACGGCTACCGATTTCACGCGCTAAGGCGCGACTCATGCCGGCTACCCCAGCCTTGGCGGCAGCATAATTCATTTGCCCCGGATTGCCGGAAGAACCGACCACCGAGGTGATATTGATAATGCGTCCGTGCTTGGCCTTCATCATGCCGCGCAACACTGCCCGTGACAGGCGCGCCACCGCATTGAGGTTAGTAGTAATGACACTATCCCACTCCTCTTCCTTCATGCGCATGGCCAACTGATCTTGCGTGATACCGGCGTTATTCACCAAAATAGACAAACTGCCAAATTCTTTTTGCACGGCATCGACCAGCGCACCGCAACCAGCCACATCCGTCACATTCAGCGCCACACCCTTACCGCAACCAGGGGCCACGGCTTCCAGATAATCGGAAATTGCTTGTGCACCGGCAGCGCTGGTGGCCGTACCGATGACCTTGGCACCGGCCTCGGCCAGTGCCATGGCAATCGCCTTGCCGATGCCGCGCGAGGCACCGGTCACGAGGGCAACTTGATTTGCTAATTTCTGCGTCATTTTACCATTCCCAAAACTTTATCGAGTGTCAATTGATCGTACATGGCTTCACCGCTCAGATCCGGATGGATACGTTTGGTCAAGCCGGCCAAGACCTTGCCCGGACCGCATTCTATCAAATGTGTGACACCACTGGCTTGCATTTTTTGCACCGACTCAACCCAACGCACCGGACTGGCCGCTTGACGTACCAGCGCATCCTTGATCGCCACAGGGTCGGTTTCGATCGCCACATCGACATTATTGATCAGCGCTATGGTCGGCGGCAAAAACCTCAGCGTCGCCAAATAGGCACGCAATTTATCCGAGGCCGGCTTGAGCAAACTGGAGTGAAACGGTGCCGACACCGGCAAAGTCAGAGCGCGCTTGGCGCCCTTGGCTTTGGCCAACTCACAGGCGCGCTCTACTGCGGCTTTATGCCCGGCAATCACCACTTGGGCTGGCGCATTGAAGTTCACCGCCTCAACCACCTCACCCTGGGCCGCGGCCAGGCAAACTGCTTGCACATCTTGATCCGACAAACCCAGAATAGCCGCCATGCCGCCCTGCCCGACCGGTACCGCATCTTGCATTGCTTGCGCGCGAAAACGCACCAGCGGCACGGCATCGGCAAAGGCGATCACGCCAGCCACTACCAAGGCCGAGTATTCGCCGAGACTATGCCCAGCCACCAGCGTCGGTGGCGGACCACCAGCGGCCAGCCAGGCGCGATAACAAGCGACGGCGGCCGTCAACATCACGGGCTGGGTATTGGTGGTCAGGTCGAGCGACTCTTTCGGGCCTTCGGCGATCAACTTGGCCAAATCAAAACCTAATGCTTGCGAGGCTTCCGCCACAGTCTGATCGACCACGGCATTGCCGGCAAAACCGTTGAGCATGCCGATGGCTTGCGAACCCTGACCGGGAAAAACAAATGCGAATTGGCTCATATTTTTATCTATGTCTATTAACAAGCGGCCGCAGCATAGCCTGCCCGGCCGTTCTCAGTGCAGCGCGCAATACTGCGCACACTGTTACATCTCAACGATGGCAGCACCCCAAGTGAAGCCGCCGCCTACCCCTTCCAGCAATATTTTATGTCCGGGCTTGACGCGCCCATCACGCACCGCACAATCGAGCGCCAGCGGAATCGAGGCGGCCGAAGTATTGCCATGCTGATCGACGGTCACAATCACCTTATCCATGCCCATGCGCATTTTTTTCGCGGTACTTTGCATGATGCGGATATTCGCCTGATGCGGAATCATCCAATCGATATCTTGTGCCTGTAAACCGGCGATTTCCAAGGCTTCATTGGCAACCTTTTCCAACAGCGAAACGGCCAGCTTGAATACCGCCGGGCCATCCATGTACAAATACGCACTGCCGTCGAGTATGCCTTTATTCACATTGCCAGGCACGCACAAGATATGGGCGTAACTGCCGTCGGCATGCAGCTTGGTGGCCAATACGCCGGGCTGGTCGGAACGCGACATCACCACGGCACCGGCACCATCACCGAACAGCACACAGGTGGTGCGATCTTCAAAGTTAAGTATGCGTGAAAACACTTCCGCGCCGATCACCAAGACATTGGTGTGGGCACCGGATTTAATCATGCTGTCAGCCACCGCCATGGCATACATAAAGCCACTGCAGACGGCCTGCACATCCATCGCCGCCGCACCGTTGGTGATGCCTAATTTATTTTGCACCACACAGGCGGTGCTGGGGAAACCACCGAGGAAATCTGGCGTTGAGGTCGCGACGATGATCAAATCAATGTCATTGCCTTGCAACTGTGCGGCATCCAATGCTTGCCGGGCGGCTGCCACGGCCAAATCACTGGAGCGCATATCGGCATCGGCATAATGACGAAAGGAAATGCCGCTGCGCGACACGATCCACTCATCGGAAGTTTCCACGCCGTTTGCTGCGAGTTGTTCTGCCAGTTGTTGGTTGCTGACTTTGTTTGGCGGCAGATAACTGCCGGTACCGATAATTTTACTGAAAAAAGTCATGCGATCTTCTGTACTGTAAGTTCATGGTTATCAAGCGGTACGGCGACCGGCATCAATTTCGCCATCGACGCGGAGATTCTGGCCAGCAAGTCGTTTTTGGCCGCATCAAAGGCGCGCTGTATCGCCCATTCGTAACTGTATTTGTCCGCACCACCATGGCTTTTGAAGACCAAACCACGCAGCCCGAGCAAGCAACCGCCGTTGTAGTTGGAAGGATTCATGGTGGCCGAGATCGATTTCAAGGCCGAGCGGGCAATCAGCGCACCGAGCATGGTGAAGGGACTACGCTTGAAGGCTACGGTAAAAGTCGTTTTGACAAAGCGTCCCATGCCTTCGGCCGCCTTCAAGGTAACATTGCCGACAAAGCCATCGCAGATGACGATATCGGTCGTGCCCTTGAAAATATCGTTGCCTTCAACATTACCGTAAAAATTAATCAAGCCACGCTCGTGATCGGCCCGCAGCAACTGCGCGGTTTTTTTGACGACATCATTGCCCTTGATATCTTCTTCACCGACATTGAGTAAGCCTATCGTCGGCCGTTCCTTGCCTTCCAAGGCCGAGACCAAGGCCGAGCCCATGATGGCGAATTGGTGCAAATGCAGCGGTTCGCAATCGACATTGGCACCGAGATCGAGCATGTAAGTAGGGAGATTTTTTTGGTTCGGCAAGATGCCGGAAATCGCTGGCCTGTCGACGCCAGGCAAGGTTTTCAACACATAGCGCGACACCGCCATCAAGGCACCGGTATTGCCAGCCGATACACAAGCTTGCGCGTGACCATCTTTCACCTGATTGATCGCCACACGCATCGATGAATCTTTCTTGCGCCGCAGAGCGACTTCAATCGGATCATCCATCGCCACCATCTCAGAGGCGTGCACGATGTGCATGCGCGTGTGGGCAGAGGCGTGATTTTTTTTCAATTCCGCTTCAATCACAGCCGTCAGACCTACCAACAGAAATTCGACATCGGGTTCGCGTTTGGCAAAGGCGACAGCGGCCGCCACGGCAACTGCAGGCCCGTGATCTCCGCCCATGCAGTCTATGGAAATTTTTATTGTCATGTGGTATTGCGACACTTCTATCCGAAACAGTTAGTGTACCAAACAGTGTGCTGATTTAATTCAATTTCATTGCCAAAACGCAATGATTACTTGAAAAAAACCGCTCTTTCTTCGAAATACATCGCGACTGCTTTGGTGATCGATTCAAAAGCAATGGCAGAGCATGCGCGTACTGCGCACCCTCTGCAAAAAACGTATAAAAAAAAGCGGCGCCAAGTACAAGACTCGTCACGCCGCTTTTTTAACAAGAATCGAGATTACTCGTCGTTCTTAGTTTTCAATACTTTACGACCACGGTAAAAGCCGTTAGGGCTGATGTGGTGACGCAGATGTGTTTCACCAGTAGTTTGCTCGATACCCAACTGTGGTGCTGTCAGGAAATCGTGCGAACGGTGCATACCGCGCTTGGATGGGGATTTTTTGTTTTGCTGAACTGCCATGATAACTCCTAATACTTCAAAAAATGTTTCTAAAAATTTACACACCTGACTGCGACACTGACCGCAAGTCAAGAATCCCTAACAATACTTCGACCTGAGTGTTTTTTCAGAATAATGCCACTAGGTACGCCCGTTTATTTTCTTCAGAACGGCAAACGGTGAAGCTTTTTTACCGCCTTCTGCGTCAAGCCCTGCAGTAGAATTTGCAAAAGCCAACGAGACATCCGGGCATACTGCATGTTTGGGCGATTGGGGTATTGCGAGTAACACCTCATCTTCTATCAAAGCAATGACATCGAATGATTTGCTACCTACTACTACATCAACCTCGTCATCATCGAGCAATGCGTCAATTTCATCGGCACTGGCTTCGTTTTTGGCGAGTATCAATATGGATTCTGAATCAATTTCCAATGCAAACGGCGTCAAGCAGCGCTGACACATCAACTGCACACTGCCATTGACAGCTAACACCAACTTGGCATGGTCAAGTTTATCCTTACCACCGGACAAAGACCAAGTCAGGCCAGCGCCTTCTGCGCCAACACTTTCGACCGCAACACGGGGCAGATCAGCTATCGGCAGACTACCCGAACGCTGCTCTTCGAGCCGGCAAAACGTGAACGCATCAATGACAAAAGCTTGCATAGGATTATTTGAACCCAGAAAACCTGCGATAATAACAGCACTCGCCCTTGTTAGTCAAAGGCCACGCCGTTTTTTTTCAGCCCTCGGGCCATACTGCTGCGCGATTTCGCGCCGAATTTTCAAATATGCCACAAAGTAAGCCCTCCAGCAAGCCCCATGCCCGCCTGATACTCGCCTCGAGCTCCGCCTATAGACGTGAATTACTGGCACGCTTACAACTGCCCTTTACCAGCATGGCGCCCGAGCTCGACGAAACCGCCTTGCCCGGCGAAACCCCTACCGACACCGCGCTGCGCTTAGCGCGCCAAAAAGCCGAAGCGATCGCAGCCCAGCTCGGCCATGACAGCGCAGCGTTAATCATTGGCTCCGACCAAGTTGCCACCCTAGACGGGATACAGATAGGCAAACCGGGCAATCACGAAAACGCCTTAAAGCAATTACAATTCATGCGCGGCCGCGAAGTCGAATTTCATACTGCCCTCTGCCTGCTCGATACCCGCAGTGACGCTCCATATGCGCTGCAGAGTGCCGATTTGCTCACGCGCGTGCGCTTTCGCGATCTCAGCGACGCTGAACTCGACGCTTACTTGCGCTTGGAGCAACCCTATGATTGCGCCGGCAGTGCGAAAAACGAGGGCTTGGGCATCGCCATTCTGGCTGGCATCGATAGCAATGATCCAACCGCCCTGACCGGTTTGCCACTGATTGCACTGACTGATATGTTGCGCGCCGCAGGCGTGCGCTTTTTCAATTAATTTCCTCTTCTCATGACCGGCACCCTCTTTCTCATACCCAATACACTCGGCGACAACGATACCCAAGCAGCAGACATATTGGCGAGCATCATCCCCGCTACCGTGCAAGCGATGTCGTCCCAACTCGGACATTTTGTTGCTGAAAATGCCAAAACCACGCGCGCTTATCTGAAATTTCTGCATCAACAACACCCCTTGCGTTTGCCCATGCAAGAAATTTCGATTGCCGAACTCAATGTCAACACGCCAGCCCAAGCCCTGCAAGGCTTGCTGCAACCATTGCTCGAAGGCCATGATGTCGGACTCATCTCGGAAGCCGGCGTACCAGCGGTGGCCGATCCTGGTGCCAATTTGGTGCGTTTGGCGCATGCCCGTGGCATTCGCGTACGCCCACTGGTCGGCCCCTCCTCGCTACTGCTGGGCTTAATGGCCAGCGGCCTCAATGGCCAAAGCTTTGCGTTTCACGGTTACCTGCCTACCGATGCGGCGCTGCGGGCCAAGCGCATCAAAGAACTCGAAGAACGCTCGCGCAAGGAACAACAGACGCAATTATTGATCGAGACCCCGTATCGCAACATCGCCATGCTCGAAGCCCTGGCCACGCACTGCGCCCCGAGCACCTTGCTCTGCGTCGCGACCGATCTGAGCTTGGCCACAGAATCGATACAAACCCGCAGTGCCGCCGAGTGGAAACAAGCTTTGAGCAAGCAACAAGCGCCGGATTTCCATAAAAAACCGACGGTATTCTTGTTCTTGGCCAACTAAAAAAAACGCACGGCCGGTCGCTTTTGCCAAATTGCGCTAAGATGGGTCTTTAGGGAGAACTTACACATGCTCAATTTTAATTTCTACAATCCTACCCATATCCTGTTCGGCAAAGGTCGCATTGCCGATTTGAATCAGCAAATCCCGGCCGATGCCAAGGTCATGCTCTTGTACGGTGGTGGCAGCATTAAGAAAAATGGCGTGTTTGAACAAGTCATGGCTGCACTCGGCAATCGCAGCGTCACCGAATTCACTGGTATCGAACCGAATCCCAGCTATGAAACGCTGATGCAGGCAGTCGAAATCATCCGCAAGGGTCATATCGATTTCTTGCTCGCAGTTGGCGGCGGCTCCGTCATCGATGGCACCAAATTCATCGCCGCTGCAGCGCTGTTCGAAGGCGCCGAGCCATGGGCGATTTTGGAAAAACGTGGCAGCAATATCACGCGCGCCCTGCCATTCGGCAGCGTCCTGACCTTGCCGGCTACTGGCTCGGAAATGAATTCCGGCGGCGTGGTGACGCGCAAATCGATCAAAGCCAAGATGGCCTTTTCCAGCCCGCACTGCTTTCCGAAATTTTCCGTACTCGATCCACTGACTACCTACACCTTGCCTGTGCGTCAAGTCGGCAATGGTGCGGTCGATGCTTTCGTTCACGTGATGGAACAGTATCTGACTTACCCGGTGAATTCGCCGGTACAAGACCGTTTCGCCGAGAGCTTGCTGCTAACCCTGATCGAAGAAGGCCCGAAAGCACTGATTAATCCGGAAGACTACGATGTCCGCGCCAATCTGATGTGGTGTGCCACCATGGCCCTCAATGGCTTGATCGCTACCGGCGTGCCACAAGACTGGGCCACCCATATGATTGGGCATGAATTAACCGCCTTGCATGGCATCGACCATGCGCAAACCTTGGCCATTATTTTGCCAAGCATGATGCGCGTGCGTAAATTATCGAAACGCGCGAAATTGCTGCAATATGCCGAACGCGTCTGGAATTTGCGTGACGGCGACGAAGACACGCGCATCGATGCCGCCATTGCCAAAACTCAAGACTTCTTCGAACAAATGGGCGTCAAAACCCGTTTGCGCGATTACTCCGTCGATGCCAGCCATGTACCGGCCGTGTTGGCCGCACTGAGCGAGCATCGCATGATCGCACTCGGCGAGCAGCGCGAAGTAACACTGGAAGTCAGCCGCGCCGTACTGGAATTGAGTTTGTAACAGGAGTTTGCAACAGCGCGGCGACAGATGGTGCCGCAAAGCAAAACCAAGTATGATGAAACGCGCCGAAGTTCGGCGCGTTTTTTTATCAGGAGTTTTTTGCATGCGCAGTTACCGCTACAAGCAAGTCGATGTCTTCACCCAAACCCGTTTCAAAGGCAATCCGGTCGCCGTGGTACTCGATGCGAGCGGCCTCTCTGATGCGCAAATGCAGCAAATCGCCAACTGGACCAATCTCTCCGAAACCACCTTCGTATTACCGGCCAGTGATGCCGCCGCCGATTATCGTCTGCGGATTTTTACCCCGCACAGTGAGTTGCCGTTCGCCGGCCATCCGACCATAGGCACGGCCCACGCACTGCTCGAAGCCGGTCTGATCCATGCTAAAAATGGCATCTTAGTGCAAGAATGCAGCGCCGGCTTGATACGTCTAAGCATCAGCCTGCAGCCCGACGGCCCGGCGTGGATTGCCTTTGATTTGCCGCCGGCGCAGATCAGCACGCTCAGCGCCGACCAGATACAGGAACTCGGCGACACCCTCGGCATCGCCTGCGCGGCTGCACGCCCACCACTGCTGATCGATATCGGCCCGCGCTGGATCGTGGCGCAATGCCAGGATGCCGCCAGTGTGCTGGCTTGCCGCCCTGATTTTGAACGCATGCGCCGCCAAGACAGCGCCGCACAGCGCAGCGGTGTCGTGATTTTCGGTGCCTCTCCAGAGGGCAGTCCGGCCGATTTTGAAGTGCGCGCATTTGCCCCGGCGGCCGGCGTCAATGAAGATCCGGTCTGCGGCAGCGGCAATGGCGGCGTCGCCGTGTATCTGCGCCACACTGGCCAAGTACCAGCAGGTGGCAGCGCACTGCGTGCCAGCCAAGGGGCGATCTTGGGCCGGGCCGGCCAGATACGCTTGCAAATCACTGGCGAGCGCATCACCGTCGGCGGCCAAGCCGTGACTTGCATAGACGGCAGCTTGTTGGTCTGAAATTTGCGCTCAGGGATAGGAGGCGCAGATACACTACGCGCCTTCCTTACCGGCTTATTTTGCGGCTCTGAGCAAATGACAATGCAGCGACAAAAAGCGCATCGCACCGCTGTAATTGACATCCCAATCATCGAGCAGATAATTATTCGCTTCCTCGATGAAGTTATTCCAATCTTCCAGCAAGCCTTCTTGCTTTTCATGTGGTGCCGACGCAGCGATCCAAGCACTGGTACGCGCCGGCTCGAAGCCTTGTTCGCGCAATTGCTTGACCAAGGCTTTGGCAGCGCGTTCGCTGATACTGGTTTTTGGTGCAACGCCAGCAGCGATGCACAGAAACAGTGTCATCAGCGAGTCGACATCGGTCTGCCCCTTAGTCAGGCGAGTCCACTCCTTCGAGACTAAGGCATCATACGCCGAGGTATCATCGATATCGTGATGGCCGAAGTAGTATTGATCTTTTAAGGCGAACACCAATTTGTCGAGCGGAATTTTTTTATCTTGTAACAAGGGTAAATCGTGCGCCTTGATTTCTGCCAGCATGCTCGCGACCAGCTCCGCAAACGCGGCTGGAATATCACTCAGATCCACCGTCGCCAAAGCCTGCTTGCGCCGGATGGCCGGCAAGTTGCGGATGGTTTCGAGCAGGGTGGCGAATTCGACTTGATTGTCGAGCCGGGTTTCATCATTACCGTAAATCAGCAGCAGCAAACCGGAACGCACTACCGAGGAAGCCTCGACATCTTCTTCGCGCAATTGCTCGCGCGTGGCCCCGAGAAATTCGCCGAACCAGAAGCCGGCTTCGATTTCGAGCGCATTCAGACGGCGCTGTTTCAACGCCTGACGATAATCAAACGGTTTATCACGCAGCGACCAGACTTCCAAAAAGTCTTCGACTGGCCCCTTGGTTGCACGCCCGAGCAAGGCATATTCAGGTAAAGCAAACAAAGCTTTCAGCAAGCCGGAACCACCGCGCGAAAGCGTGAGGAAGGTGTTGTCACGGATCAGTTTGGCCGCGACATCGAGCTCGCCGCCACTGGTTTCGATCAGGTACAAGCTGGCCAGATTGACGATGCGCTTACGCGCTGCTTCAATTTCCGGCCGCAGATACGGACTGCCGAAGGCAGTGGCAATTTGCACGATGCCCTTGGGCGCTTCGCTCTGCATGGCGGTCAGCTTACTGCTGGGAATGATCGCTTGGCGCACGCCGTGGCGCAGGGCCGTTTCGAAAAACGGCCGTTGATCACTGAGTGCAAGGTCGTAAGTAGTGTCGGCCATAGTCGCTTTACAAATCTCAAAAAAAATGCCGGGCAAAGCAGTACGCACCCGGCATGATCAAACACAATGTGGCACAAGTGCGGCAGCTTACAGCGCTGATTCCTCATCATCCTTGTCGTCACCATCGTCATTATTCTTCGGACGCTCATCTTCTTCCGGCTCAGCGACCAAGCTCTCAAGCTCATCCTGCTGTAAATTAGCCAGATAAGCTTGATAGCGCGCGCGCAGCTTCATTAACACTTCGCGGAAAATTTCCGGCAATTCGTAACGCAGGATATACGTAACCTGCATCCAGTCGCGGTCTTCCAGATTCGCCATATCCGAAGGCGGGCCGCTTTCCTCGTTACGATCACGACCGATCGTCATCAAATCGTCTTCCAAGGCCTCGGTCTTGGCACCATCGCCGTACTCGTAGAGGTCAAAGGTAGCATAGCGATAGAAGTGCTCGACCATTTGCGTGCGATCGAGCAGATAATCAACCAAGGCATCGTAGCCGCCTTCAACTTCGGCGATTTCATACAGAAATTCAGCCGGATCAGCACCATCGCGGAAGATCACGGAATTGACCATGCCACGCAATTGTTCGTGGGTTTGATCACCGTAACGGCGCTCCAGCACCACGGCTTGGGCAAACTGCTCCGGTGTTACCACCAGATTGACCAAGGATTCTTTCGAGGCGTCATATTCGCGGATGATCGCCAATAAATCTTTCGGTGGAAAACTATCGAGTGCTGCCACCAAGGCCTTATCGCCTTCGGTTTCGGCGATATTCGCCAGCGCTGATTCGGCAGCGGCGATGTCGCCGGCTTGAATCAGACTTTGTGCTTCAATTAATGCGGGTAACAAGCTCATCGCGTGTCCTTATTCTTTACGGTCAAAGCCTTGCTCAGCCAGCCAGTCGGCCCCGGCTTCATCAAGATCGTAGTCATCACCATCGTCGCCATCGTCGCGGCCATGACGCCCGTAATTCCCATCGAGGTCGCCGTTTTCTTTCAGTTCGCCATCGGCATCATGGGCATCCTGATCTTCGTCATCTTCCAGAGTATTGGTGGGACTGTGTTTGCGTGCCTGATGGCCGCGTTGCAGATATTCCAGCGCCGCCGCGATGACGAGGAATTGGTCGCCACCTACATGTTTGAGCACGACAGTGGCCAAATTTTCGGCCCAAGGTTCGAGCTTGACCGCCGCCGCCAAGCTTTTCCAGCTCGGCAATTGATTGCCTTCTTTGGCAGTCAGGGCCTCGAGTGCCAGCGGGTTCATGAAGATGAAACCGAGATGGAAGGCCGAGGCCAGCATTTCCGGATTCGTGCTCATCATCGGCAGCAACAAAGGCAATTGCTCGCCTTTTTCGCGCAATCTGGTCTTGAGAACGTTCTTGCCTTCGGAATCAGTCTTGAGATCTTCGATTTCAGCGTTGTACACCGACATCAAATCTTCAAAAAAACGCGATAATTTCACTGCAATACTCCTGATAAATAATGCTGCCAAATTTCGCCCGCCGTCGCCAACGGGTCATCGAGCAGGTTGCGGCGTCGGTTTTCATCGTAGGCAGCACGCGCCGCATCATCCGACAACACTTCGTAGGCCTGACGGACGGCATGGAATTTCTCGGGGGCGAGCTCGGAAGCGTTGCGGTCGGGATGAAATTCAGCCGCCTTGATGCGAAACGCTTTTTTGATATCGGCCAGCGTCGCATTGGGCGCAATGCCAAGAATTAAATAATGATCTTTCATGGGCTTTTTCTCCGGCCATGCCGATGCCATGCAGCAAAGCCGGCGACAGCAGCGTGCTGCCGCCGGAAAAAATTAGTGCTGATGACCGTGTTCGCCGTGGACGTGGCCGTGTACCACTTCTTCATCACTGGCCGCACGAATTTCGAGCACTTCAGCATCGAAACGGATGGTCATGCCGGCCAGCGGATGATTACTGTCGACAGTAACGATGCCGGCGTCGATGGAAATAACCCGGAACTGCATGGTTTCTTCGGTTTCCGGATCACGTGTTTCAAACATCATGCCGACTTCGATATCGGGTGGAAACACGCCGATTTCCTCTTCGCGCACGGCAGTCGGATCGATTTCACCGAAGCCTTGTTCCGGCGTCAGTGTAACCGACACTTTGTCACCAACTTGCTTGCCATCCAAGGCAGCTTCGACGGCTGGCAGAATGTTATCGTAACCACCATGCAGATACACGATAGGCTCGTGGTTCTGATCGATGATTGCGCCTTCGGCATTGAACATAGAGTAATTCAGGCTGACAACGGAATTAGGAGTAATTTGCATGGCAATGTAAGATAAGTAATGAGCATAGGAGCGGCGCAGGGATACATCGGGCCTGCTGGCCTGAAGCCGCATTGTAACAGAGCGCGCCGAAACTGCAGCATGAGCGCCACAATATCGGCTCAAAACCGCACTGAAATGAAAAATTTTCGAGCATGTTTTGAGCAAACAGCGTATATTCCGCAGCCTTCCTCCCCACCCCAGACAGGAGCAGCAATGCTGATCATTACTATTCAACAAGGCAAAGAGAAGGCAGTGCTGGCCGGACAGCCGTGGATTTACCTCTCCGCGATCGCGCGCATCGATGGTAAATTCGAAGAAAGAATCAAACCGGGCGGTACCGCTCTGGTGCGCTCTTCTTCAGGCCAATTCCTGGCACGTGCCGGCTGGAGCCCGAAATCGCAGATCCGCGCGCGCATCTGGAGTCTCGATGAAAAGGAAGCGATCGACCATGCCATGATCAAGCGCCGTGTCCAAGCCGCCTTGGCCAAACCGCGCGCACCGAAAAGCGGCGCCTTGGCAGCGCAACGTTTGATCCATGCCGAAGCCGACCACTTGCCCGGCTTACTGGTCGATCATTACGGCAGCACCCCCGGTTATTTGGTTTGTCAATTTCAGTCAGCCGCCGTCGACGCCTGGAAAGTCAGCATCGTCAAAGCCCTGATCGCTGCCACCGGCTGCCCGAATGTGTATGAACACGCCGACCCGCTGGTACGCGCCGGCGAAGGCTTGCCAGTCAATTCAGGCGCACTGGCCGGTGACGAACCGCCGGTGGAATTTCAGTTCGATTGAGCCTCTTCAGACGCCAATTTTCGCCAGCATCGCCGCCAACTCGCGCAAGGCCGGCTCCAACTTAGGATGCTCGGCGGCGAATTGCGCCGACAAGGCGATCGAACGTTCGCTCAAGGCCGAATACACCGGATCATCGGGAATGCGCGTGGCATTGATCACGTCGACAATGTCTTTATTGAGCTTGACCAGCAAAGCTTGGAGTTCACCGTCAACCGCCGCCCCATCGGCCAATTCTGCATGCAATTGGCTCAGTAATTGTTTTAAGCTTTCTCGTTCCATTTTTTTCTCCGATTACCGTTGATCATCCAATTCGTCACGCCTCACTCGGTGGCGCGCAACACCAACACGACCGCCTCGGCAGCAATGCCCTCTTCGCGCCCGAGATAGCCGAGCTTTTCATTGGTCTTAGCCTTGATATTGACCTGTTCCGGCTCAACTTGCAAATCGGCTGCAATCTTGGCCACCATGGTCGGAATATGCGGGGCCATTTTCGGCGCCTGGGCAATGATGGTGGCGTCGAGATTACCGATCACATAACCGGCCGCATGCAAACGCTGCACTGCTGCGCGCAGCAAAACGCGTGAATCGGCCCCGGCAAAATTTGCATCGGTATCAGGAAAATGACGACCGATATCACCGAGACCGGCCGAGCCGAAAATCGCATCGGTAATCGCATGTAACAGCACATCGGCATCGGAGTGCCCGAGCAAACCGGTGCTATGTGGAATATCCACCCCGCCGATAATCAGGCGGCGTCCGCCAACCAAAGCGTGGCAATCGTAACCTTGCCCTATACGAAACGGCAGCATCTTATTTTTCATCAAACATTCCTTCGTTTTCACGGTGTAATTTCAAATATTCTGTCGCCAGCAGCAAATCGCTCGGCACCGTCACCTTCAGATTGCAGGCATGCCCTGCAATCAGCAGCGGCGTATAGCCGGCCGCTTCGAGCGCACTGGCTTCGTCGGTGACCTGTTCGACCTGCGCCAGCGCTTGCTGCAACAAAGCGCAACGGAACATCTGCGGCGTTTGCGCCAGCCACAAGCCGTCGCGCGCAATCGTTTCGACCCGGCCGTCGCGCACGCGCTTGACGGTATCGACCACCGGCAAAGCCAGCAAACCGCCGACGGCATGATTACCGACGGCGTCGATTAATTTTTTCAATAAGCCACGGTGCACACCGGGGCGGGCGGCATCGTGCACGAGTATCCAATCGGCAGCGGCCGCCTGGATGGCCGCGAGGCCGTTACTGACGGTATCGCGGCGCGTGGCCCCGCCACAGCGCAGCAACGTCAAGTGTTCGGCGGGGGCCAACTGCGTGTCAACATACGCATCGCCGGGACTGACCACGACATAGGTATGGCTGATCTCCGGACTGGCCAAGAAGGCATTGACCGTATGCTGCAACATGCTTTGACCGGCGATATCGAGGTATTGCTTGGGGCATGCCGCAGCCATCCGAGCACCGACGCCGGCGGCTGGAATGAGGGCGATATAGCGGGCCGCTGAGGGCAAAGCTGGTGTCATGAATCAGTTATCAAGGCTGGCGCAACGCCAACAGCCCCTTCGTTTATAATGAGACCATCATTTTAACCGCGTATTGCCTTGCTGAGCCTGTTACGCACCTCGCCACTGTCACCGGACCCCATTTTCAGACGCAATGTCATACGATTTCAATCAATCTCTCGCCAAACCAGGCCAACGCTTGGCCCTTCCCCTGCTGCACGGCTCTGCCGACGCCTACGCTTTAGCGACAGCGGCGGCAGCATTGAAAGCCCAGCAGCGCATGCTCACGGTGTTCGTCGCCAACCCAGGCGACGCCCAGCGTTTACTGGCAGAAATACCGTGGTTCAATGCTGAATTGCGCTGTCATTTGCTGCCGGACTGGGAAACCCTGCCCTACGATGCTTTTTCTCCACATCAGGATTTGGTGTCGGAACGTTTGGCCAGTCTGTATGAAATTCAAAACGGTAATTGCGATGTCTTGCTGGCACCGGCCACCACCGCGCTCTTGCGCATGGCACCACCGGCGTTTCTGGCCGCTTACACCTTCTTTTTCAAAAAAGGTGACACGCTCGACGAAGCCAAACTGAAAACCCAACTGACTTTAGCCGGTTACGGCCACGTCCATCAAGTCATGTCACCCGGTGAATATTCGGTACGCGGTGGCTTGATCGATCTGTTCCCCATGGGTTCGCCACTGCCTTACCGGCTTGATCTGTTCGGCGACACCATCGAATCGATCCGCACTTTCGACGCCGATACCCAGCGCTCACTGTATCCGGTACCGGAAGTGCGGTTGCTGCCAGGTCGCGAATTCCCGATGGATGAAGCGGCGCGCACGGCCTTTCGCAGTCGCTGGCGCGAGCGTTTTGAGGGCGACCCGTCGCGCTCATCGATTTACAAAGACATCAGCAATGGCATTCCTTCGGCCGGCATCGAATATTACTTGCCACTGTTTTTTGATGACACCGCCAGCTTGTTCGATTATTTACCGGCCGAACCGCATTTTGCGCTGATCGGCAATGTCGATGATGCGATTGCGCGCTTCTGGACCGATACCCGTTCGCGCTACCAATTTCTCAAAGCCGACCGCGAACGTCCGGTCTTGGCACCGGAAACCGTGTTCTTACGCGATGAAGATTTTTTCACGGCACTCAAAGGCCGTGCACGCTGGGCCGTCGCAGCAGTAGAAAAAGGCGCAGCAGCCTCAGAGATCTCGGCATTTTTACCGGACATCGCCGTCAACCGCCGCGCCGATGATCCGCTGACAAATTTACGCGCCTTCCTGCTCGGGAATGCCGCGCGCGTGCTGATCTGTGCCGAAACCCTGGGCCGCCGCGAAACGCTGCAACAGTATTTCAATGAATTCAATCTCCAGCCCACGCTGTGCGAGGGCTATGCTGATTTCATCACCGGCGACGCCAAACTCATGCTCGGCGTCGCGCCACTGCACAGCGGCTTCCAACTGGGCCAGAGCAGCATCTTCATTACCGAAGCCGAATTGTATGCCGGCAGCGGCAAGCGCATCGGCCGTAAAAAACAAGAAGCGCCCACCGAAGTCGAGCATATGGTGCGCGACCTGTCGGAACTCAAGATCGGCGACCCGGTGGTACACAGCAACCACGGTATCGGCCGTTACATGGGTTTGATCAGCATGGATCTGGGTGAAGGCGATACCGAATTCCTGTATCTGGAATATGCCAAAGATACCAAACTCTACGTACCGGTAGCGCAATTGCACGTCATATCGCGCTATTCCGGTGCCGCCCCGGAAGACGCGCCCTTGCACAGTCTCGGTTCCGGTCAGTGGGAAAAAGCCAAGCGCAAGGCGGCGCAACAAATTCGCGATACCGCCGCCGAACTGCTCAATCTCTATGCCCGGCGCGCGGCGCGCCTTGGGCATGCCTTCGATTATTCAGTCAAAGATTACCAAGCCTTTGCCGATAGTTTCGGCTTCGAAGAAACGCCCGATCAAGCTGCTGCGATTCGCGCCGTCATCGATGACATGGTGTCTGGTAAGCCTATGGATAGGCTGATCTGCGGCGACGTCGGTTTCGGCAAGACCGAAGTGGCGCTGCGCGCCGCCTTCGTCGCCGTCATGGGCGGCAAACAGGTAGCGATTCTGGCCCCGACCACGCTGCTGGCCGAGCAGCATGCGCAAACTTTTGCCGATCGCTTTGCCAATTGGCCGGTCAAAATCGCCGAGTTATCACGTTTCCGCAGCGGTAAGGAAATCAATCTGGCCATCAAGGGCATGGGCGACGGCACCGTCGACATCGTCATCGGCACGCATAAATTGCTGTCGGCCGACGTCAAATTTTCGCGTCTAGGCTTAGTCATCATCGATGAAGAACACCGTTTCGGCGTGCGTCAGAAGGAAGCGCTCAAGTCTTTGCGTGCCGAAGTCGATGTCCTGACGCTCACCGCCACGCCGATTCCGCGCACGCTGGGCATGGCGCTGGAAGGCTTGCGCGATTTTTCCATCATCGCCACGGCACCGCAGAAACGCTTGGCCATTAAAACCTTCGTGCGCAGCGAAGACAACTCGGTCATTCGTGAAGCCTGTCTGCGCGAACTCAAACGCGGCGGCCAAGTGTATTTCTTGCACAATGAAGTCGAGACTATACAAAACCGCAAAGCCATGCTGGAAGCCTTGCTGCCGGAAGCGCGCGTGGTGGTCGCACATGGTCAGATGCATGAGCGTGATCTGGAAAAAGTCATGCGTGACTTCGTCGCCCAGCGTCATAATATTTTACTCTGCACCACCATCATCGAAACCGGTATCGACGTCCCTACCGCGAATACCATCATCATGCACCGCGCCGATAAGTTCGGTCTTGCACAGTTACACCAACTGCGCGGCCGCGTCGGTCGTTCGCATCATCAGGCCTATGCCTACTTGTTGGTTCACGATGTGCAAAGTTTGACCAAACAAGCCGGTCGTCGACTCGAAGCGATTCAACAAATGGAAGAACTCGGCAGCGGCTTTTACCTCGCCATGCATGACTTGGAAATCCGCGGTGCCGGTGAAGTCTTGGGCGACAATCAATCGGGGGAAATGCATGAAATTGGCTTTCAAATGTATTCCGACATGCTCAGCGAAGCGGTGCGGTGCCTGAAAAATGGCAAAGAACCCGATCTCGCCGCGCCGCTGGCCAGCACCACTGAAATTAATTTGCATATTCCAGCACTGCTGCCGAACGACTTTTGCGGTGACGTCCATGAACGCTTATCGATCTATAAGCGTCTGGCTAACTGCAGCAAAGCCGCCGCCATCGATGACATGCAAGAAGAGATGATCGACCGCTTCGGCAAATTACCGGAGCAAGTCAAGGCCTTACTGGAAACGCACCGACTGCGCGTGGCCGCGAAACCCTTGGGCATCCTGAAAATCGATGCCCATGGCGAGGCCGCGACGCTGCAATTTGAAGCACAACCACCGATTGATGCGATGCGCATCATCGAGCTGGTACAAAAAAATAAACATATTCGACTCAACGGCCAGGATAAATTGCGCATCACCGCCAACATGCCCGATCTGGCCAGCCGCGTCGCGCAACTCAAACTCACCCTTAAAGCTTTACATTCATGACTACCAGCCAACTGACTCTGCAATCCTTACAGCCGCACCGCAACTACAGCGCACTGACAGCGGCCATTGCCACTGAGTGCGCCGCGAGCCGCTGCGAAGTACTCAATGACTACGCGATGCGTCTGCATGGCGTGCAACTGACTGCAGCACTGCGCGCCGACATCGAGCAACGCTGCCATGCGGCGGCGGTCGATCTGAGTGTATTGCAGCAGCCGCTGGTACTGAGCGAGTTCAAACTGCTGGCCATGGACATGGATTCCACCCTCATCACGATAGAGTGCATCGATGAAATCGCCGACATGCAGGGCTTGAAGCCGCAAGTGGCAGAAATTACCGAAGCCGCCATGCGTGGCGAATTGGAGTTTCAAGAAAGTTTGATCCGTCGCGTCGCCCTGCTCAAAGGTCTCGATGCCACGGCCCTGCAACGTGTCTACGATGAACGTCTGCAGCTCTCGCTTGGCGCCGAAACCCTGCTCGCCGCGGCGCGCCAAGCCGGCTTGAAAACTTTACTGGTATCGGGAGGCTTCACCTTCTTTACCGAACGCATACAAGCGCGCCTGGGGCTCGATTTCACGCACGCCAATGTGCTCGAAATTGCCGATGGCAAGCTGACCGGCCGCGTCATCGGCAGTATCGTCGACGCCCAAGAAAAACAGGCGACCGTGGCGCGCATCTGTGCTGAACTTGGGGTGCCGAGCAGCGCTGCCATCGTCATGGGCGACGGGGCCAATGATTTGCAGATGATGGGCATCGCCGGTTTGTCACTGGCCTTCCGCGCCAAACCGGTGGTGCGCGCCCGGGCCGATCTGGCGTTCAATTTCGTCGGCCTCGATGGCTTGCTTAATTTGCAGTAATCTACAGCGTCGGCAAGCTCGGCAATGATGACCGCGGTTATTTTTTGAATGTTATTTTTACTTCGAGCAGTCCACAATCTGTGTGAGACTGAATGCCACAGCGCGCGAAAGAGAAGTGCGACACCGCAGCATCAGACCAGCTATTGCGTGCACACATTAACCAGGACGCCTGCCGTCAATTACCCCGGCCTCAAGGCCGGAGCTTGAAAAAGCTCGTTTGACCAGACTGAGCGCAAAGCATCGCGCTACGTTGCAACGAAGTACAAGACGCAGCTTGGAATGCTTCCTCAGTTCCAAGCTCTGCAAGCAGCAGAAGCAGACAAGCATAGGGTAAGCACGAAACGTTCTGCTGCAAGGTTCATCGGAGAGTGCGGGTGAGCGTTCCGAACCGAAGCTGCGTTGTGACATTGTCGAGGGGAGCGGCACCGTCAGGTGCCCGTCACCAGGCGCGTAAGCGCATAGGGAAATGCAGATTACATCTGCTATTTCATATTGGAGATACAAAAATGGCTGTATTTGTACTAAGCAGAACACAAGAACCGCTGATGCCATGCAGCGAAAAACGGGCGCGCAAGCTGCTCGCAGCAGGCCGGGCACGCGTGCATCGCCTGTTCCCGTTTGCTATACGCTTGCTTGACCGTACTGTTACTGACAGTGCCTTCCGACAGGGCAGAAAACCGGCCAGTACACAGGCCGCGTAGCAGTTCGCGCAAGTGGCAGTTTCAACATACAAACGCAAGAATCTGTCGTACAAGGCATATCGCATAAGCACTGCAAGATCATTCAGCGTGCAGATGGGTATAGTTATTCACTGGTGGCAAACATGGACGTGACAGGCACGCCACCAAAGCAAGGAACGCTGCGCGTTCCGCGCTCTGCCTCCTCGGCCTTCAGAGGCTGTCGCAAAAGGGTATTGAGTCGGTATCATTACCCTAACTGGTGGCCACGTCATTCCTGCGCGCTTTTGGCAGGAACCCAGCGGCGTTCGTGGTTAACTGAAAATGCCAGAAATTGTGGCATTTTCAGTGTAAAAAACGACGCTGGGTTCCCGCCAAAAGCATGCGGGAATGACGAGGTATGCGGTGTTTTAGGTGTAAAAAACGTCCATCAGGCTTTTGCGACAGCCTCTGAAGGCTGAGGTTTCACGCGCAAATCTGATGAATACGATTCAACAAACGCCCGGCAAGGTCGGTGCCATCAGCCCTGCCCAATCCGAAAAGAGCCAAGCCATTAGCGCTTGGCTCTCGAAAAACGGCATGACCGAAGGGACACGCTTGGCCCAGACGGTGCAGGCTTTGCGTCAAGCACAGGCGGAGATCCGCGCTATGGGTGGCATTGATGCCACCAGCAGCAACGATAAAATCAATCAAGCCAACGACAGCATCCAGCTCGCCACTCTGACGGCGTTTGCTGATTACGGCTACGATTTTGTACCCGCTATTGTGATCGATTTTTCCGCTCAAGCAGATCCCATGCGCTTGGATACCCTCGACTGGGTCATT
The DNA here is from genome assembly GCF_034347425.1 of Undibacterium sp. CCC3.4. Lineage (GTDB taxonomy): Bacteria > Pseudomonadota > Gammaproteobacteria > Burkholderiales > Burkholderiaceae_D > Undibacterium. Next base: position 3,853,728 of record NZ_CP133779.1, read on the forward strand.
GCCATTCCACTACACTTACTCGATCACCCGCAATTCAGCAGCGCGCTGTGCGCCTTATTGCGCGAAGTCGAGCATTTGGTATTTTGTGCCCGCATTCTACAAGATGAGCCGGGTGCCACGGCCGAGAGCGTGGCTGACCGCTTCTACGCAGCCGTCTTACAAACGAATATCAGCGACGGTGCCGCCAGCTCACAGCTTACACTTACCATGCCGGACCAAGACGCCGACGCGATTCGCAGGATCTACCACGATTTACTGTCTGCATATAGCAATCACACAGACACCCACACCTGGCATCCGGTCGGCAATCATGCCATGAGCTTGGTACGCCTGCCACGGGCGCTGTCACCACTACTATGCGACGACGTCGCAGCGCTGGCTGCACGCGCCGACAGGCTGTAACACTGCACCACCACCACCACCACCACCACCACCACCACCACCAATCCCGATATCCCATCAGCACTGCGCATGCCCAAGCGATGCGCAGTGCTGATGGCTGTTCGTCGCGCCGGCTTCTCGCGCCGACACCGGTGCGCTCTTTGCGCATGATCAGCAATACAGATGGTTATTTTATAAAAGTATGCTCGCGAGCCAACAATTAGAATCAAAGCAATAGGAGCGATTACGCACCATTGTTCATTTCACTTTTTGTACACGAGAAAATTTCTGATGTCAGATATTCATCGCCTTTTAAGCCAGTCGAGCTCGCGCCCGCTTTTGCCAAACGTTTTACCAGCGCTCAAGGCGACTGCGCTCAGTGTACCCATAGTCAATCTCGGCTTGTCAGCGCATTTGCAACAAGTTCGTCCAAGCGCGAACAACATCGCCGCGAACGTCTCTTTATGGCAGCGGGTTCAGCATGACATTGCCACGGCCGGTAGTTGGAATAATGCCGCCGGCGACCTCGCGCCACAGATTGTTGCGCGTACAGCAATTTGGCAAGATCAATCACGCGGACTGACGATTTTCGATATCCGCCACGACAGCAGCACGGAACAATTGGCGGCACACCTGCTGACGTGGCGTGCCGATGCCGGCGCTGCCGCAGAGTTTCTCAGTGCCTCCCCCAGCATTGCAGAAATGCGATCTTCATTGCAATTGAGCGCCAGCCGTTTCGCTCCCGACCGGCACAACATGCAAACAGCATCGCTAGACGGCTACATCAGCATGCAGCGCAACGATGTGATTTTACTTAGAATCAATCAAAATCATTACCGCTATCTCGGCGAACAAGCTTGGTGCGATGTGCCGGCCGACGGCGATTGCTTCTATCGTGCGCTGCTGCGCGGCCTCGGGTACAGCGGCAACCAGACGCAAATTCTGCGTGCGCGGGCGCAGGTGTGGGATTATGTGGCGAGCCGATGGGACGAGCAAGCACCGCTATGGATGGCAGAATTGGCCGCGCGTACGGACCTGCAGCGCGCGTACGCGCGCACTCAGCGAGATGCAGATGCCTTTGAGCATTGTACGGCGCGACCAGCGAAGCAGCGCCGTCGCGCCCCCTTTAATCACGAACAAAATCGGCGCAGCCCACAAGAATGGCAAGTGGCCGAACGACAAGCCATCGCCTTAGCCAAACGGCTGGAAGTGGGTGCTGCCGCATTACTCAGTTGCACACCGGAAGAAGACCTGGCGGAAAGCTTTGAGCTGCAAGTCATCGATCTTCAACATCCGGAGATCCAATCCTCTTTCAAGCGAGCCGAGGCGGCGCTGCGTGCGCTGCCGACTACGCACCGGGCCCGTATCCTGCTCGACCAGCTTGCACCAGCGGAGCGACCTGGCGTATTCGAACGCCTGATACACTGGCTGCGTCCAGCTTTTCAAGGTGCGCAGGCAGGCCCACGGCAGCACGAAAAAATTGCGCAATTTCGGAAGCAAGTCAAGGCACTGTTCCGCACCACACCGCGCAAACGTCTCAGCGCTGGGCCGGAACGTGCTGCTGCTGCCGCCTGTCGTGCCTTATCGACGAAATTGCACGAACTGGTAGCGCAACAACATAAAGTCCAGCAAGACTACAATGCAGCGGCGCATCAGGCCGGACTGCGCAAACAAAGCGAATTCACCGCCTTATTTCAGGAAAGCATAGACAGTGTGATCGCTTTGCTGACGTCGATGCGCTCATTGCCGCGTCAACCAGCGCACCCAGCCAAGCTCGACGCCGCCCACTGTCTGCGTTTACTGCAACCGTGGTTAAGGCAAGTTGAAGAGCTCGGCGAATGCACCGCCGGCCTTTATGAATGGGCAAGCGTAACGGCAACAGCCATGCCAAACTTGGCCATGAAGTGGTGTGGCAGTCTACCGCCGGCTCTGTTGCTTGAGTGCTTGCAACTGAACCGACAGCAGCGACAAGCGCAACAAGACTACGAACAAGGCATCGACACCCTCACCAAGACCGGCTTAGGGGCACTCGCGCTGGCAGGCGACGCCCTCGCCTCGGTACAGCGCTGGCAGCATGCCGGCGCGGTGCAAGCTGCGTGGCAAAATGAACGGCAGCAAAGCGAAGCGCAGTGGTATGCCGCGCACCACCCCTACACGCCGACCGAGAGCGAAGCCGAGCTGGCCGGGCGGCTCATGCATGCATGGTGGCACGCACATAAGGAAGCACATGAGGAAGCAGGTTTCACGACCAGTGAAGTCGAACAAGCCCATGCTTATGTCAACGAGTTGGCGCGCTTTCTGAGTGACGCCGCTACAACGGCGCAGCAACAGAAAGTTCTGCTACCGCAAGATCTGATGGCCGCCCGCGTGCCTACGCTCGCTCACAGCATCAGCGCTTGGAGCGAGCGCGATGGATTACAGCCAACAATACCCTCAGGACCGCAGTTTGGCACGGTCGGCATCGGCCCACCAGCTTTGTTCGGCGCGACGCTGGAGACAGCGTATCAGCACATGCAAAATACGCTGTTGGACTTGATCACGCAGACCAGCACGAGCGCACGCAGCCATCTGCTTAACCTCGACCGCAGGTTGCGCTGGCCAGGTGCTGACGCGCTGCCAACGCAGCCGCACAACACTGCTGCAGCGTCGGCCTTAGAGCAGCCGCTCAGCACCGCAGTAGTAGCACCGCATGACAAGGACAAGAGCACACTGGCGCGTCAAAGCCGCAGCGTCGCTAGCCACGCCAACTGCGGCGCGAACGAAGAACTCGTCGCAGAAACAGCGCCGCACGAGGCGGAGCTGGAAGAAAGCTGGCGACACTTCCGCGCAGCGCCGGAATTTCAGCGCAAGCAAGCGTCGCACGATGCCATGGCGCAGAGCGCACACTTACAGGAAATTTTTACCAACATGTTCGCTTCTGAGATAAAAATCGGTGAGCATGTGGTCGATGTCGTCAATACCAAGGGGAGCGAATTCACCCTGACGCTGCGCGATGGTGCAGGCGGACTGCGGCAAGTCCCTATCGACGAAGCCAAGATGATTAAATCGACACAGCGCTGGCATACCAACAGTGTCAGACAAAGTGCCGCCACCACCCTCAACGTCGTCTTCAGCCTGCAGAATTTGGCTAATATCGACAGCAATACCTTCAGTGATGTCGAGCAACTGTTCGGCAAGGCCAACAGTCTGGTGCAATTAGGTCAGACTGCGCTGACCGCGATGGCGCAGATTTCAAAGACGCATTTCTTGCAAGCGGCGCAAATAGCCGAAGGCCTGTCAACTGGATTCGTGGCACCGGCCATTGCCATGAGCTTAGCAAATATTATCCAGCAAGCCAATTCATTGGCAACAGAAACCCTGTCCTCAGGCGATTATTTTGAAGCGACAATGAATTTGAGCGAACAGATCATCAATCTGGGCTTGGACCTGCTCGCGCTTGCCTGTCCCATGCTCGCGCCCGAAGTCATGGTGATCGAATATCTGGAGTCGCTGCTGCCGATTGATACTTTCCGTTCTTGGATCGACCATACCGAACAAGCGCTCGACAATGCGGTCAAACTCAAAAAGAAAATCGACAGCTTTCGCGGCCCCTTAGTCGAGCTCAAACGGCAGCCCGACAACAGCAGCGTGTATTATTTCAGCGATGAGTCAGCCGCACGATTCATTCACATCAAGGCGACGCATCTGCACACGCAAGTCAGCGACAAATTGTATTTCATGCAGGGGGCGAAAGAAAATGATCAGACCGTCGAGGTAAATGAGGTCAAGGACTTACTCATCAAGCTCATTCCGGCATCATTTTTTTTCACCAGCCCAACCATGACTGTCCCCGGGCGCCATTACACAGAAATCGGCATCTTGCCTTCGGGCCAGATGATCAGCCCCAATATCAAGCAAAGTTTTCAAGATTTACTCGGCGTGACCCCGGCGCAAGAGCACTTTCCGCTGACCGACAAGAAAGCGCCGACCATCGTCATTCGTTTGACATCAAACATACAATACGGCGTCTCCACTATAGGCAAAGCACCATTATTCGGTCTGCGTGATGATGCGCAAATCCTCAACCACAATGCGCAAGCATGGGGCGCACAGCTACCGCTGCAGTTCAGTCATGACATGGTAAGGACGAATACGGTATTCGAAGGCCAACCCGGCCGCTTGCCTGTCTTTTTGGATCGACCGGCCAATTTGGCCTTCCTACCCCCCAAAGATGCCTCGCACGCTGACAAGCTTGAGGTTGACATCCGTATCGGCATGAAGCCGAGCACCTATGGCCGCCTCATCATGAGCGAAGGTGCACGCAAATGGACCTTCAGCAGTAGCACAGGTGCCGGGCTACGCGTGCAATTCACCCCGGACGGGCAGAATCTCGGCCAAACCGAGGAGGAAATCGAATTTATCCAAAACCAGAAAAATCCCGCAGACTTATTAATCAGACGCAAAAACGTCTCCTATCCGGAGGAGGTGGAATTGCGTCTGCGTGAACGTCTGTGGAGTAAGACTCTGGAACATAATCAGATCGACTTGAGTAAAACCACGGTCAACGGCGTCCCTTTCGAGAAATTCAGACATAGCCAAACTTGTGCCAAGCTGATTGCCAATAACCCCACTACGACGGCACAGGAATGGGGGCTCAATATTGTGACGCCCTCCCGCTATGCGCGCCAACTGCCGGATGACGATGAGACCAACGAGCCGTTCGCCGACACGCAGGAAGCGAGCAATATCAGCTTATCGCGCCAACAACGGCAAACTTTTAGCCAGTTCTACGTCAATCCAAAGGACAGGATCGATCCTTACGTGGCGCGCAACAGCCAAATCATCCTCAGTGTGCTGGAAACACTGCGGCGCTGGCATCACGAAAAGCTCCATCATCAAACTTTCGACTACCGGCTTCATAGCCAAGCCTTGGTCAGCCGCGATTTCGATCTGGCGTTCGAGCATGCCGGTCTGTGCTACCTCGCCCACTGGTCCAGCATGGAAGTCCGATGGATCATCGCCCCGGTCACAGAGCTCCACCCGCGCGGGCCACAAAGCAGTGAGATCACCCTGTTTCCCAGGCAAAAAATTCTCATGAGCATGGATCAGGGTCCCTTGGGCCGTGGCTTTTTGATCAGCAACGAGGACGAGCATGGCGTGGCCGTGGCCAGCAGCGCGGGCCAGAGGCCACTGAACATGGCCACCTATGGCCGCTTCCTCGAAGTAGCCGATTTCGCTGCCGACCTCTGGCCGCTGATCCCGGCTCTGCAGTCTCTGACAATTGGGAAAGCAGTGCACGAAGAATTCATCGAACTCAGTACCCGTGGTTTGATGCGCCGTTACGCCCCCCCCTTGGGGAGCGACGGTATGAGCCAATTGGAACGCGCGCACGCCGCCCATGGCCGCTTTCGACTCTCATCGGTACTGCAAATACTGAAAATAGACAGCGGCACCAACGAGCCATTGCTGACTCAGGATACGCCAGACCTGGGAAATAACACGCAGTCGCTGGCGGTCAGGGCCATTTCCAGCGAAAATATCCGCGCTTGGGACAAGCGGGCCACAGAACTTGCAGCCTTGCTGAGCGAATACACCCACACCGGCACCGCGCGCGTGGAAACTTTCGACAGCATGGCCGAACAAACTTTGGCGATGGAATACCGACCGCACGTCAATGGCATGCTGCGCATGCACAAAATCACTTGGGTTGACGGAATCCAAGCGCAGATGCCGCCAAGGCCCGAACAAATCCGCCGTATCCTATCGAATGAGCACTTCAGCGGCGGCAGCGCAGACGGCGTGTTACTACAATGGCAGAATGCTGCTCAAGTCATGTATGGCTATTACGATGTTGTTCAAGACTGCATTCAAACCTTCCCATTCGCGCAATTCGCGGAGCTGGACTGGCTAGGCTGGTCACGCCAGGATCAGTGCCATTATTTCAGCCCCATCGGCCAACCGAACAGCCTGCTACGTTGGCGTTATTTACCCGACGCACCGTTGGAAATCCTTATCGACGAAGCGGGTCTGCAGGATATGCCGCTGCGCGCCGGCCGCTTCCGCTTCGATCCACACTGCGGTCCGGTATGGAGCCATGCCAGCGGTCCCCATGCCAGTCAACATGGGCATGTTTGGAATCTGCAAGTCGGTCAGGCGGATGCTGTGCCGGCTATCAGCGACGAGCCGCCAGCGCTTGGCAGTCAGTGCTATCGACACGTTCAAGTTGCTACGCCTACCAGCGGCCAAGCCTGGACCCTGCCCGACGGCCGTTATCTGCGTACCAAAGCCGGCCTCAGTTATGTCGGCCACGATGGCGACTATTGGTTGTTCCGACGCGACCACGCCATCGACTGGGAAATCGTCGCGTATCCACGCAGCGCCGGCCTCGATCTCTATCAATTCCGGCAACAAACGCTTCCGGCGGATGAGCGACACTGGTATCGCCTGCCCCAGCGCTATCAGCAAGCCTTGGAGAGCAGCGACCATCAAGTGCGCGCGGTATTTAAGCGCAACGGCAAACCCAGCGGCTTGTTCGAAGTCGTCGCCAAGGCTGGCAATGCGCCTGATGATGCGCTGTTTTATTTCTGCCACGATGACGCCCGGATACTCCAAGCCGCCAACGCCTACCGTGCCGGTGCCCGCATTTACTTGGGAAAAAACACCGATGGTCGGCATGCCCTTCATCATAGCGAGAGCGGCGAAATCTTTTTAGTCGGAAAAGGCCGCGTGCAAACCGTACTCTCCGGTCCCCACACGCTGCAGCAAAACCGCGATGGCAGTCTCAGCTACATCAACGCCCAGGCCGATGCGAGCAAACCGAGCGTGCTCTGGTCCTTGCGCGACAAAATCATTCATCTGACTAATTACGGCCAGCGCTTCCTCGTCGAACCCGAACTGTTTGGCATGTTTTACCTGGAAAACCATGGCAACGGACAAGTTGCCAATCTGGAAGGTGCCGATTGGCCGCGCTGGAGTGCCACAACATGGCACGACGGCGTGCTGCTCAACCACGGACACGCCTCCTTATTCATCGACGCTGCCCGCTTCAATCTTGAGGGCCAAGCGTATCAGAATGCAACGCACTTACTGCAAGCGATGCAAGTCTATCGCCCCGGCGCAGCGCTTGAAGACTATCTGCCGCACTGCGTCAAACAAGTAGGCATGAGCTATCAAGGACAGGAATTACTGCACAACCGCCTCAGTGGCGATCTATTCGTCGGCGGCACGACGCGGCGCTGGCTGGGCCGCGTTAACCGCATGCTTGGCGACGGCTCGGTGCTCTACTGTGATTTGCCTGGCAACGGTCGGCTCGATCTGCCGCAGCGAAATAATACCAGCAGCTACTGGACCTATGCCAGCAACAACGGCAGCTTACACGTCGGTGCCGAACTGCTGGCGGCGGTCGATGGCGGACGCTTAGGCGAGCGCGACTTCGTCATCGACTTGCGTGATATGACGGCGAGTCAAAGTTTCCGACTCTCCAGCATTGCCGGCCAGTGGAATTTGCAAGAGCAAACCTATGACCACAGACAAAACTTGCTGCTGCTGTTCGAAGGCCAAGGCAAGGCACGTCTGCTGTTTGCCTTGCCACCGGCGCTCAACTTGCGTCTCGAGTCGAGCGCTGCCTCTGCCAGCCGCGCCAGCGCCATCACCGCCACCCTCATCGCGGCAATGCCACAGCGATCCAGACAAAAGCGTATGCCCGGCAGTGGCAGGAATTTCGCGCCGGCGTGGTCGGCCGGCAGTTGCCGAAATACCCCGCGTATCCCTGCCGCGCGCCACAACGGCGTGCTGCCGTATGCGCCGCCGCGGGCCCCACTGGCTGAGCGAAGGAGCAGCAGCACGATGGCGCACGCGCCGTATCAGGCAGTCATTCTGCCGGAAGTCACGGTGCAACACTTTCAAGCGATGAGCAATGAAGTAATGCAAAACATGGCATCGGAAACGCATGAAAACAGTAACATTGTCTTAAATAGGATGCGCGGAAAGTCGCCACGCCAACAAAGCGCCACCTTGGTCAACGCGCTGGCCTCCCCTATCACCGAAGAACGCAACGATGCCCGCAGGCTGGTACAGCACACTCATGCGGCCAAGCAATATGGGAGGTTAAACCAAAATATGGGTACTGCTACAGCGCAAGCCACGAGCGGGAAAATTCTTCATGCGCTTGAGCTGCTTGCCGACAAAGCACGCTATGCCGGCAGCGGCAGAAACCGCAGCCCCTATGGCCGAGTAGCCGATTTACTCATGAGTAAAGTCACTTTCGCCGATTTGCCCATGGCCAAGACTGCCCATGAAACAATGAGCAAAAATCCGAACAAACTGGTCAGTAGTTTTCAACATATTTTGACAAGACTGATACCCAATAGCAACGTCGTCTGGGCAGAATTGCGGCATGAAGGGAAAGCCGTTTTGAATATGGTCTCGGTATCGGGTAATCAGCATCAAAATATTCTCCTCAGCGAGGCGCGTTCCGGCGAACCGGCACTCCACTACATCGGCGTACCGGCCGATGAAAATACCATACGTACCATCCCGGTACGGCATGAGCGCTCGGCCGATACGGAAGCGAAAATCATTTCCTTCGTCTCCGGTGAATTGCTTAACTACCCAGGTGCGATGACACTCAATATTTACTCAAACCTGCGGGCATGCGAATCCTGTTCGGCGGTGATGTACCGTTTTTCCGATCAACACAAAATCGTCGAAACAACGGACAAGGTCGGGCAAGGCAGTCGGATAAAGATTAACTACAGCCAGTATCCGCCGCACCAGCAGAATTGGCATTAAATAATAGTACGTACGTTCACTTTTATGCGTTAGAATCAGTGCTTGCCGCGCAGCTGCAGCGCGTCCATCTTTTATTCTGGAGACCACCGATGTTTGAAGAATTCATGGGCACCATGCCGGTTGCTGAACGACAAAAATTCGATCTCGCCGCCCTCGCCGACTACATGCGTGTTCACGTCGATGGCTTCGACAGCAAACCGGCGCTGCAGATCGAACAATTCAAAGGCGGTCAATCGAATCCCACCTTCAAACTGCGCGCCGGGGAACAAAGCTTCGTGCTGCGCACCAAACCGGGCCCGGTCGCCAAGTTACTCCCGTCGGCGCATGCGATAGAACGCGAATTCAAGGTCATGAATGCGCTCAATAAAGCCGGTTTCCCTGCCGCCCGTCAATATGCCCTGTGTACTGACGAAGAGGTGATTGGCCGCGCCTTTTACATCATGGAATTCGTTGACGGCCGGGTGCTGTGGGATCAATCCCTGCCCGGTATGTCACCGACCGAACGAGGCGAAATTTATGATGAAATGAATCGCGTCATCGCCACCTTGCACAACATCGATTTCGCCGCCATCGGCTTGGCTGACTACGGCAAGCCGGGCAATTACTTCGCCCGCCAGATCGACCGTTGGACCAAGCAATACCGCGCCTCGGAAACCGAACCGATCGCCGCCATGGATAAGCTCATCGAGTGGCTGCCGCAGCATATCCCGGCCGGTGACGACACCAGCATCGTCCATGGCGATTACCGGCTCGATAACATGATGTTCCACCCGAGCGAACCACGTGTGCTCGCCCTGCTCGACTGGGAATTATCCACGCTCGGTCATCCACTGGCCGATTTTTCCTACCACTGCATGAGTTGGCACGTCACGCCAGGACAATTCCGCGGGATTGCCGGACTGGACCATCAAGCACTGGGAATTCCCAATGAGCAAGACTACATCGCCAAATATTGTGCGCGCACTGGCAAAACCATCCGGCCGGAAGACTTCAATTTCTACCTCGCCTACAATCTGTTCCGCATGGCCGGCATTTTGCAAGGCATCATGAAACGTTACGTCGACGGCACCGCATCCAGCGCCCAGGCCAAAAAATCAGGGGCGGCGGCACGGCCAATGGCCGAACTCGGTTGGAGCTACGTCCTCAAAACGCTGGGCTGACCCCCTGTTCTGTTTGTAGTACCCGGTATTTTTCATAACAATAATGGAGATAACATGGAATTCGAGTATTCAGATCGCTGCCAGCAATTGCGCGGCAAACTGTTGGCCTTTATGGATGAATATATTTATCCGAATGAAACCGCCTACAAGGATGAAATCGACCGCAATGGCCTGGAAAAAGGCAATCGCTGGCTGGCCACCCGCATCATTGAAGAATTAAAACCGAAGGCGCGTGAACAAGGCTTGTGGAATCTGTTCTTACCGAAATCGACCCGTGCACCGCAAGGCTTATCCAATCTTGATTACGCGCCGCTGTGTGAAATCATGGGCCGGGTCGCTTGGGCACCGGAAGTCTTCAATTGCTCGGCGCCCGATACCGGTAATATGGAAACCATCGAGCGTTACGGCCTCGAAGAACACAAACAACAATGGCTGGAACCGCTGCTACGCGGCGAAATCCGTTCCGCCTTTGCCATGACCGAGCCGGGCGTGGCCTCGTCCGACGCCACCAACATCGAAACCCGCATCGTGCGCGATGGCGACGACTATGTCATCAATGGTCATAAATGGTGGATTTCCGGTGCCGGCGACCCACGCTGCGCAGTCTATATCCTCATGGGAAAAACCGATCCCGATGCCGCCCGTCATGCACAACAATCGATGATACTGGTCGACGCCGCCACCCCCGGCATCACGGTCAAACGACCGCTGTCGGTGTTCGGTTATGACGATGCGCCGCATGGCCATTGCGAAATTCTGTTTGACAATGTGCGCGTACCGGCTTCCAATATCTTACTCGGCGAAGGACGGGGTTTCGAAATCGCTCAAGGCCGTCTCGGCCCTGGGCGGATTCATCACTGCATGCGTGCGCTCGGTGTGGCCGAACGGGCACTCGAATTGATGTGCCGTCGACTCAATAGCCGCACGGCCTTCGGTAAAAAAATCTCCGAACAAGGTGTCTGGCGCGAACGCATCGCCGAATCACGCATACAGATAGATAGCGCACGGCTGTTGACCCTCAAAGCGGCCTATATGATGGATACCGTCGGCAACAAGCACGCGCAGGCAGAAATCGCCATGATCAAGGTCCTCGCCCCGAATGTCACCCAACAGGTGCTGGATTGGGCAATCCAAGCGCATGGTGCCGGCGGTGTTTCGGGTGACTTCCCTTTGGCAGCGCAATGGGCCGGCAATCGCACGCTGCGCTTAGCCGATGGCCCCGACGAGGTACACCGCAATGCCATTGCCAAACTGGAACTGGCCAAGTACATCGATTTGCAGGAAGACTTAGGCTTGCCAATCACGCGTTCTTGAAGCAAATTGCCGTAACGAAACGCCCGCTTGCGGGCGTTTTTTGTTTTTCTTATAAGCAAACGCGGTAAAATACAGTGTAATGTGACTGATTAAACAAGGACCCGCCATGACGACAGAAATCCGCCTGCTCATCCTCATCGAAGTACTGCCCAGCCGCCGCGACGAACAAATCGCCGCCTTCGCCGCCATTGCACCGCTGGTGCGTGCCGAAGCCGGTTGTCTGCAATATGATTTGCATGAAGTCAATGGCAAACCGGAACAATTTGTCTTGATCGAACGCTGGAGTTCGCAAGCCGCACTCGACGCCCACGATATCGCACCGCATATGCTCGCTGCCGCAGCCGGCAATCGGCGCTTTCGCAGCGGCCCGGTGCAGCTTATCGCGCTCGGCAGCGCGCTTAACTAGGGAAGCGCAGATTTAAACATGCGGGCTATGCCACAGCGTGACAACGGTGGTCGCCGCCAGAATCACGCCTGCACCGGCCAGCATCTGTGCCGTCGGCCGTTGTCCCAGCCACGCCCAAGCCAGCGCAATGCCGTACACCGGCTCGAGCGTACTCATGAGGCTGACGAAACGGGTAGACAGAGATTGTAGACTGAACATGAGCAAGCTTTGCGGCAGCGCCGTCAACACCACCCCGAGCAGTACCACCCCACCCCATGCTGCCCAACTAGGAGTAGCGGGACTGTGATCGAGCAACACCAAGGGCAGCAAACAGGCGGCGGCACCGGCATTTTGTAAAAAAGTCAGCCGGATCGCACTCAAATCGCGGCTGTTGGCGCGATTAAGCATGATCAGCAAAGCAAAACTACCGCCCGCCCCTATGCCCAATAACAAGCCGAGCAAGGCCGAGCTATCGAACTGTCCGGTCGCGCTGTCTGGCCAGACCATCAGCACCATCCCGGCTACCACCGCCACGGCAGCGAGGGCATCGCGGCCATGGCGGCGCTCATTGAAAAAATACGGTTCCAAAGCGGCCACAAACAAGGGAAAACTGGCGAAGCCCAACAAACCGTAAGCCAAGGGTGCGGCCTTGAGTGCGGCAAAGAACAATAACCAGTGCACCGCCAGCAGCACCCCACTCAGCCAGCGCCGCGGCGTCGCCGATTGCCACAATGGCTGACCTTGCCAGCGCAACAGCGCGGCCACACTGAGCGCAGCAAACAGGCTGCGCCAAAATACCAGCATCAACGGGTTTTGCGGCAGTGCTTGCGCCAATACCGCAACACCACCGAACAAAAAAATTGCCAAATGCATGGCCGCTTGGGCGCGCAGGGAAGGAATAGTCATCAGATCAAACTCGTCATGGTAAGGCAAACAGCGCCGAGTATACACAGACAATGCAAGCACAATGCATACACAATGCCGCCGCCGACACAAAGACTATGGCCGTAAGCGTGCGCAAACCTGCAAACCTCTGCATAATACGGTATCGTCTTGACGCCGGCATGGCCACCGCGCCGGTGTATTTCTCACCTCAACTTGGAGTTTGCTGATGATCGATGTTTATTCCTGGCCCACCCCGAACGGCCACAAAGTCCACATCATGTTGGAAGAATGCGGACTGCCGTATCGCGCCATTGCAGTCGACATCGGTGCCGGCGACCAATTCAAGCCCGACTTTTTGGCGATTTCGCCAAACAATAAAATTCCCGCCATCGTCGACGCCGACGGCCCGGACGGTCAGCCTATGTCACTATTTGAATCCGGTGCCATTTTGCTGTATCTGGCTGGCAAAACCGGCCAATTTCTTGGCAACACCGATCGCGAAAAATACCATACCTTGCAATGGCTGATGTTCCAGATGGGTGGCTTGGGCCCGATGCTCGGACAAGCACATCATTTCCGTATCTATGCGCCGGAAAAAATTGCTTATGCGATCGAACGCTACACCAATGAAGCCAAGCGCCTCTACGGCGTGCTCGACCGACAATTAGCGCAAACCGCCTACCTGGCCGGCGACCACTACAGCATTGCCGACATCGCCGTCTTCCCCTGGACCCGCTCATTCGCCAATCAAGGCATCGATTGGGCCGATTATCCGCATGCCCAACGCTGGTTCGATGAAATCAGCGCCCGTCCGGCAGTGCAGCGCGGCGTCGCCGTGCTGGCCGATTTACGCCAGCCACTGACGAATGAACAGGCAAAAGAAAATTTATTCGGTACAAAACAGTATGCAAAAAAATAAATTTTAATCATTTTCCACCTCGGAGTGTGGGCTACAATCGTCCCACCTCCGTTCAACTACTGACTGTATGCGCCGACCTATCAAACGAAACCGCCTCAAGCTTGCCGCGGAAAGCCAACGTCTGGTCAATCTTTCTCTGGCCGTGGCACAATCAGCCAGCCGCTTGGAAGACCTCAACTGGCAAGACAAACTCGACGCTTATGTGAGCAAAAATCTCAAGTTGCAACATCAGGAAATTCTCGACGGCGCGGCAGAGAATCTGTTTGCCGCCGAACCGAACGGCTATGATGTCTTGATCGAAACGCTGGAAAGCATGAGCAGCAGCGCCCATTTCGAAGTCGACGGCCAAGCCTACGATGCCCTGTTGATTGCCGCACCGGTGCTGGCTTGGACCCGTTTCGAAATCGCTTCGGGTGCGGTCGCTCCCGACATGCTGCAAAAGCTCATCGATGATTGTTCGCGCGACTTGCTTACCGCCGACACCAGCCTGCGGCTTTTGCCAAATCTTTACTCGATCGACCAATTGCCGCGCAATCATTGCGAAACCTATAGTCTGATGGAGCGTCACGCCTTGGCCATCATCGCCAAACAGCCCGGCAACGGCGAGCCGGAACGTGCGCAAACCGTGCCCTTCCTGGCCGACATCCGCTACTTGCTCGGCATCTTGGTCACCCCGGCCGGCGCCCCCTTATTTCAATGGCAAACGCTGGATGCACCATACGATTGCGTAAAAGCTAAAAATGCTGCCTTACTAGAGTGGCAACAACATGCCGCCCTGAGCTTGCAACACTTACTGCCCGGTTGCGGCCTCGAAGTCCTGTTACCGGAAGCGTATTACACCGCGTGCCGCGAAGCAGACATCAAAATTCGTCCGGCCTCGTTGCGTTCAGCCGTGTTTTATCTGACGCAAACGCTGGGCAAAGAAGCTGGCGAATTTTCGGTCGTCATCGCTGCCTGCGGTGTCCAAGAAACGCCGGGCCAAATTGATGAATTCCGCGTCAGTTTTTGCCTGCGCGAGAGCGGCGAAGTGGTCTACGGTGTGGTATGGCCGCTGTATCAAGCCGAAGACCAGCAAGCGGCACTCAGCATGGATGACAACGATCAAATCATCGGTGACATTCCCGACATCTTGCTGGAGTGTGGCATCAGCGACATCCTGCCACTCGATGAAATTTTCGCCATGGAATTCTGCGACGATTGCGGCACCCCCTTGTTTGCCGACCGTGAAGCCGAATTGGTACATCCGGAAATGCCGGAAGATACCCCCACCCCCGGCACTGCCCATTTCCACTGATCAAGCAGCAATCGACGCGGCCGACCATGTCGGCCGCGCAACAGTTTGCATGTTTCTGCCATCTGCCCCTCCCTAAATTTTAAATCCGTTGTACAATCGTTTTGAACGGTCGTGCTTTTTTATCGAACTACTGGTAGGACGACAGCTGTCTTAACGACAGCCGCGATCCCGCTGCGCCGGTGGACTACCCGGGATTAACTTCAGGAGACAATATGGATTTGAATTACAGCGCGGAAGATCTCGCCTTCCGTGACGAAGTACGCAACTATCTCGAGGCCAATCTGCCGGCCGATCTCCAGCACAAAGTGCTGAACCACAAACGGATGAATAAATCAGATTTTGTGCGCTGGCATAAAATCCTGGCACGTCAAGGCTGGGTCGCCACCGGCTGGCCGCGCGAATACGGCGGCACCGGCTGGAGCCCGACGCAACGCCATATTTTTGAAGAAGAGTGCGCGCGCGTCGGCACGCCGGCCATCTTGCCGTTTGGCGTCGCCATGGTGGCTCCGGTGATCATGGCCTTCGGCAATCAGGCGCAGAAAGATTATTATTTGCCGCGCATACTCAATTGCGACGACTGGTGGTGCCAAGGTTATTCAGAGCCTGGCTCTGGCTCTGACTTGGCCTCACTCAAAACCCGCGCCGAGCGCGATGGTGATTTTTATATTGTCAACGGCCAAAAAACCTGGACCACCCTGGCCCAACATGCCGATATGATTTTTTGCCTGGTACGCACCGAACCGAATGGTCGCAAGCAAGAAGGCATCTCCTTCCTGCTGATCGACATGAAAACGCCCGGCATCACGGTACGCCCTATTATCATGCTCGACGAAGACCACGAGGTCAACGAAGTGTTCTTCGACAATGTCAAAGTGCCGGTACAAAATTTGATCGGTGAAGAAAACAAGGGCTGGACTTATGCCAAATATCTGCTCGGTCATGAACGCACCAATATCGCTGCGGTCGGACGCGCCAAGCGCGAACTGCAATTTCTCAAACGAATTGCCGGCGAACAGCAGAAAAACGGCTTGCCTTTGATTGACGATGCCGTCTTCGCCAACAAAGTCGCGCAGTTGGAAATCGAATTGATGGCACTGGAAATCACGGTATTACGCGTGATCTCGCAAGACAGCGGCAAACCGGGACCAGAAGCCTCCCTGCTTAAGATCAAGGGCACCGAGATTCAACAAATACTGACCGAACTCATGCTCGAAGCGGTCGGCCCTTACGGCTTGCCATTCGATACCGCCTTCCTCGAAGGCGAACAGGCTCACAGCGTGACTGGCGATGATGATGCCGCCGCCTTGGCCTCGTATTATTTCAACTACCGCAAGACCTCGATTTACGGCGGCTCGAATGAAATTCAAAAAAACATCATTACACAAATGATCTTGGGACTGTGAGGAGAACAAAATGGATTTCAATTTAACGCAAGAACAAACACAATTCGCCGAAACCGTGCGCCGCTGGGTAGAAAAAGATTACCGTTTCGAGCAGCGTAGTGCCATCATCGCTTCCCCCGAGGGAGTCTCCAGCGCCGCCTGGCGTGCCTTAACCGAGCTCGGCGCGACCGCCTTGCCGATACCGGAAGAACAAGGCGGCTTCGATGGTACCGCGCTCGACATGATGGTGGTGATGCAAGAACTCGGCCGCGGCCTGGTGATTGAACCCTACTTGGCAACCATGCTCGGGGCCGAATTTCTCAAGCGCGCCAAAGCCCATTTTGATATTCAAGAAGCTGTTGCAGCCGGCAGCGTCCGCCTCGCCGTCGCACTGGGCGAACGCCAATCGCGCCACGACTTATTCGACATCGCTTGTACTGCCAGCGCCAATGCCGATGGCTACCTGCTCAAGGGCAGCAAGACTGTCGTCATCCATGGCGCCCAAGCCGATTACCTGATCGTTTCGGCACGCACGGATGGCGAGCGGCGCGATCAAACCGGCATCGCCCTTTTCCTGCTTGATGCCAAGGCTGCCGGCGTGACGCGCACCGATTACCGCACCATCGACGGCCAACGCGCCGCCGACATCGTCTTCGAACACGTACAAGTGGCACCGATCGCCCGCCTCGGCCACGATGATGGCGGTTGGGAGTTACTCGAAGCAGTGGCCGATTACGGCATCAGCCTGCTCTGTGCCGAAGCGATAGGCTTGATGGAAGCCATCAGCGCCGCCACCCTCGACTACCTGAAAACCCGCCAGCAGTTCGGCGTGCCGATCGGGAAGTTCCAGGTATTGCAACACCGCATGGCAGAAATGTTCATGGAATTGGAACAAGCCCGTTCATTGGCCACGCTGGCTGCCGTCAAAGTCAGTTCTACCGATGTGGAAGAACGTCGCCGCACCATCTCGGCGGCCAAAGTTCGAGTGGCTCTGGCCGCACGCTACGTCGGCCAGCAAGCGGTGCAACTGCACGGTGGCATGGGTGTGACCAATGAACTGCCGGTGTCACACATGTTCAAACGCCTGACCATGATTGCCATGTCCTGCGGCGATGCCGATCACCATTTGGCGCGTTTCGTAGCCCAACCCGGCTTCAAAAACGCGGCCTGACACTTGGGACATCTCATGACAAGCAAAACCTACAGCTGGTATTTTGAAGACTTCATTCCCGGTAACGTGATCGAACTCGGCCAACGCCAAGTGAGTGAAGCGGAAATCATCGACTTTGCCAAGCAATTCGATCCGCAATCGTTTCATATCGATAAGCAAGCGGCGCAAGCATCGATCTTCGGCGACGTCATCGCCAGCGGTTGGCATACTTGCAGCATGATCATGCGCTTGGTGGTGGATGGTTTTCTCGGCGACTCCTCGAGTATGGGCTCGCCTGGTATCGATGAGATACGCTGGATCTTACCAGTCCGCCCCGGCGACACACTCAGTGTCAGTGCCGCCACGCTGTCCTGCAAAGCATCGAGCTCTAAGCCTGATCGCGGTGTCGTGCATACCATGTGGAAAGCCGTCAATCAGCATGGCCAACTGGTTTGCACCATCACCGGCATGGGCATGTTCGGTCGCCGCCCCCCTAACTGAAAAGAGACATCATGCGCGAAATTCATAGTTTGGAACAATTGCGGGCCTGCGTCGGCGAACATGTCGCGAGCTCGGACTGGACCGCCATTTCTCAAGAACGCGTCAATACCTTTGCACAAGCCACCGGTGACCTGCAATGGATACATATCGACGTCGAACGTGCCAGCCGCGAATCGCCCTTCGGCGGCCCGATCGCGCACGGTTTTCTGACACTCTCGCTCTTGCCTATGCTGATGCAAAATGCCGTGCACCTGAATTTTGTCAAAATGGGTGTCAATTACGGCCTCAACAAGGTGCGCTTTCCCGCCCCGGTGCCAGTCGGCAGCCGCCTGCGCGCGCACATCAAACTCTTGCAATGTGACGACATCAACGACGGTGCCCAGGTCAACTGGGAAGTCACGATAGAACGGGAAGGGAGCGACAAACCGGTCTGTGTGGCTGAATCGATTGCGCGCATCTATTAACGAGAACACCGGGGAGTGACGAGGCGAGAGCAAGGGGGACTGGCTCGACCCTGCGGGCGAATCAAGCATCACCGCTACGCGCTTTCCCTCATTTGCTCATTAGCATAAACAACTGCTACACTGACGCCGCGCAGCCATGTCTGCGCTGCTTGACTTGCGCCCCGCACCAAGAGTCGCGGGGGAAAGTTTTTTTTGCAGACCCTAACAAAATTATAAGATGACAACTACTCCCGCTCGCCCAAGCTCGAAACTCGGCACCGTATTACGTGTTACCAGCGGCAATTTCATGGAAATGTTCGACTTTTTCCTGTTCGGTTTTTACGCCACCTATATTTCCAAAGCATTCTTCCCGGCCGGCGATGAATTCGCTTCGCTGATGTTGACCTTCATGACCTTCGGTGCTGGCTTCCTGATGCGCCCATTGGGGGCGATTTTTCTCGGTGCTTATGTTGACCGCGTCGGCCGTCGTCAAGGATTGATTGTCACCTTGGCACTGATGGCATTGGGTACGGTACTGATCGCCTGTGTGCCTGGCTTTGCCACCATCGGCTATCTGGCACCGGCACTGGTATTGATCGGCCGCTTGCTACAAGGTTTTTCCGCCGGTGTTGAACTCGGCGGCGTCTCAGTTTATCTGGCCGAAATGGCGACCCCGGGCCGCAAAGGTTTTTATGTCAGTTGGCAATCGGCCAGCCAACAAGTCGCAATCATCGTCGCGGCAGCGCTCGGCTATGCGCTCAATAAAATCCTGACACCGGCTGAAATCGGCGACTGGGGCTGGCGCATTCCGTTTTTCATCGGTTGCATGATCGTGCCGGTGCTGTTCGTCATTCGTCGTTCGCTGCAAGAAACCGAAGAATTCATGCAGCGCAAGCACCGCCCTGATGCGCGTGAAATTTTCCGCTCCATGCTGACGAACTGGGGCTTGGTAGTTTGCGGCATGCTGTTGGTCGCCATGACCACGGTATCGTTTTACCTCATCACCGTCTACACCCCAACCTTCGGCAAGAGCGTGCTCAAACTCAGCACCACCGACAGTCTGATCGTCACGCTGTGCATCGGTGTATCGAATTTCTTTTGGTTGCCGGTAATGGGCAGCTTATCCGATAAAATCGGCCGCAAACCCTTGCTGCTGGTGTTTACCATCCTGACCATTTTGACCGCCTATCCGGTCATGCTGTGGCTGACCGGCGCACCGAGCTTCGAACGCATGCTGGTGGCCGAATTATGGCTGTCCTTCCTGTACGCCAGCTACAATGGTGCCATGGTGGTGGCACTGACCGAGATCATGCCGGTCGAAGTGCGTACCGCCGGTTTCTCGCTGGCCTATAGCCTGGCCACGGCAATTTTCGGTGGTTTCACACCGGCGATTGCCACCTCCCTGATCGAACTCACACATGACAAAGCGGCCCCGGGCTTATGGATGTCCTTCGCTGCCGTCTGCGGCCTGACTGCCACCTTGATCTTATATCGTAAAGCCGCCAATCGCGGCGTCGTCGCGCACTGACACGGCATCCGTCTGGCCTGCGACGGTCAAACCGTCCAGGCCTGATACGGATGTTTCTGCAAATTGGCATTGGCATAGCGGCGCTCATGGCTCACCTCCGCGCCTAACCAAGACGGCCGTGCAAACGGCTGATCTTCCGAAGTCAACTCGACTTCGGCCACCACCAGCCCGGCGTTGGCACCGAAAAATTCATCGATTTCCCACACCACGTCATCTTGCGCAATCCGATAGCGTAATTTTTCTATCAAAGGTTGCACACACACTTGCGCCAGCAATACTTCGGCATCGGCCAAGGGAATCGGATACTCCCACTCACCACAACGAATGCCCGTGGCAAGCCCTTTGATCGTCAAGCTCGCTTGTTGCGCTTCGATGCGCACCCTGACGATCCGTCCCGGCTCGCCGCTGATATACCCCTGACGTAGCAAACTGCCCTCTGTCTGGGTCTTCCAATCCTGATTCACGACCAAGAACTTACGCTCGATTTCCACACCCATTGCTATCCTCATTAAAACAAAAACGCGCTGACCAAATCCGCCCACCTCTTATCGCCAGGCGAGCGGGAAAATTTTCCAAAACTGTCTCTGCCATTCCGGCTTGAGCGTCGCTACGTGCGCTAACATGGCGCTGCTGACCTGCCCGGAGCAGGGAAAAGCCTGACCGCGACAGAGTAAGCTCGCTTCCCAAGCATTACCACCGCCCGGCGGCGTCGCGCGCTCGGGTAGCAAGGCTGGGTTCAACAGCACCGCCGAGTTAAGATAAGCGGCTGCCAAACCGCGTAATGGTGCCGGCGAATCAAATTCCAAGCCCAGTATACTGCTCGATGAAGCATGCGCCAACAAGGCGGCCAGCGCAAACAACACCACCCCTTGCTGACTCGGTGCCGCGCTGAACTGGCCGAACAAGGCCAAACTCTGCGCCGCAATCAGCGTGGTCAACAGCTGATCGCTGCTGCCATCGGCATGCTCACGCGTACGCATCAACAACGCGACTCGCTCGCTCACCACCAGCATTTCCTCGGTCGCCACATGCTTATTCTCCGACGAAGCCTTATCCATGGCGGCAATCAGGTCGAGTTTAAATGATTCCGGGAATTCCAGCATCTCAATGAAAGCAATTAATTTTTTCTTTTCACGGCAATGCGAATAAATCCGCCCGATCAAAGAAAAGCGATTGAAAATGACCTCTTCGCTGCCGATAGCGCTGCGCTCACGCGGACTGAGTGACTCCAACTCTGCGCCGCTGTCGACGTGACCGAAAAAGCCGATTTGCCCCCAATGTGCGGCATCAAACAGCATAGGCGCATGCAACATGCCATGGAGATCGGCATGACTCATCACCGCATACAAACTGCGATCAGCCGCTGCCCAAATACGCAAATGCAAAGCTAAAGCAGTCAGATCTTGTGGCAAACGGCGATCAAAAGTCTCCGCCATTTGACGTAAACCTAAAGGCAGTTGTTGCCAATATTGTTCCGCCAAGTCTGCCGCGGCGCGCTGCAGCTCGGCTTGCGGCGCGGCCAAAGCGAATACAATCAATTGCTGAATCAGGCCATTATGCGCATACAGAAAACCTTCACGCGCTATGTCGCTCTGCGCATAGGACAATAATTCGCGCAAGCACAGCGGCGTCGGCGCAGAGAATATCTGCCATTCGGCAACGGCCACCGCGGCTGGAATCACCTGTGCCCGGACAAACTGTGCAATCACCGGATCACGCAGATACGCCTCATCCGTCTTCAACAAGATATCGGCAAAGGCTGGCAAATAAGGCCGGAGCTCGACCGGCCGACTGGGTTCGCTTAACTTCGTCAACAATGCCCGCATCGCGGCTACCCGCAAATGCGGCGCAGCGATACTGTCTATGGCCAGCAAGAGCGAGCCGGAATCGGGATTGTCCAGATGATTAAAATTGAGATCGAGCATGCGCTCGCGTTGGCCATCGCGTAATTCGGCAATCTTATCCAATAAACTTAAATCGAGTTGCAACTGACTGTGGCGGTCGAAGCGCGCCGCGGTAAAACACGTTCTGGTATTAATTTTTACTCTCTGCCAATCAATACCACGCAGATCGGCACCACTCAGATCGGTCCCTTCCAGGTTAACATTGCGCAATTCCGAAGCACGCAAATACGTCACCCCGATCAAGCTGCTGGCCAGCGCATTGCGGGCACTGTTCGGAGTGGCGGCTGAAAAACCTATCGGTGCCGCCCGGAATCCTGCGCGCTGTTCCAATGCTTGCAGCAACGCATCACGATCCGCGTAACCGGCGTCATAGTCGGTCGCACCCAGCAGACTGCGTAAGGCCGGCGCCTGCAACTGCCAGCGTTGCTGGCTATCGCGGCGCACCGCACTACGGACGATCTGCAGCGTGTCCGAGCGCCACATCAATTCATAGCCGTGCTCTGCATCGGCTTGCAATACCACATAGCTGAGCGCTACCGTACTGCGTTCCAGTGCCAGTTCCGCGATGCTGCGTGGTCCCTGCGGCGCGTAATCGATATGCAAGCCCAGTGCGGTACTGTACAAGGGCGCGGCGGAATCGGGCGCAAACCAGTTAGCACGCTGCGCAGTCAATTGCACCCGATCACGGAACACATTGCTGGGATTAATTCTCAGCGCAAAGGCACCACTCAATTCGACTAAACCGGGGACACTGTTCGCCGCACTCAAGGCGAACGGCGGCGGCGCTCGCAAGGTATGGAGGTGGGCTTCACCAACCACCGCCACAAATTTTCCAGACGCGCCGCCCTGACGCTGCAGCGCCTGTTGAAACAAGTAATGACTGATCTGCAAATCACTGAGGCGCGCCCACATTTTTTTATTCGCGCCGACGCCAAGCGAAGCCGAGGTATCGCTATTGCTTTGCCCGGCGCGCTGCGATTGCCCGCGGCCACTGGTCAAGGCGCCGGGAGCAAGGAAGTTTGGCACGCTCGAAAGTAAGCTATCGTAGCAACGCACCTCAATGCCGAGCGCAACCGCATGCGCAATCGTATCGGCATAGGCGCGAAAATCGGTCTGCGGCAAATGTTTATACTGCAGCAGATCATCATCTTTCTGCTTGAATAACTGTGTCAGATGCCTGCCCATGCCGGCATGGGGGTGAGCGAAATAGGCCGCCAGTTCGGCCTGGAACAATTCCGCCTGCAAAGATTGGATATACAACACCCGGGTACCGGCCGCGCGTAACTCCGGCAAATACTGATTTACAAACTGGAGTGCTGCATACGGATCACGCGGTGCGACACCGAGCACCAATCCCGGCGTCGCCTGCAGCACCGTGCTCAGCATCTGCTCCGGCAGCGGTGAATCGCCGAGCCGATCGAGCAGCGCCGCCGTCGCGAGCGGACCAGGCACCCAATGCGCAAAAAAATGCGCCGCGCGACGTGCCAATTTACGCCGCCCCACCACCCAAGGTTTGACCACCGCATCGCGATGAGGTTCGACGAGCACACTGGTGCGCGCCAATACCTGCTGCAGATGCAGTAAATTATTCGGCAATTCAGCCGGACGCTGCCACGTAAGCGGCAATTGATCCATGCTATCCGGCAGGCGCGTGCGCCATTCGCGCAAGCTGGCCAGCAGCGAACGACTGCTTTGCGGCGGATTGCGACAGCCAGCCGCCGTATCGCCGCGCCGCGCACGCGCCGCAGGCGCTGCGCCGGTAAGCGACACGGCGGCCAGCAGCGTCACGCGCAGCCGAGACAGACCAGCGGCAAGCGGACTGAGTGTCAATTGTAGCTGCAGCGCCGACGGCACAGAAAAAATCACGCGCGCCTGTTGCTGCAGGCCAAACAAGTAATGTAAACCACGCGGCGGGTCAAGCGCTTGATTCGCCTCTGCCGCATCGAATTGCCTGGTATTGAGTACGAGGCTGAAGTATTGTCCCTGCTGTAAATCATACAAATCGATGAGAAAATCCCGTTCGCCATCCATGCCGCCACCTGCCCCCATCACATCGGTATCAATTTGTTGAACGCCA
The DNA here is from genome assembly GCF_034347425.1 of Undibacterium sp. CCC3.4. GTDB lineage: Bacteria > Pseudomonadota > Gammaproteobacteria > Burkholderiales > Burkholderiaceae_D > Undibacterium. The sequence goes on from NZ_CP133779.1 coordinate 3,877,820, forward strand.
TCGACCACAGCCACCGTTTCATACAATTTAACACCCGGGAGCAAAGGCGTTTCAAAACGCGACCGAGCGCGGCACATGCGCATCAATAGCCGCCCCCCCTCAGCGTCATCGCAGCTCGCCAAATGCCCGAGGCAAGATGCGGCTTCCGTGGCACTGCTGTTACCGTTGTGCGGCAGGCGCCACAATGTCCCACTGGCAGCATCGTAAGCGGCCGCGCCACCGGCCAAGGTGTGCGCATAGCCGAGCGCCAGTTGCAATTCAGGCGCGCTGCTGATACCGGGTTCAATCAGGCGCAAACGCCGTACCAAGGCCAAGGCATCCGGGAAATACTGCTCTTGCAAGTGCACACCAGCGCGTGGGAACGGCCGCAGATGCAGCGTGGCAGAACGACTTTGCAGTACCAAATCGGCGCCGACGACTTCGCATTCCCATTCGGGCAAGCTGTCAAATTCCAATTGCAAGGGTAAGCTTGCCGTACAATCGAGTAAAAAAATACCGCGCAAATCCCGTGGCAACACAAACAGTTCGCCATGGTTACACAGTTCGAACTGTTCATGTTCGACTCCGCTCCATAAGCTCAAGGCCGCCGCCGGATCACCCTGTAATAATACGCGCCATCTGCCATCTGGGGCACGCTCCAAAGTATATTCAAGCGACATCACCACCTCGCACACACCCTCGCGCACGCGCAAAATCGCTCCGCTAGCGAGATGTTGCAAGATCCGCTCGCGCGCGCCGGGCCAACTCAGATCGCGATAGCCACCCTGGCCGTAAGCCCACGGCAGCGCGATCAAGCCGGCGTCCTCGGCCAGATACAAAAACCCCTGATGCTCGGCCGCATGACGCAAGTACAGCAAGGATGGCGTAATCACTTGCCAGAGCAAATCCGACAGTTCAGAGCCATACTGCGCAGGCAAGCAGAAACTTGCCAACGGCGCGACCAAGCTAGCGTTGAGCGGCAAGTTGTCGCGTGACAATTCTTGATGCAGTTCTACCCGCAGCCGTCGGACCGGATCTTCACCGGGCCATTGAAACAAGCTGTAAGCGCGCGTACCTTGCCATTGCTGGCCGATAAATACCGCCTGTGCCACCGTCCACACATAACTGTCAGTCAGCGGATTGCGCCACAGCTTGCGCGCCAAATCAGCATCATCAAAGGCCAGCAAAGGCGCGCTCTCTTCAGCATTACTCTGCCACGCCGCAGCCAAGCTCAGCAGTGCGGCAGCCGAGGTTTGCGGCGGTAATTGCACACCGCTGCAAACCGCTTTGGCCTGCGCCAGACTGAAGCGATAACGACGCGCATAGCCCTCGCTTGGTCGGAATAAGTAGTCATTATTCTCAGACAAGCCACGATAAATTTCCAACCAACGATCAACTTCGGCCACCGCCTCAACCTGGTCGGCCGCAGCAGCCAAGCGATAATGCGCTGCCAGCGCGGCGGTAGTAACCGTGTCGGCACCGACCGGATACAGCACAGCAGCGGCGTCATGCAGACGGTACAGTGAAACCGGGCTCAAGTGCAGTCGTGATGGTGGCCACTGCTCGCTCGGCAGCACCGCCTGCGCCTGCAACCAAGCCCGATAGCCTTGTATATCCGCGCATGCCAGGCTGGCAAACACGCGTTGCAATGCGCCGGCATCTGCGGCCTGCCCACTGTCACCGACATAATAACGCGCCATCCGGTCTGGCTCATGCCAGCGCCAGATCGTGTCACTGAGCGTATCACTGAGCATGACCAGTTGTGCCTTACCGTCACTCCACAGGGGACCGAGTTGCGTATCGAAGATAAACACGCCTTTCTGCAGGTACAAGCGGCGCTGCAAACCTGCTGCCAACACCTCAACAACACTGGCCGCATCACCCGGAGAAGCACGAAACAAACGGTGCCCATCCAGCGACCAGTAGACTTGCCCGCGCCACATGCCGAGACTACGCAGCGTCGCCGCCGTACCGGGCGGCTGCCACACAGTGCCGCTATCGACATGGCAGAGCGCAACATTTTCCTCGGTCGCCTTGGTCCACGTAATTTTCAGCAGCGGCGCTCGCGGCTCGCTGACACTCGCCAGCGCCGCCATGATCTGCGCCAACGACGGCAAGACGGCCCCGGCATGCCAAGCCACGAGCTCACGCTCATTGGCCAGCGTCGGCAAATAGGTAAAGGGACCATCGACGCTGGCTTGTTCGAGTATGAATTGCTGCAGATTGTCTTTCAAGGCGGCGATGCGGGTAGATAATTTCACCAGATACGCTTGATTCAAAACCCGTGCGCCATCCTCCTCGGGATCAGGCAAATCGAGTCGCCGCGCTGCTGCCGTCAATAGAAACCGTGCTTGCCGGTCATACCATTGTTTGATCGCGGTCGCGCGCCGCGTCGCGACGCGTTGCTCAGTTTGCGGCACTGCTTCGGTCGGTTCAAGTGGTTCAAGCGGATCAAGTGAATCAAGCGCCTCAAGCCCCTCAATCGGCTCGTACTGCTCATGCTCACGCTGATACTGCTGCGCCATCAAGCCGCGACCATGTAAGGGGACGCGCAGTGTCGCCAGCGCTGCGCCTACTTTTTTTTGCAAGTACGGTAGAGCGGCGTCGAGCGCATTCACATCATCGGCTTCGGCGCGAATTTGCTGGTAGCGCAGCCATACCGGCGTCGTGATAGGCCGCCTGGCACCATCATCACGCCGCAGCATCCAGTGCTGTTCATGTGCCTCGATATGGCCATCGGCCAGCGGTGCCGCCACGATATCGACTGCGCCATCGCGCGCCAACACCTCGGCACTCAGTGCGCTCACCTGCAGATCACCCCAACGCGCATGCTGCCCTTGCGCGGCCACTCGATAACGCAACCCGGCATGTTCAAGATCGATCACAAAGTCAGCCGAGGCCAAGGCTGACAAACGACCGGGCTCGGTGGCCTCAGCCTGCATGGCGATCTGCAGCCGATACGAGTAGCTGATCTGATAGCCGAGCAAAAATGAGCGTTGACAATCAGCGATCACCTGTACCACCCGCGCACGCATACCCGCCGCCAAGACATGCTCATCGCGATACATCAAGCCTATCGTTTCATCGGCCCGCGGTGCCGGCAGCTCAATCTGCAAGCCCCAGTGCCGCACCTCTTTCTGCCGCTGCAACGACAACAGCGGGTACAGATAATTCGCGACAAACCGGTCGAACGCGATACCGTTGACGACGATGGTGGCGGCCTTGATGTATTGCTTCTCAAAGGCAGCCAGTCGGCGTAAAAACAAGGCCAGCACTTCATCCCGCGGCACCGAAACATTACTCCGCTCGACCAACAACACACGGGCATCAGCGGGATCGATTCGCAACTGCAAGGGTTCGACCACATCTTGCCCGAGTGCCTCTTCAGCCACCAATAAAATACGAAATCCGCCCCCATCCCGGCTGCTCAAGCGCAGTCGCTGCAAAGTCGTATCAAGCACCACCGTCAGCGGCAGCCGGGTCTCGCTGTGAAAGTGGACGCTGCATAAACCGGCATGCGCCGCCACGCCGCTGGGCAGTAATTTAAGCTGCATCGCCGTCTGTGCAACGACCACGCGTTGACTGGCATGACCGATACGCAGCACCGCCTGCAATAACAAGTCGGCATACCGCGCGCTGCTGATGGGAAAGCACTCGCCATACTGGCGCTCATACTGCAAGCGCTCAGGCTTGCTACTGCTACTGTGATAATAATTAAACGCCGACCCGCTCACCGGCACCAAGTCCAAATCTGGTACCAATGGCCATTCCAGCTGTACTTGTGCCGCTACACCAACGGGCAGAGCGAGTTGCCGCGCCCCTTCAGCGACATGCAACAAGCTGCGCAAGGACCGCGCCTGATTCGGCCCCTGCAAGAGGACATCAACCGGTTTGTTGCGCCGCAGTTTGAACACATTGCCAAAGTAAGCCGGCACCGTCTGATTACTTTCGTGTGACCATTTTTTTTCTACCTGTGCCTGATGCGCTAAGGTCAGGGGAAAATTTTTCACCCATTCCATCGGCGAGAGCGCATATAACACCGAAGCCAGCACCGCCGGCGTTTCGACCGCCTGGGCGACCTGCGTCTCCGACAAACAGCCATCCATGATGTTGACCGCACCGGGCCAGTAATGCACCGCCGTCGCCGTGACCACCGTCTGACGCAAAGGACTGTGCGGTGAGCCGACCAGCCTGAGCGAGGGACTATCGATGGCGGCGACGAATAATTGCAGCGGTACTGCGGTGGCATTGAAAATCATGCTCAATTCGGCACAGACCGCATTGCCACGCTCTGCCATATCCCATTGTTGGAACAACCAGTCACGAAAACTCAAACCCAGTTGATATGCAAAACCAACCGGGCTGAGTCGGCTCACGGCCAGGCTGCCGGCCGTCAGCAGCAAGCCGACGCCGTCACTGATGACTGTATCGCTGAGTCGCTGCCGCTGTTCGCTGCTCAGCCGGGTATCTTGCAAGCTGCCGGCGCGCGTGGCCAAGTCTTGAAAACCACTGGCCAGCAGCGGCCCAGCTAATAAACGTGAGAGCCGCTCGGCGCTGCGGCCCAGCTTTTCCCACACCGAGCGCGCGCGCACCGATGCCGTATCGACCGCTGTCGGCACGATTTGCCGTCCTTGCTGACGCTGTTGCGCCGCTTGTGCCGCATACTCAGCGACATCGGCCGCAGCGTCGAGCAGGCTGATGAAATACGCGGCATCGACGAGCTCACTGAGATTGGCATGACGTAAATCATGCAAGCTGAACTGCAACTGCCCGACCCGTAAAAATTTCGGTAAATTCAGTGCCCTGGCTACGCCGGCTATGCCTCCTTGACTCGGCGACCAGCGCGCCTGTGTCACCGCGCTGACCACCTCCTGCTCGCTGCGCTGCATGACAACCGCCCGCCCATCATTGCCCTGCCAATTCAGAGAGAAAACTCCATCAGGCTGTCGCACGATCGCCGACAGCGTAGATTGCGCCGGCGACCAGCCCGACAAGCCGTGCCAAAACCGACTTTCACTGAGCGCCACACTGTCGTGCCGCGCCGCCAGTGGTACCGCCAGCGCATGCTCAAACACGGTGCCGACATCCGCTGCCGCCCGCTCGCTGGCGCTGCCGCGCGGAGCGCTGTCGGTCTGACACACGGCTTGGGCCGCCGCGCCGGACCATGGCAAGCCAGCAGCCAAGCCCTGTTCAAGCAGCAGTTCGATGCCCGCTGTCACCGGTGACACCAGCGCTGCGCTGCGTAACCAGCCGGCACGAAAAACAGCATAAGCACGCGCCGGCACTTGCACATGCAAGGCTTGCCACTGCTGACGAAACTGCCGCAATAAATCCGGCTGCCCATGCAGCAGCGTCTGCGCCCGCTGTTCAAAATCTGCGCGGCGTGCCATTGACGGATGCTCATCCTGCTGCGGCAACCAAGCGCGATACGCATACTGCGTCAGATGATGCAGCACCTGCTCTTCACTGATGGGGTTGTGTTCGGCATTCCAAACCGTTTTGACAGCGGCATCATGGCCGGCCAAAGCTGCCTGCAAGTGCTCGGCGCAGGCCAGTCCGCGCATCACCGTCGCCAGCACTCCCAAACTCTGACTCGCAGCGATCAACGCCACACCGAGCCGTGTCGGACTATCCCACTGCACCATGGTCGTCGTCAGCGGTACACGCCAGGCGTGATCGATTTGTGTCAGCAAGCTGGCCAGGATCGGATCAGCAGCATCCGGCAACCACAACGGCGCATGCGCGACCAGCAAACGGCCATCACACAGATAATCGAGCTCCAATGCAAAGCCGCGCATTTCTTCCAACAGCGTGCGCAGCGCTGGTTCTGGCAGCGGCAACAGCGGCGTGAGCACCCGCCTCACTTCATGTGCAATCCGCCGGCTGAGCGGTGCCAAATTATCGGTTTGTCGGCGCGTCTGCTTATCCACTTGTCGCTCCAGCACCAGCCAGCGCTGACGGCACAGCCGACGCCGTTGCAGATCCGCCGCCAAGGCCTCAAGCAAGGTCTGCAAGCCAGCCGCCCACTGGCTCAAGACATCATCGTCAGCGTGCGCCGCCGCGCGCCAATTCAGCACGACGCGCTCGGCTTGCTGCAGCAAGCGCTGCTGCCACGCCAATGCCGCAGCATCGACCCCGACGTACGTTAAGCCCGGTTTGGCACTCTTGCGCCAACATTCGAGCGCCGCCAACGTGCTCGCCGCCACCGAGCAAACCGTCGCCGAGCAATGCTGCGGCCGCAAAGCGGCTGCCGCGTTCAACTGGTGCGCCAACGCGCGCAAGTGCTGTTTCCATTCGCGCGGCCGCAGTTGCGTATCCAATTCATCGAGCAAGGCAACCTGTCGCTCAAGCAAGTCGCGACGACTGCGTTCGATACCAGCAGCGCGCTGCACCGGTAACCAATGCAGCATTCTCAGCCGCAGTCTATGCAAATGCTGTTGCCCTGCCTCACTCGGCTGCAGCCGACTGCGACCCGCCCGACACAGCGTCGCCAGCTTCGACGAGGTAGCGGCCAATGACTCAGCGCGCGTCAGGCCGGCATAACCAGGGGCCACAGCAGAGGAATGAACACGAGCTATCATGTATCGTCATCACAAAAAAACGCAAGCGCCGCGACCACTACACTACCGAGCAGGCCCCAGCAAGACGCTTACAATGTGACATATAGTCTACATTTCAGCTTGTAAAATTCGACCATACTGAGATTGCAGGCAAAAAAAAGGATGCCTCAGCGGCATCCTCGTTAGACCAACCCGCCCTCAGACCGCCGTCACATGACTGAGTATCGCTTGTAACATTGCTTCGCCCAACTTGGCACTGCGCGCACCGTTCCAGCCCACTTCGGCGTCGGGCAAATTATCATTGTCTTTGAACGGCAATTCCAAGGTCAAGGACACGCATTGATAGGTGTGACCGATGAATTTCGATGCCAGCTTGAGCATGTCTTCATTATATTTTGACGCCGAATACCCGACTTCCGTCTGAAAATCCGGACTAGCCAAACAAAAACTGTCGACGAAGCGCTGCTGCTCCTGCAATTGCTGGGCACTGAAACCGCTCAGCATTTCACTGCCGGCCACGAACACATACGGTAAGGCTTCATCACCATGAATATCGAGAAACAAATCACAACCGGTTTCCGCGATTTTATTTTTAACATGGAACACTTCCGGACTAGCCGCCAGCGACGGTGCCATCCATTCGCGATTCAGATTGGCACCAGCCGCATTAGTGCGCAGATTACCGCGATACGCCCCGTCCGGATTCATATTCGGCACCACATACAGCACCGCATGATCGAGAATACGCCGCGCAATCGGATTAGCCGGATCAAGCAAGGCATCGAGCATGCCTTCGACCAGCCACTCCGCCATGGTTTCACCCGGATGTTGACGCGCGATCACCCACACTTTTTTCGCTGCCGACGGATCGCCAACCACCACCATATTGAGATCACGCCCATCGACGGTATTACCCAGATCCTGCACCTGCGCCAGCGGCGAATGCGCGACGCTGCCGAGTAACGCCAAATGACGTTCCCAGCTGTACGGTTCAAAATAGGCGTAATAGACGCTGTCACTGTCGGGCGTATGCCGGATCGTCAGCACCGCGCCATCGAACTCGGTATCGACGCGAAACCAAGTTTCGCGATCATAACTGGCGACGGCACGATAATTTTCCCACCCCTTGGGATAGGTAGACAGACCGGCATTAAGAATCCGCATCACGGCCGGCTGCGCACGCGCGCCTTGCAGACGGAAATAAAACCATTGTCGTATATCGGCATGGGAATCCTTACGCAGATTCAACTCGATGGCATCGGCCCGCTCGGCCTTAACCAGATCGATCGCGCCGGCGTCAAAATGGTGACTGATTTTAATGGTCATGATTTTCAAAAAAAGAGTACGTTATCCATCCCACAGCACCGCGCCGCACTGATTAGCACAGGCACTGCAAGCTTTAGCCCCCTATTCTCACCGCTTTTGAGAAAATATGAAAATATTTCAGTCAAATTAAAAAAATATATTCTGCAAATACTTTCAAAACAGCAACGTCAAAAAAAATATCTGCCCAAGCATGGAAAATTTTTTTCCTATGCTCTATACTGTTTCGCTCAGAGTCGGGGCGTAGCGCAGCCTGGTAGCGTACGTGCATGGGGTGCACGGGGTCGCAAGTTCGAATCTTGCCGTCCCGACCAAACAAAATCAAGGACTTACAGTTTTCAGGCTGCAGGTCCTTTTTTATTTTCGGGCTGCGTGTCCGGCATGTGTCCGGATTTTCCTGAACTCGCATCAATTAAGTACACAAAAAAAGGATTCTGTTGCAATAGCGACTACAAACAGACCTTGCCCTGCTGTTTGCGCTTAAGGTGCCGAACGTTGAAACTCCCGCCGCGATGGTCGAGGCTGACGAGATTGCATGCACACATCGCGCCCGTTTTGACTCTGCTACTGAACTGTTTGATAACCTCGAAAAGAACAACCGCAAGTAAGCGCGCCCCGCTGCCGCGTGCTGCCATCGATATTAACGCCGATGGCAGGTACAAAGCCTTGACTCTGACAGCGCCGCTATCGCGGAACTTGACATGAATACAGTTAATCAAAAATCTGACTAGGGTTTGAAACCTCGGCCTTCAGAGGCTGTCGCAAAAGCCTAATCATTACCCACAAGTCAGGTCGATTGCGCGCCCACCCATTCGCCCAATTCGTCATTGCCGCGCAGGCGGCAATCCAGTGGCGCGCATGCGCCCTTTATATCTGTGATATCTGTGCTGCTCAGGCGCAGCAGAACGTGTTCATTTCACAGAAAAAAAGTGCCCTTGATCGACACTCCCACCCTGAAGGCACTGACGTGCCACTGGATTCCTGCCTACGCAGGAATGACGAGGCGAGAGCACGGGGAGTGACATGTCTGCCGAGAGTAATGATACCGACTGAAAACCCTTTTGCGACAGCCTCTGAAGGCCCAGATTTCACGCGTAAATCTGAACAACTTAATGGATCGTCGCAAGCGACGATGGAAAAGCCTCTGGAAGGGGTTTGCATCCCCTCCCATCGCGTCGCTCCTTCGTCGCTCACCGGCCAAAAGAGGCTGTCGCAAAAGCCTGATGGACGCTTTTTACACCTGAAACACCGCATACCGCGTCATTCCCGCATGCTTTTGGCGGGAACCCAGTGTCGTTTTTAGCGCTGAAAACACGATCAAATCTGGCATTTTCAGTTAACCACGAACGCCGCTGGGTTCCTGCCAAAAGCGCGCAGGAATGACGTGCCCACCAGTTGGGGTCATGATACCGACTCAATACCCTTTTGCGACAGCCTCTGAAGGCCGGGGTTTCAAACCCTAGTCAGATTTTTGATGAAAAAACGACTACCAATCATTGACGAAGGTGGCGAAGTCCGTAAGCTATCCGCCGTGGACATGCGAAACTTTCGTCCAGCACAGGAAGTGCTCCCCTTAGAATGACAAAAAACACTAGGAATGAAACGGCGCGGCAAACAAAAAGCCCCGATCAAAGTATTAACCACCCTGCGCCTCGCGCCCGAAGTGATGGCTGGCAAACACGCATCGATGCAGCATTAAAGGATAAGCTGATTACGTATTCGCTAGCTTAGGCAATATAGGGGTGTTGGTTATTGATTTTTTTGATAGTCGAATCAAAAGAGCGACGAGAAGACTCCGTACCTGGTTCGACATGAACCGGTTTTTCCTAAAAATCAAAACTGCTCTGCGTGTCAGTCCTCTCGGGTTTTCGGCCCGCCATCTTACTGCGAGAGTGAGCACGGGAACCGTGGCGTTCGAGAATCTCATTTTTTGCAGCTCGAACCTCGGGCTGAACACGGCGAGCATGGAGGCGACTCTTTGCGCTACGGGTAGCCTCGTCGAGATCAACTGGTGGGATAGGCCAGAATTGTTCGCCAGAGCCTTGCTCTCCCACGGCGACACCACAATATCGTTGCACTTCAGGCGGCATTTTCCAAGGTTCGAACAACCAACTGTCAGGTACCTTGCGCAATATTGGCAACCAGCGCCGGACGAAGCGTCCCTCCGGATCGTGATCGCGCGCTTGTTTGATCGGATTGTAAACGCGCGTAGTGTTAATGCCGGTGGTGCCAGACTGCATTTGCATCTGGCTCCAGTGGATACCAGGTTCGTAATCAACAAACTGTGTGGCCAGCCAATCCCCTACCGGCTTCCAATGCAGCCACAGCGGATAAGCCGCCACCGAAACCAGCATGGCGCGCATCCGAAAATTCAACCAGCCCGTTTCTCTGAGCATGACAACGCAGGCGTCTACCAAAGGCCAGCCGGTACGATTCTGTATCAATGCTGAAAAATGTTCCTGGTTCCACTCGGCCTCGCGCAAGCCATCATAGCCACGATGCATATTGCACCATTCTATTTCCGGCTCGGTCTCCAGTTTTTGAATAAAATGACAATGCCAATGCAGACGACTCAGAAAGCCCGTCACGCCCTTGGCGGCACGCGACTCTGGCGGTAATTGTTCGAGCTTCTTGCTTGATGCCTGCAGCACCTCACGCATGCTCAAGCACCCCCAGCTCAGATAGGGTGAGAGTCGGGAGCAGGCACTCGGTGCAGTTAGTGGCGAAGATATACCACCTCGATAGCTCGCACTCCGCTTAGTCAGGAAGGACTCCAGCAAGGCCAATCCTTGAGCTCTGCCACCAACTTGCATCTGGGCAGGCTGATCTTCAGCGCGTTGCCAGTTTTCCCAGGCAGGCCAGGATTCAGTAGCCCACGGCAAGTCGACCGTATCTATGGAGACCAACGCTTGCTGAGGACTGTTCATCAAGGTCGCCCATTGGCTATTCCATTGATCACGCTTTGACAGCCGTCGGATTACCCCATGCTGCCGAAATTCATGCCAGGCAATCTGATTAGTGCGGCACCATTGTGCGACGCGCAGATCGCGGGCATAGGTCAACGCATTGCCGGTCTCCTGATGCGAGTAAATTTCTGCCAGGGGCAGCGATTGCTGCAGCCGATTCAGCACATCGACGACTTCGCCCGTGACCACATGCAATCGTGCGCCCAGCAATTGCAATTGTCTGTAAAGATCGCGCAGACACGCGCGTAAAAAAATAAATTGGCGCTGAGAACTGTCGGGACTTTGCCATACAGACGGTTCAATAATATACACGCACAAGATTGGGCCCAACTGCGCGGCTTTCGTCAGCGCCTCATGGTCATGCGCTCGAAGATCGCGCTTGAACCAGACTAGTCGTGTGCTCATAGGGAAAGTGCCGTCAACGTTGTTAATAACTGGCGCGCGTCAGCGCCTCTGGGTCAAGAGGCTGTCGCAAAAGGATTTCGGCCGGTATCATTACTCCAACCGCTGACCACATCATTCCTGCGAGCTTTTGGCAGGAATCCCGAGGCGTTCGTTATTAACTGAAAATGCGAGACATGATGGCATTTTCAGCGCTACAAAACGACACTGGGTTCCCGCCAAAGGCATGCGGGAATAACGAGGTAGGCGGTGTTTCAGGTATGAAAAAAACGTTCATCGGGCTTTTGCGACAACCTCTTGAACAGTAGGATAACCTATTTTAAATTTGGTGGGGCTGGCCTGAAAATTCAGGCCATTGACGTCCACACCCACCTTAGTCGGAAGCCTACTGCTTACGCAAAAAGAGGCTGCCACACTGAAGACTGTGCGTGCTTATGTCCACGGGCAAGGCACCGAAGAACACGCAAGAAAAGCAGTAGCAAAAGCAAACGCAAAAACCAAAAAACCGTCCGCTCGCCCCCCTCCTGTCTGGTCGGTCTTGCCTGTGAGAGGCAAAAATTCATCTCGATACCGGATACTGGCCCATTTAAGAGCCCATCCTACGCGAATAAAAAACCAAAAATTGTAATGGCCAAGCAATAGCGGACACTTCAATAGATTTTTTTTCATTTTTTGTTCGTACTCAGCAGCGTCGGGACGAACCCTCGTCGCCTACAAAGTGTTCGTATACGGGAAGCCATACGGCTACTGTTGCTATCGAAACTGATCGACCGAAATTGGCTACTGCATTTAATGGCAGCCCTCCCCCCCCTATTTAACACCTTTGTTTCGACCAATGAAATTTTGATTTAAAATAAATCGTTTAAAATCATAGACTTATTCTTCAGTCTAAAAACATAGCTAAAAATGGCTAAAATACGCTAAGTGCTTGTTGCTATTTAGTTTTTTTGTTTGTATCCTCTGTTCACTGCCGCACAGGCAGCTTAGAAACGCTCGAATCAATTTTTGTATTAGACAAGTCCGTTCACTGCCGCACAGGCAGCTTAGAAATGTGATCCAAAGTTCTTTGGCCCGTTGGATGGGTTCACTGCCGCACAGGCAGCTTAGAAAGATGATAACCAGCGGCTGGCAAGAAATACGAGGTTCACTGCCGCACAGGCAGCTTAGAAATATGGGGGGGGGTCGGTCTTCCCGCGCCGCCTGTTCACTGCCGCACAGGCAGCTTAGAAAATGGTACGGCCACTGAACCGCTGCGTATCGGCGTTCACTGCCGCACAGGCAGCTTAGAAATTGTATGGAAAATGGCGTCGGTCACAAATAGTGTTCACTGCCGCACAGGCAGCTTAGAAAAAGCGCGTCTTTGGCTTGAGTGACGATGTTAATGTTCACTGCCGCACAGGCAGCTTAGAAATCAAGCTCGATGCGAAGCTTCGCAACTTGCTTGTTCACTGCCGCACAGGCAGCTTAGAAAGTACAAAGTTGGAAAGCCGACCGGTTCCAAAAGTTCACTGCCGCACAGGCAGCTTAGAAAATATCAAATCCCGTACTGGAATATTCGTTCATGTTCACTGCCGCACAGGCAGCTTAGAAATATGAGGGGGGGTCGGTCTCTACGCGCCGCCTGTTCACTGCCGCACAGGCAGCTTAAAAAAAAAAAGTATGTCCATTTGTTTGCATCAAATGTTCACTGCCGCACAGGCAGCTTAGAAATGCAAAATAACTAGAAAAATGGCCATTTTTTAGTTCACTGCCGCACAGGCAGCTTAGAAAATCAAAGACCTCAACGCGCAGGCGCAAATAATGTTCACTGCCGCACAGGCAGCTTAGAAAATAATTTATAAACGATCACATTGTGTACTTCCGTTCACTGCCGCACAGGCAGCTTAGAAATATGTCGTCCACAGTTTGAGGTAGGTGCGTCAGTTCACTGCCGCACAGGCAGCTTAGAAAAGGTGCAGCACCCGGACATCGAAGGCCGGCGGGTTCACTGCCGCACAGGCAGCTTAGAAACAAAAAAACTGCGTTTCTTAAATTCACTTGGCGTTCACTGCCGCACAGGCAGCTTAGAAAGTCACGATTTATTGGCGAAGTGCAAGGCGAAGGTTCACTGCCGCACAGGCAGCTTAGAAAATGATTGCGATGATGGAGAAATCCCAGCCGCAGTTCACTGCCGCACAGGCAGCTTAGAAAGCCTTGCGGCCACATTGTGCTCCAACCGCCTTGTTCACTGCCGCACAGGCAGCTTAGAAATATGTCATCCACAGTTTGAGGTAGGTGCGTTAGTTCACTGCCGCACAGGCAGCTTAGAAAACCAGGCCCAGCACCCGGACATCGAAGGCCGGGTTCACTGCCGCACAGGCAGCTTAGAAAAAAAAAGGACGATTTTTTTTAAAGATTACCTAGTTCACTGCCGCACAGGCAGCTTAGAAAGTGGATGTTTAATTGTCGTCCACGGGGGCGATGTTCACTGCCGCACAGGCAGCTTAGAAAATAAATTATGGATCGTTCTATAAATTACGGATGTTCACTGCCGCACAGGCAGCTTAGAAAATTTATAAATTATGGAAGTGCACAATGTGTCTGTTCACTGCCGCACAGGCAGCTTAGAAAACAATGTGCACCAACCCCCTTGCTGCCAGGTTGTTCACTGCCGCACAGGCAGCTTAGAAATCGTTAGTTTGGATAACAATTGATGTCTTGTTGTTCACTGCCGCACAGGCAGCTTAGAAAAAGCCGCGTTTTTACACACATACGCCGGATGAGTTCACTGCCGCACAGGCAGCTTAGAAAAGACGGCCAAACCTGCCAACGGAACAAAAAAAGTTCACTGCCGCACAGGCAGCTTAGAAAATGTAATGCTTGGCTCGGAAGAAGAAGGTTTGGTTCACTGCCGCACAGGCAGCTTAGAAAAGCAGATACGGTAATTGATTGCTTATTCAGGGGTTCACTGCCGCACAGGCAGCTTAGAAATTCAGTCCCTACGCCAGTCCTCGCTTACAATTGTTCACTGCCGCACAGGCAGCTTAGAAAAAGGAACGATGACGATGACTGCATTATTAAGCGTTCACTGCCGCACAGGCAGCTTAGAAAAGAAACAGGAACAGCCACGGCAAATACCCTCAGTTCACTGCCGCACAGGCAGCTTAGAAAACGTAAACCCGCCATGCAGCGCATGCGTAGACGTTCACTGCCGCACAGGCAGCTTAGAAAACTGCGCAATCTGCGCGCAGAAATGAGTTTGAGTTCACTGCCGCACAGGCAGCTTAGAAATATGACCCTAAAAAATGGTCGTTTTTCTAGTTGTTCACTGCCGCACAGGCAGCTTAGAAATCGAACTGTGAATGGCATAGGTAAGGGAGGCTGTTCACTGCCGCACAGGCAGCTTAGAAATATAAGGGGGGGTCGGTCTTCCCGCGCCGCCTGTTCACTGCCGCACAGGCAGCTTAGAAAAGTTGTAAAGGTTAGGGAAATAGTCACCGGCCGTTCACTGCCGCACAGGCAGCTTAGAAACAGAGATTTGTGCGCATCTTGATCCATTCGCCGTTCACTGCCGCACAGGCAGCTTAGAAATTTAGCGCCTTCGAGCGCTGATCGCAGAATGCGTTCACTGCCGCACAGGCAGCTTAGAAAGTATGACGCCAGCAGTGCCGACGCGGCATTGGGTTCACTGCCGCACAGGCAGCTTAGAAATGATCGGCTGCCAGGCGAAGCGCGGCGGATAGGTTCACTGCCGCACAGGCAGATTAGAAATTCCCCCACTCTTGCCGTTCTCTCTTGCTGTAGTTCACTGCCGCACAGGCAGCTTAGAAATTATTCTTGGTTCCTTGGCTCATGCGTCACCCGTTCACTGCCGCACAGGCAGCTTAGAAAACTCGTAATCACCTCAGTTTCCATCTCAGCAAGTTCACTGCCGCACAGGCAGCTTAGAAATTTCCAATCCAGGAGCGCGATGATATCGACTGGTTCACTGCCGCACAGGCAGCTTAGAAATTATTCTTGGTTCCTTGGCTCATGCGTCACCCGTTCACTGCCGCACAGGCAGCTTAGAAATGCCCTTGTCTTCGCGCTCAATTTCTGTGATAGTTCACTGCCGCACAGGCAGCTTAGAAAACACAAGCAAGTCTGACTATTGCCGCGCTTTTGTTCACTGCCGCACAGGCAGCTTAGAAACGTCTCTACCCATTTTTCATATCCCATTACGTGTTCACTGCCGCACAGGCAGCTTAGAAATATTTATTTGGGTATTCAGACAGCCCAGCCGCGTTCACTGCCGCACAGGTAGCTTAGAAAGATTTTTGTACTGGTAAGGTACAGGTAGTAATCGGTGGCGAGGTGTATCAGTATTCAATCGGCACTGACAAGCTTAACTTCCATGACGAGTTTTTGCGCTAACTTACTGCTGGAATTGGCAGCTAATAAAAGTGATGACGAACGGCTATCATCAATGTTTCAAACAGTCCACCAATTTTTCCAGCAGTACGCAATACACTTAAAACATAGGCACTGTCGCAATGGAACTTAGACCATAAAGTCCAAAATCACCAGCCACAGCCTGCCCTACCTCTTCTTTGGCAACAAACAAACGGAAATTTCTCCCGCTACTTAGGCTTTGAAGATTAATAAACGGCGCACGCAGTTTCTCTTCTTTGAAACCAGCCAGCTTGTTAAGCGCCTCCGTTTCACTAATCCCTTCACGACGAGCCTTCCGTCTGGCCAGTCGCTCCACGTTAGACTTTGCTTGCAAGCGCTTAAAACGCGCAAACGTCGTGATATTTCCAGGCACTTCACGCACCTTGGTCACGTGCAGATAATCAGTGAGTCGAGCGAGCCATTTTTGAATATCCAACTTATCCAAATATTTTTCATCATCAGCCAGCAGTCTTAATTTTTTACCTAACTGATGCATCTCTACATCGTACTCAGGAAACGACACTGCCAGCGGCGCTGTACCAGTTGCACCTTGCACGTCCACCAAGGCAAGATGTATTTGTTGATACAATCTTTGCCAGAGAAAGTGTAAGCCAACCTCAACATCTGGCAATAAAGTGATATCAATGTAGAACTTCATGACTATTCCTTATCACTTTCACCGAAAACCCCACCACGCACCAACACCGCCATCACATAGTGTTCCTCGGCTTCGTTTGCCAACGCATCACCACGCGCGTATTTATCGAACAAAGTGTAAAAATCTGCCTTATCGCTAGGTTTTCTATAAGCGACCCCTAAATTAGTCACCGCACCGTAGGCTTCAATCGCGATCGGACCAGTTTCAAACTCTTCATATTTTGGATACCAGGTGTCGATAGTACGTAGCGCATTGCCAATTTTTTGTGAGTGCATCGCAGCGTTGCCATTAACAGCATAAAGAATTTTACTTTTTTTAGATTTACTATTCCCTTTATCCAACACCAATTCTTCACTCGGGTACACTTCCTGCGATTTACCCACCTGTGCATAGGCAGTAATTTCCAGTGTTAAGAATTCAGCTTGTCCGGTTAAGGCGTGAGAAATATGCTTTGCTAATTCTCGAATGTTCAGGTCGTTTGCCTCGAAACTACGCAGTGGTATTTTTGCTGCATTAAATATCCAAGTTAAATTGCTCCCCCCGCTGAGCACCTTAACACTGACTTCAAGATTTTCGGCACCGACACGATTACGCCATAAGAACCGGGCGTTCGCGATATTGCTCGCATAGCGCGTTGCCAATTCAGTAAAATTGTATTTTTCAGCATAGGCTCTGGCGACCTTCGTGTAACTTTGCTTAAACTCTGCATTATTACAGGCGGACGGATGCTCTACACCGCTCAATATTTTCAGCGTAAAGCTCAACTTCAGCGTATCTTGGTCTTGACCTAGCGCGCAGACGTCAACTGTTTGCAAATTAGGACTTTCTACTTTCGCGTCGAGTTTCGCCGGATCATCCTGCAATGCCTTACTTAATCTGTTAGATATCGTACCGCGTACTGATTTTTCTATCAGTGCCAATGGCGTTGCGTGACCACTACGTTTATCCCAAGTCGTGCCATGCATGTAGCCGTCCGACGGCACTAATTTTTTTTCAAATGCTAATACAGATACTTTGCCGATTTTTCTTGATGCTGTTGCCATATTAATGCTCCTTGGGTTAAACGGAAATAGTGCTGGTAGTAGCTGATTTTTGCTGACACAGATACAGATTATTAGATTCGTCGTAATGCTCGTACCACATCAAATCATCCAACGAATTAAGTCGATACGGCATAACGAATTCACCGAGAGTGACAACAGCTTCGGCAAATTGATGGGAGAATTCGGGATCGCGTTGATTCAGCGTTTCCCCAGGTGCTGAAAGGGGGCCGATGCCATGAAATCCAGTAGCGATTGGCACTAACCAGCCCGACGTTTTTCGTTTGCTCGTCCACGTGATATTTCCTTCGCTATCCGTTTCACTACGGTGTTTAACGGATAAATAATCGAGCAATGCATCTAAGGCATCTTGCCCTTGTTGCATAGCCTCGACCATTAATTCTCGACGTTCGACCAAGGCATAACCAGGCATCATTTTTCTTGTTAATTTTCTGAATTCTTGCAAACTCGTTTGATCAACTTTAATGAATTCAGCCTGAGAAAACGACATCACGTCGCCACCGGCAATTTTCATTTTTCCGCATAAAATATTCATCAATAAAGGCATCATGGCATCTTCATCATCTTTATCTATCCCTTCCACCTCAATGAGCAAAGACACGTCTAAATGACAGCGTGCTTCTTCAATGAATGCGGAGCGATTACCATCTTTGTCGAGTGGATTTGCTGTACCAATAATGGAATAAATATAGTCACCGCGTCCTTTATAGATTTGCAGATCAATGCTGTGACAAACTACACCAACGCGTTTGAAAACCAGATCAGAAAATCCTGCCGAAACCAATTTTCTCTGCAAGGCATGGACCGCACCTAACCACGCAGTCATGGCAGGAAAACCGATGGTGTACGGGCTGGACAAAGCATTGGCATTTTGAATGCGTCCATGCGGCAACAATAAAATGCGTTTAATACTCATAACAATGCCTCCTTTTGCTCACAAATCAATTGAAGCACATGGCTCAGTTCATCATCGTTCAATGCCAAGGCTTGCTTACCTAGTACTTTTTTGTAGGCTAGAATCATCCACCGTGCTATGTCTTTTAGAAAGTTGTCGACGTACTGCTCATTCTCGGTACGCTCGATAATCCAGTACTGGTCGAGCATAATTTTTTGCAATTTCGGCAGAGAATCAAAGCGTTCTTTTAATGACCAGCCCGCTTCAGTACCGCGTATTTGCCATATCTTTTCTACGATGTCGTTAAATAAATCTAAAAAAAGCTCGTCACGGCGTGTACGTACTTGGATATTGTTGCGACTGTCTATCAACCATTTATGCAGCAATTCAAGATTTACTTTGAATTGATTCGGCCATAAACAGTTAGTGAAAAAGTCGTTTGTTGGCAAACGCACAGACTCGGCTTGCAGAACCGGAGGGAGGCTTGGCAGTAAATAGGCTTTACCTGCATATTGATTATTCAGGACGCTGATATTTTGTGGTTTTGTTCCACCATAGCCAATCATTCCCAAATTATGAATATCGTTAAATCCAGTAACGCTCAGTTCATTTTTTTTTCTTAGATCTTTTGCCAGCTTGGTCGTATCGCCAAAACGTATTTCGTCAATGCGCTTGCGTAGTTCATACATCAGACCGGAAGGAGTCAAAATTGACAGTTGATGATAATTCGAAACAACAGGGAAATAGACCTGCTTTATCTTTGAGCTAGTAACGGAAACGGTTTCACGTTCTTTCATCGCCAAAAAACCAGTTCGCAATGCTTCATAGTTCGCAGTCGGCACTGCCAACAATGATTTTGCTTGATCAGTGTTTTGCTCAATATGAGAAATGAGCTGCCGCCCATCTGATAATGTAAGTGTCAGAAATTTATATACATCCAATGCAGCGGCATTACCTAACGCATCTAGCTCGGCATGCACGTTACCACTCCTCACCAATCCATCCGGCCTAGCTATGGCGTCAGCGATGATTGTGGACGTTTTGCCGTTTTTATTTTTTCGCCCACTAGGGTGACTAAACGTGCATGGATGAGAAGATAAAGAAATTTGCCCTGCCCTTCTTGCCGCATCTGGCAACCAATTATGTAAATGAAATTCACTTTCCGTCTTTGCATGTACATCTAAAATTTCAAGTTCACTCATACCTGCACTACTATTTTTCTTAAGGCTTTTGGCTTTTCTGTCACTAAAAAAATCCACGATTGCGATGTCCAAAATACGTTCTCCTATTTAATTTCTGTCAAACCGAATTGCGCCGAATAAGTAAATTTCTGACTCCCATCTTCGTTTACTGGCACAGAAATTTCACCAAATCGCGAAGCAGCACTTTCTACGCTGATACCAAATATATCTGCCGTATGTTGTAAAATATTTCGATAATCACGCATTAACCACACTCTGTCTTCAGCCACCGTATGTGCGTTATGACTAATACGCTGCATTTCCTCAACCTTTGCCAGTTTTCCCTTTTGATCTTTTTCCATGAAGATGAATTTGCATGCCGGATCACTTCCGTCTTCTGGCATTAAATATAAAATTTTGCTTGGGCGGCTGGCTCGAAAGCGATTGAATCGCTGCGGCAATGCAGTTAGCCACCATGATTGGCTAAGCCAGCCTTCAAGCGATTCTGGGCCTTTTGCCTTAAATTGTGTCAGCGCGTTGGCGATGGCCTGATGCTCTAAGTCGGCCAAACGATGATGGGCATCCAAATCAGTTGGCCGTGAAATGCGCGGGACAGCGTTAATACGTTCCGCTATTGATTGCTCATCGATCAGATCATTGAGCCTGTGACTATACAAAATCAAAGAATCACTCTCGTAGCCAGGACGACAAAACACTGCCTTAGCTTGTTTGACTTTTGTGCCGCTCTGTTTAAAACCTTTGAGGTTGTACTGCAGCAGGGCGATATTGGGCTCAGTCGGCTCTATTTTACGATGGCGTAATACTCGTCCCGCTAACTGTATGATGGAGCGAAATGAAGATGGCTCCACCACCGCCCAGTCAAAATCATGGTCGCGGCCAACTTCTTCAACCGGCGTAGCAACCAAAATATATATGACGTTTTTCGTCGTCGCTTTAAAAAGCTGTTGTTTGATAAGGGAATGTTCAAAAACTTTTAACGGTATATGCCGCTTCAACACTTCATCCAGATGCTTTTCTTGTATGCTACGCATCAATAATACTTGCTGACTATGGTAGGCCATGACTCTGACCTCAATATCAACGGGCCAATGCGCATTCATCAAAAATTCAGTCAGCGCGACGCAAGGTGGAATATTTGCGACACGTACAACACCAAACGATACTTTTTTTAGTGTATTCGGATCAAGTTGATGATGTTGTCTGTGCTTGTGAATAATTTCATCCTGCACAGTCTGAAAAAACACGTCTTGCGAACTCTGCATTTCTGCTTCCGTGCAGAGCATAATTGGCGTAATGTGTGCTTTACGTTTGACAATTTGTTGTGACAGATTTTTTACTCGCTTCAGAATGAATTCCTGATGAAAAGCATAGAAGCTGGCGGCACCTTGCTCAGGTGCGGCTGTGGCGACAGTGTCCACTCGCGCACCAAATTCATCAACCCAAGCGCAGCCTAATTTCGCAGGCGTTTCGCGGCTACTAGAGAATAAGCGCCACCCCTGTTGATATGCATGAAAATACCCCTGAGCCAAATCCGGCGGAATAGTAGCGGATGAAATCATCACCTTACGCCCTAGCATACCAGCGAGGTGTACTAAGCGAGCAATCGCGATGAGGTCACAGCCATCGAAATCATCAATTTCATCGATGACTAAATCAGACGACATCAAACGCAAACACGGCAAAATATATTTCCCTCCGCGCGTAGTTTCGGTTGCCGCCATCATGTGATCAATAGTGCAAGCGAGTACAGGCGCATACAAAAATTGACGATCTTTCTTTGTGGTTAATACTGTCGCCAGGCCTTCTTCTGGAACGTCGCAGTCATAACTTATCTCGCCATCTAACAAATTCTCGGCAGATTCCGAGCCGAATTCTTCGGCGGTGATTTTTTCTTCCAATCTCCCGTGATTTGCTTTGTGCAAATCCATTACTGCTCTCGAACCGATTAATACCGCTAAATCTGTCTCATCGAGACCTATCCGTTCGCGATATTCGTCCCCAGTTTGCAAGGTTAAGGTGCGCAGTCCTAGTGCCAATACGTAACGTAGTTCGTCTGCATCAGGTGATAGCGCACGCATAATTTTTGCATTTGCAAAGGTTTTTCCACAGCCTGTACTTGCCATATTCACGGTAAAAAACCCGAAATGGTCATCCTGTTTATTGCTTAACTCAGCCGCACGCCAGTGCGCTATCTGCGTTACTATTTTGTCTTGCCAGTTGAATTCCTTTGGGCTTTTTTGTTTTAGATTTTTTGTTGCCCGCGCAAACGGCAAATCGCGTTCGAAAGCCGGTAAGTAGTGCGCGGTATGCAAAGCTTGTTTCGCTACTCCGCACAAATGTTCGTCCAATTTTTGTTTCAGCTGCTTGCTTTTACTGTCGGTATTCGCATAAATTGTTAAGTTACTGTTGCATAAGTGAGCTGCAGGCTGAGATGAATACCAATGATCCCCTAACATCAAAGACAAACGTGCGTGATGCAGAACAACTCGCCACACACCATTCACTAAGGATTGATCTAACAATTCTTTTTCACCAATCGCCTTAGTCGCCCATTTTTTAACTTGCTTTAACCAAAGATCGGAGTCGGTTAACAGTCCCTGAGGGAATATCAAGCAATCGGCAACTTGAATTTCGCTGTGTTGGTTTTCATATCCCCAGACACGTTTTATTCGCTTGATGGCTTGATTGATAGATTCACATGCTTCGCCGCGCCATGCATCGCTTTCTTCTCGCGGTAACGTTGGCAGCCGATGATGCGAAACAATCAACCAAGCCACTAGACTGGCCAGTGGAGGCAACTTTGATAACGGTGCTTGCATGCTATTTTTAGCAAGTGTTTGTTTCAGAGCTGTCTCGTCAATTTTCCCTTCACTTAAACGATGCAACCACTGTTCATCCGTTTCCGCCCCATCAATAAAAGCGTTTAGCAATAAGCAAGAAATCCACTCATGGCGCAACGGGTCGGCCAAGGATTTACTCGCTGCGAGCTTATTTTGAAAACAAAGCGATGCTTTACCCCAATCGTGTAACAACGCAGCCAGTGCAGCGCACACTTTAATGAGGGGTAAATATTTCCAATTACTTTCTATTGTTTTCAATTCTTTTTTTGTACTATTCACCGGCACAACCCCCATATCATTAAACTGCCCCTTATTCCCCACGGCCCAAATAAACTCGCTACGTGCACGGCTACGTATCCAATGGCAAGCTACCGCCGTGTTTTTACTGGCCGTCTGGCGCAGCATTTTCTTCACTACCGCCAAGCCATCTTCCGTAATCACGGTTTGCCACGTGTTGTCGCCAATACGATCTGCGAATGCATCCAATACCCGACGGGTTTTTTTCAGGGCATTCTTTTGGCATTGAGAAACGAAGGTGACCATCATATGGAACTGCCCTCGGGGTTTTCCTCATCCATTGCAGCGTTAATGTCATCATGATCATCATTCGCATCGCTGCGCACCGCGTCAACCGGGCCATGGCTGTCTTGTTCCGGCTCGCCCCTTAGTGCGATCTCTTTAATTTGATTAAACATGAAATCGAGCGCCTTATGATTGGTAAAGGCTTGCAGGCATTGCTGGCGGAACTCTTGTTCGCTGGCGTTTTCTTTGGCGCAGACAAATGCCCACGGCAAGATAATGGCATCTTTAATTAAATCGGCGACATCAAACACCAAGGCACCACGGCGCATTTTTCCATGCATGAGCGCAAAGCCATGTGGTATTCCCAGCACCCACAAAGTACAGGCGGCTAAGCCGTAAGCGAGGTAATTGCCATGGTTTAAAAAGGCATTGGCCTTATCCGTTTCTTCATGTTGCCGGGTAAAGCCGCTCTGTTTGGTATGATTTGCGGCGTATTTGTAGAGCATTTTTGTGAGCTGCGCTTCATTCAGCAATAGCTCAGACGAGCTTTTTGCTTGCTCTATTCGTTGGCTGCATTGGCTCAAAGCTTTTTGAATCTCGACATCGTTGACGTCAAAACCTTCTGCTTTGAGGTCTTTGTCTTTTTGCCAGACCTGACTTAAATAACGAATCCGCGCTTGCTGTAACTGTTTTGCTGCGATCAGACGCTGTTGGTCGTCGAACCAAAACGCACACCAAGCTTGCAAATACTGGGTAGGCCGATATTCCCCTTGCGGTGTCATCCACTCAATTTCATTGCCCATATAGAGTGGCGTACCGCCGCCACCACAAAAACCAACCAGTACGCCTGCCCGTGCCAGCATTCTGACGGCGGCATGGGTGATCGATGTGCCACTGCCCAGCATGAGTACCGTGGTATTGGCTATCGGAATATTCCAATAGTGATTTTCGTTCTTCGCTTCTTGCAGATAAAGGACGCGGCCGTCTTTTTGCATGACTCGGCAATGTTCCAAGTAATACAGATTGGCGCGCTTTGAATGCAGAATTGCTTTTAAATCTGAGGGCGAGAGATCTTCCACTGCGGTATTTCCTTCAGGGCTGCCAAGTTCGAATTCGAATAGATCTGAAAATTAACTATTTGAAATTTATTTAAGGCAATAGTATGCTTATATTGATAACATATCTATACTGACTGGATATACATGTCGATTATTCAAGCATATCTCGGAAGAAACTATGAATTGGCCGCTAAGATGGGATTTACTGACGCGTTATCGCCTGATAGAAATTATTGCCAAATGGGAAGGCCGTCTGACGACTAAGCACCTATGCAATAGCTTTGGCATAGGGCGACAGCAAGCCAGCAAAGATATCAATGCCTACCTGAACGACATTGCGCCTGGGAATTTGCAATATGATAAATATCTGAAGGGATACGTCCCTACGCCACAGTTTGTACCCAAACTCACCACCGGCACCGCCGATGAATACTTGCATGTACTGAGCCGAACTAAGGACATTGCCCATACTTTCGAAGGATTGGATCTGGGATTTGCGCATACAGAAATGCTTCACGTTCCCATGCGCAGCATCGATCCGATCATTTTGCGCGCATTAGTGCAGGCGTCAAGAGAGCATAGACGTGTTGACTTACGCTACATATCCCTAGGCACGGCAATTGAAGAAGATCGCATCATCGTGCCACATACTCTCGTTTGCACCCCGTTACGTTGGCATGTTCGGGCCTATTGCGAGAAGCATGGTGACTATCGAGACTTTGTGTTGAGCAGGTTTCGTGGCGTTCCCGAAATTTTTGGTGATAGCAAACAGACGGCCGCCGAAGATCAACTTTGGAATACCGCCGTAAGCTTGCGGATTAAACCAGACAGTCGATTGGACTTGGCCCAGCAAGAACTGATCGCCCGCGACTTTGATATGCAAGACGGCTACCTTGAAGTCAAAACTCGCGCGCCATTAGTCGAATATATGCTGCGTGCATTCAATATTGACCCTAGAAAGCAGGAAATGCTTCCTGAGGCGCAACAGATAGTCGTAGAAAATTTTCGCGATATCGAAAAGTATTTATTTAAATTTAGAAACTTGCAATTACCATAATTAAGCGCTGCGGCTTTTTTTTTGCTTGCCTGTGCGCGCGAAGTCGCGTCGTTACACTTACCACCTCCACCCGTTCGGTTTCCCGAACACCCACCCTGGCAAATCTCCGGAAATCCGACCTACAGCGCGCACAAACACGCGCATTTCCGCCTGCGTAAGCAGGCGCAGGCATATTTTGCACACTGGCATGATCTGTGCATTAGTAAGCGATAACCACGTACTCGCGTGGCTAAAAAATATACCTATAAATCACGGAGACAAGCCCATGAGTGCAGCTGAAAAAGCCAGCGAAGTGAGCTACCCGAACGTGCCGACCAGGATGTCAGTGTTCCTGAACCAAGTCGCCTCGGTCTCACTTCACATCAATACAATAAGGAAACCATTATGAAATTGAACCGCCTAACGACCATGATCATGATCGCCATGCTGCTTGGTATTGTTGTCGGCTATGCTTGCAATAACTTTGCCGCCAGCCCGGCACAAGCCAAAGAGATCGCTTCTTACTTCAGTATCCTGACCGATATTTTTCTACGCTTGATCAAAATGATCATTGCTCCGTTGGTATTCGCCACCCTGGTTTCCGGCTTGGCCGGCATGGGGGACTCGAAAACGGTCGGTCGCATCGGTGCCAAAGCTCTGGCGTGGTTCCTCGGCGCTTCGCTGTGTTCGCTGGCCTTGGGTCTGGTATTTGCTAATCTGCTGCATCCGGGAACCAATCTGGGTATGCCTTTGCCCGAGGTCGGCAGTTCACTGGGTTTGAAAACCAGTGCGCTCAATCTGAAGGATTTCATTACCCATGTGTTCCCGAAAAACATTTTCGAAGCGATGGCTGCCAACGAAATTCTACAGATTCTGGTGTTTGCCGTGTTCTTCGGCTTAGCGCTTGGTCACATCCATAATCAAGCCGCACGCAGCTTGGTAAAAACTTTGGAAGAAGTCGGCCATGTCATGCTCAAGGTCACAGACTACGTGATGCGCTTCGCTCCTATCGGTGTTTTCGGTGCCGTCGCCGGCATTATTACCACTCAAGGTGCCGGCATGCTGCTGGTGTTCGGCAAGCTGCTGCTGAGTTTTTACCTCACCTTGGCTGCGCTGTGGCTGGTATTGATTTTTGCTGCTTACTGCGTGCTCGGCAAGAGCGTGTTCCGTTTGATCAAGCTGGTGCGCAGCCCTATGCTGTTGGGCTTTTCCACCGCCAGCAGCGAATCGGCTTATCCGAAGTTGATGGAACAGTTGGAAAAATTCGGTATCCGCGAACGCGTTACCGGTTTCGTTTTGCCTTTGGGTTACTCATTCAACCTCGACGGTTCGATGATCTATACCACCTTCGCGGCCTTATTCGTAGCGCAAGCATATGGCATCGAGCTGAGCCTGTCGACGCAAATCAGTATGCTGCTGGTGCTGATGATTTCCAGTAAAGGTATCGCCGGTGTGCCGCGCGCTTCGTTGGTTGTGGTCGCAGCGGTTCTCCCTATGTTCAACCTGCCGGAAGCCGGTTTGTTGCTGGTGCTGGGGATCGATCACTTCCTCGATATGGGCCGTACCGCCACCAATGTGCTCGGTAACGCGATTGCCACCGCCGTGGTAGCGAAGTGGGAAAATGCCATCGATACAGTGGACGAATCGCTGGCCGCCAGCGCTTCAGCCATGCCGGTTCACACGGAGGCGCTTGGTACTGCCAAAGCAGTCTGAGTCAGCACTGTCTGCCGACCTGACAGCAAACGTGTCAGGTCGGTTTTTTTTGCACGTCACAGATTGAACGAGTGGCCGCTCGGGCACGCAGCGTGGCGTCTCGGTAAGCGCGAATTCCTCTATAATAGGCGACCAAACCGTCCTGCCACCATGTCCAGCCCGCGCCACCTACACCACCTGCCTATTTTGCTTCTGCTGCTTACCCTGATGGGGCTATGCGGCTTTACTGCGTATCGCGTGGTGCAGCAACTGGGCTTGGCCGAGCTGCAGACTACCGGCCTGCACCGGCTCGATTTGTACAGCACCAGCTTGGAACGCGAGATTGGTAAATACGCTTTTCTTCCCGATACGCTGGACCTCGAACGCGATGTGCTGGCCTTACTCGAAAACAAAGACCACGCCACGCTGGCAGCGCAGGTCAATGTCTATCTCGAACAACTCAACGAGCGCGCCGGGACGCTGTCGATCTACCTCATCGATACCAGCGGGCGGGTCGTGGCATCGAGTAATTGGCGGCGTACCGACAGCTTTGTCGGCGAAGATCTGACGTTTCGGCCGTATTTCAGGGAGGCGCTGGAGAGTGGGCACGGCCGCTTTTTCGGCATCGGCACTACGCGCGGTGAGCCCGGTTACTATTTGGCCTCGACGCTGTCAGACGGCAGCAAAACGCTGGGCGTGGCGGTGCTCAAAGTGAGTTTGGAGCAATTGGAAAAATCATGGGCCACTGTAGAAACACCGGCCATGGTCAGCGATGAAAACGGGGTCGTCATTCTCGGCTCGGTCGCCAATTGGAAATTCACTACCGTGCGGGCGCTGGAAGAAAAAACTCGCAGCGCCTTCGACCAAACCCAGCAATATAATCGGCGCGCCTTGAAACCGCTGGGCTTGAAAGAATTGCGTGAACTCGATCACGGTGCGCGCTTAGTCAGCATTGCCAAAGATGATCCCGCCATCGCCTCTGCCTATCCGGTGGCCGGCCGCTTTCTGGCGCAATCGCGCCCATTGCCCGGCACACCGTGGACCCTGACTGTGTTCTCACATTTGAAGCAAGTCGATGATATCGCGCAAAGCCGGGCCGCGCTTGCCGTGGTCGGCACCGTGTTGTTGTTCATGGTCGGTATGATGCTCAACGAACGGCGACGGCATTTGAAAGATCGTCTGGCCGCGCGCGAAGCATTGCAACAAGCGCACGACGAATTAGAGCGTAAGGTAGCGACGCGTACCGCCGACCTCTCCACGGCCAACCAACAGTTGCAAGATGAAGTCAGCGATCGTATCCGCGCCGAACGTACCTTGCGCGCGGCGCAGGATGAGCTGGTCCAAGCGGGTAAGCTGGCGGCGATCGGTCAACTCTCGACCGGAATTGCGCATGAGCTCAACCAGCCGTTGGCAGCGCTGCGTACCTTATCCGGCAATAGCGTGCGTTTTCTCGATCGCGGTGACCTTGCAACTACTCGCTCCAATCTCGAACGGATTGCACAACTGACCGATCGCATGGGACGCATTACCGGCCAGCTGCGCACCTTTGCGCACAAATCGAGCGCGCAATTGCAGGCGGTTGCGCTCGATCGCGCGCTCGATAACTCGCTCGCACTGCTGGAACAGCGTCTGCTGCAAGCCCATGTGACGGTGCGGCGCGATTGCCCGTTGCCGGCACCGGTGGCGCTGTGCGATGCCGATAGACTCGAACAAGTGTTGATCAACCTGATCGGCAATGCGCTCGATGCCATGGCAGGCCACGCCGCGCCGTGCATCGAGCTCAGCTGTGAAGCGCTGGGCCAACTGGCCCGCCTGACGGTACGCGACCACGGCCCGGGGCTGACCGAAACGGTCATGAGCCAATTGTTTGTCGCATTTTTTACTACCAAACAGGCCGGTGTCGGCTTGGGCTTGGGTCTGAGTATTTCTGCTGACATCATGCGCGATTTCGGTGGTACCTTGAATGCCAGTAACCACCCCGAAGGTGGTGCCGTATTTACCTTGGAAATCCCGCTTTCAGAAAAGGGCGCGCCACATGAGTGAAATTCTGACGGTACTGATCGTCGAAGACGACCCCGACGTCGCGCTCGGTTGCGCGCAAGCCTTGCAACTCGAAGGTATCGCCGTTGACTGCGTCACCAGCGCCGAACAGGCACGCCGCCGGCTTGGCCGTGATTTTTGCGGCATCGTGGTCAGTGATATTCGGCTGCCGAAATTGGATGGCATGAGCTTTCTGCGTGAAATATTACAGATCGACCCGGAATTGCCGGTAGTGCTGATCACTGGTCATGGTGATATTTCTATGGCGGTACAGGCGATGAAAGATGGCGCGCACGATTTTATTCAAAAACCGTTCGCGCCTGAATACTTGGTTGAAGTGGTGCGCCGAGCGCTGGAAAAACGCCGGCTCGTGCTGGAAGTGCGCACGCTGCGACGCCAGTTGGCGCAACGCGATCAGCTCGAAAGCCAAATGCTGGGCCGCGCACCGAGCATGCAAAAAATTCGCACGATGGTCAGCTGCCTGGCCGACAGTGCCGCAGACGTATTGATTCATGGTGAAACCGGTACTGGCAAGGAATTGGTTGCGCGCTGCTTGCATGAAGCCAGTTCGCGTAGCCAAGGCAATTTTGTGGCGATCAATTGCGGCGGTTTGCCGGAAACTTTGTTTGACAGTGAAATTTTTGGGCATGAAGCCGGTGCCTATACCGGTGCCGCAAAAAAACGCATAGGCAAAATTGAACATGCCAGCGGCGGTACGCTGTTCCTCGACGAAATCGAGAGCATGCCGCTGGCGATGCAAATCAAGCTGCTGCGTGTATTACAAGAACGCAAGCTCGAGCGCCTCGGCTCCAACACCTTGATTCCTATCGACTGCCGCGTCATCGCCGCAACCAAAACCGATTTGGTCGAGCTATCGGCCAGGGGTGGCTTTCGCAGCGATCTGTATTATCGGCTCAGCGTCGCTACCGTCGATCTGCCACCACTACGCGAGCGGCGTGAAGATATCCCTCTGCTGTTCGAACATTTTTTACTGCTCGGCACGGCTCGCCATCAACGCGCACTGCCGGCCACCACGCCCGAGCGGATTCGCCAATTGCTCGGCTACGCGTGGCCCGGGAATATCCGCGAGCTGCGCAATGTTGCCGACCGCTGCGTGCTGGGCATAGAAAGTGGTTCACCACCGTTTGGGCAGCCGCCGATCAACGGCCCGACAGCGCTGGCCGAAACGGTGGAAGCCTTTGAACGCGCCTTGATCGTCGATGCCCTGCATCGCCACGGTAGCTTGGCGCGCACGGCCGAAGCGCTCGGTGTTGCCAAGACGACGCTGCATGACAAGATCAAAAAATATGGGCTCGACGGCGCTTAGTCGCGTTATTCGGCCACACCTCCGCATCGTCGCTCCCGCATGTCGTTGAGCCTGTCGCAAAGCTGCGTGTAGTCGGCATCCTTACCCCAACCGCCCGCAACGTCGTTCCTGCGAGCTTTTGGCAGGAATCCAGCGACGTTCGCAGTTAACTGAAAATGGCAGAAATTGTGGCATTTTCAGTATAAAAAATGACGCCAGGTTCCTGCCAAAACATTTTAAGAAAATTCCGACAAAACTTTCAGAATTTTCTGACTTGAGCCTCGCTGCAGGCGCGTCTACTATTCTATGTTACTGATACAAGCATGCCCAGTCACTGCTTGGAATCACTCCAGCGACGTTCAACGCGACGCTCAACGAGTAGACGCGTCCCTACGCCCTCTTTAAGAGGTGGTGACGCGTTTCACCTTACATTCCAAAAACTATTGCGAGTAAATTATGGCATTCAAATTAAGCATGGTCTCGCTGGCGATTGCCAGCACAGTTATCAGTTTTGCAGCGGCAGCACAGGAAGTACAGGTCAAGATTGGCCATGCTGGGCCAATTTCTGGCGGCATCGCACATATTGGAAAAGATAATGAAAACGGCGTCAGAATGGCGGTTGAACAGCTCAATGCCAAGGGCGTCATGATCGGCGGTAAGAAAGCCCGTTTCAGCCTCTTGGCAGAAGACGATGCCGGCGACCCCAAGCAAGCCACTTCGGTAGCGCAGAAACTGGTCGATGCCAAAGTCAGCGGCGTGATCGGCCACGTAACTTCCGGCGCCAGCATTCCAGCCTCACGCATTTACAATCACGCCGGCATTCCGGAGATCAGCGCCGGCACTTCGCACCCGAAATACACCTTGCAAGGCTTTCCGGTAACGTTTCGCGTCACAGCCAACGATGGCCAACTCGGCGCGGCAGTCGGGCGCTATGCGGTAGAGGTTAGCAAGGCCAAAAAGATTGCCGTCATCGATGATAAAACCGCCTACGGCCAGGGTTTGGCAAACGAATTCATCAAGAGTGCCAAAGCAGCTGGCGGCGACGTGGTGGTGCGTGAACATACCACCGACAAGGCCACCGATTTTGCCGCGGTACTCACCTCGGTCAAAGCTAAAAAACCCGATATGATTTTCTTTGCCGGTTTGGAAAGCACGGCCGGGCCTATGCTGCGTCAAATGAAAGCCTTGGGCATGAATACCAAGTTCATGGGTGGCGACGCTATTTGTACACCTAACTTGCCCAAGTTTGCCGGCGATAGCATGGCCGACGAACAAGTCGTCTGCGCCTCGGCCGGCGGCGTGCCTGCTGAGCAAAAGCCAGCCTATGATCAATGGCGTGCCGATTACAAGAAAAGATTTGGTATAGAGACGCAACTTTACGCTGGACAAGCTTACGATGCCACCATGACCATGGTTCAAGCCATGCAAGATGCCGGCTCATCCGAACCGGCCAAGTACTTGCCATTCTTAAAGAAAATCCATTATCGCGGCATCAGCGGCGATATCAGTTTCGATAACAATGGCGATCTCAACCATGCCCCTATCACCTTGTACACTTACCGAGGTGGGAAGATCGAAGCGCTGAGCGTGACTAAATAAACGCCACGCCGCGCGATGACGATGTGCCATTGCGGCGCATCATCAGCATTAATTTATCAGGTGATGCCTGAGCATGCGTGTGGCGATGACATATAAGCACCCTGCCGGTCCGGCCACGGAACGGTGGATCGTCTGTGCCGGCAGCAAGATGCGATCGCCGGGCTGACACACAAATACCTGCTCGATGGTGGCAAATTGCATGCTGCCTTCGATGACATGTAAGGTTTCATCGGTAGCATGGCTGTGCCAGGCGTGTTCGCGGTTCGGCGTATCGAATTGCACTTCGACCGAACCGGTCGGCGGTAAGAGTTCGCGTATCACTGTTTCGATGGCGTAGTGGCCGGTTTGCTGGAACAAGACGGCGCGCGGCGCGGCGGCGGCATGTTTGAATGGGCAACGTAGCGGCGCGCTGTTGTCGTCGCGCAGAAAGTACTGGTGCCACTCGCGGTTCTCTGCTGCGCCAAAGCTGCCGAGGAAAGCTGTGATGGCGACCTCATCAAACTCATGCAGACGCTTCCTGATTTCACTTCTCACTTTTTGCGCATTCGCTGCCGTCGGACCGATTACATCCTCGAACACCCAGCGCGGTTGAAAGCTCAGCATGAAATAAGGATGGTAGCGACTGTGTCTGCGACGATGCGAAGGCGTGTTGCAAACAACGAACATTGCTTGCCCTGCAAAAGAAAATTCCCAGCTGCTGTCGCTGGGATTGGTGGCGATGTCAGTTGGCCACGGCCGACTGTCGAGGCGGTGCACGCCATTGAGCAAATTCCAAAAACACTGTTCGTAGTGCGGCACGCCCTGATCGCGGGTTTCATTGAAAAATACTACCAAGGACGTGTTTTTACCGAATAGTCGGGCATTCGGCAGGTAACTCTGCAGTGAGGCGGCCAGCTCCTGCAGCGCCGCTTCGTTGCCACCCTGCTCTACCAGCGGCGCGTGGTCGATGAAAGCGTAGCGCAACTGATCGTTATGCCAGCCGGCAATGCCAAGCGTGCACGGGAACGGTCGAGCATTGTCGTTCAGAATATGGGCGAACTCCGTGTAAGCTTGCATTTCCCAGCGTCCCGCGAAGCTGGTGTCAATTTCGGCTTTGGCATAATATCTCATCTCCGTCTCCATCTCCGATCAGGAAAGTCCTTGTGCATGCGTCATGACGCCGCCATCTGCCCGCGGCCATGTCAAATCATACGGAACAAGGAGAGGTTTCGATACAATCTTTTAGGCAACTAATTATCTGAATAATAATTATTGATGGCTGTTTCAAGCTGCATTGAACGCAGCGAGAAAGCGCGTGCAGCGCGCTGCCACGACGGCAGCCTGCTCAAGCATGGGTAAATGGCCGCACTCAGGCACAATCAGCAGCGCGCTGCCGCTGATACGCGCATGCAGCAAGGCCGCGCCATCGACATGGCTGATTTTGTCATCGGCACCCCAGATGATCAGGGTTGGCAGATGTAATTGCGCCAGTACGGCGCTTTGGTCAAGATCACGTCGCAGATCGGCGGCGATTTTCAGATCGATGGCATGGCGTGCTATTTTTTGCCGCGCCAATAAGTGCAGCAAGGGCCGCGGCAGGTAGGGCACACGGTACATGCTCAGTTCCAGCAAGAGTTTGAAATCATCGAGGCTGCCGATATCCATCAGTGGGTCTTTGCCACTCGTGCCGAGCACTGTCGTCAGAACAGAAGCCGGACCAGGCAGGCCGCCGACGTTGATAAGGATCAGCGAGACGCATAGTTGTGGCCGCCAATGCGCCAAACGCAGGGCAATCGCGGATCCCAGTCCGTTGCCGATCAAATGCACTTGAGATAAGGATAATTGCTCGATGAATTCGAGCACGCGCTCAGTTTGGCTATGCACATCGTATTCGAGTTCCAGATCGGCGCCACTGTCACCATGGCCGGGCAAATCGAGTATCAGCAAGCGCTGCCCGCGCCCGAACCGCGCCGCGCAAGCCAGCCAACTGTTTTTATCGGCACCGGCATCATGCAACAGCACGATGGCCGTGCCGGCGGCAGCATTATCGAGGTAGGCCACGCTACCGTAAGGCATCGGCATCGTCTGTTGCCGCAAACCGGCGCGCCGGCAGCGCGCCGCGATGGCGTGTCGAAACACTCGCGCCACCAGGTTTTCCCAGCTGTTTTTCAACATCGCAAACATCGTGAACATAGAGGGCTTCCGTAGCGCAATGACAAACAATCGGCCAGCATGCCACTGGCGTATTCAAAAAGCAACGACTGCGCAACAAAAGCCGCAACTGGCACGCCCACAACTTGATACAGCACAAAATCTGCCATCGCCCCTGCTCAAACGCGCTGCACTGGCCTACTATGGGAAACCTTCGTCATTACGGAAAGCCATGTTCGCCGCCTATATTACTCACAGCGATTGCCAAAAGCATGACATGGGCGATCAGCACCCGGAAAGTCCGCAACGACTCGGTGCCATCAACGATCAATTACTCATCAGCGGTTTGCTCGACCATATGCAGTGCTACGATGCGCCGCTGGTCAGCGCAGAGCAATTACTGCGCGCACATGACGCTGCCTATCTGGAGCAATTCGCCATGTCAGGTGCGAATGTGCCCGAAGATGCGTATACGCGCATCGACCCCGATACCCGTATCAACCCCTACTCGTATCGCGCCGCGCAGCGTGCTGCCGGTGCGGCGGTGCTGGCGACCGACCTGGTGCTCAGTGGTCAGGCGCGCGTGGCATTTTGCAATGTGCGTCCGCCCGGCCACCATGCCGAGCGCGCTGCCGCCGGTGGATTTTGTTTTTTTAACAATGTTGCCATCGCCATCCGCCATGCCCAAGCCGTGTACGGCATAGCCAGAATAGCCTTGGTCGATTTCGACGTCCATCATGGCAATGGCAGTGAAGATATTCTGCATGGCGATATGGGCGTGTTGATGTGCTCAAGCTTTGAAAAGGATATTTACCCGTTCAGCGGCGCTATTCCTCGTGGGCCGAATATGCTTAATATCGGCTTGCCGGCGCGTTCCGGTGGTGCGGTGTTTCGCGCGGCCGTCAGCAGCCATTGGCTGCCGGCATTGGAGGAATTTGCGCCGCAAATCGTGTTTATTTCGGCCGGCTTCGATGGCCACAAAGAAGATGACATGGGTAATCTAGGTTTGGTGGAAGCCGATTTCGCCTGGATCACGCGGCAATTGGTCGAACTGGCGGCACGCCACGCCGGCGGTCGCATCGTCTCTTGTCTGGAAGGCGGTTACGAACTCTCGCCCTTGGCGCGCAGCGTGGCCGCCCATGTACGGGTGTTAATCGGCGCGGACTGAACGAAGTTCGCTGCGGGCAGTTTGGTGAATGATTTTTTATACGGGAAACAAGATGGATAAGCATTATCTTTCGGCGCTGTTCGCGCCGCGTTCGCTGGTGGTCTTTGCCGGCACTGGCGAGGCCGAACAAACACCGTTGGCGCGGGTACTGAGCGCCCATCTGGCGGCCGACAAATTTGCCGGTCAAGTCAGTTTTCTTGACATTGGCATGAGCGGCACCCACAGCGATTTAGTGGCGGCACGCGCCGATCTGGTACTCATCGCCCTGCCCGATGAACAATTATGCACGGCACTCGATTTTGCCGGACGTTTGCAATGTAAAGCCGTACTGATCATTTCACACGGCGTAGCGGCGACAATGCGCACGACGCTGCATCAAATCGCCAGTCAGCATGGAATTTTTCTGCTCGGTCCCAACAGCATGGGTTTTCAGATTCCGAAAAACCAACTCAATGCCAGCACCCTCGGTCGCCTCGCCAAACCCGGCGGCATCGCCGTGCTGTCGCAATCGGGCGCATTGGCGAGTTCGATACTCGACTGGGCCGCCAAGGGCGGCATTGGTTTTTCTGCCGTCATTTCACTCGGCCCCGACAGCGCGGTCGATTTGGCCGATGCCCTCGATTATCTGGCACAAGACCGGCATACTCAGAGCATCGTGGTCTATCTCGAAGGCATACGCAATGCGCGTCGCTTCATGAGTGCCTTGCGTGCCGCCGCCAATGCGAAACCGGTCATCATCCTCAAAGCCAACCACAGCGGTGTCGATGCCGACAGTTTCGATGCCATTTTCGATACCGCTTTACAACGTGCCGGTGCGGTGCGGGTACGCTCGTTAGTACAATTATTCGCCGCCACCAAGTGTCTGTCGGCACGCCATCTGCCGATTGGACGGCGCTTGGCCATCATTTCCAATGGCGGCGGGCCGGCCGTGCTGGCACTCGATGCCGCGCACGCACTGGGTCTGCAACCGGTCGCCTTGGCGGCAGCAGCAGCACAAGCCTTGGCCGCGCAGCTTTCGCCGCTGGCCCAATTGAGTAACATCCTCGACCTCGGCCATGCCGCCGATGCCGGGCAATTTCGCGCCGCCCTCGAAGCCTGTGCCCACAGTAATGAAATCGATGGCATTTTAGTGATCCTTTCCCCCACCCCCGGAACTGATGACAGCTTGATCGCCCATGCCTTGGCCGAGCACTATGCCACACTTGGCAAGCCGCTGCTGACGTGCTGGATGGGCGATGAACAAGTCGCCCAAGCACGCACGATTCTGCATCGCGCGGCAATTCCGAGTTTTCGCACGCCGGAAGCAGCGGTCGACGCCTTCCATCATATTTCGCGCTTCCATCAAAATCAGCAATTGCTGCGCCAAGTCCCCGCACCCTTATCGCAATTGGCGAAACCCGATCTCGAAGGCGCACGCATACTGATAGAAAGCGTGCTGGCCGAACGACGGCGCGTGCTGACCGAGATGGAGTCGAAAGCCTTGCTGTCGGCATTCCATATTCCCGTCACCAAAACGATCTTGGCGCGCTCGGCCAATGAAGCCATGTTAGTCGCCAATCAGCTCGCTTATCCGGTAGCCTTGAAGATCGATGCGCCCGATATAAGCCACAAATCGGAAGTACAAGGGGTAGCCTTGAATATTCTCAATGGTGCCGGCGTACGCGATACCTGGCAAACCATGATGGCGACCGTCAGCCGATTGCGTCCCGAAGCCCGCATCAATGGCGTGACGGTACAAAATATGTCGGGCAAGCCGCTCGGTCGCGAACTCTATATCGGCATGCTCAGCGATCCCTTGTTCGGTCCGGTGATCGCTTTCGGTGCCGGCGGGGTGATGAGTGATTTGATCGCCGACCGCGCACTCGAACTGCCACCGTTAAACCAATTCTTGGCACAAGGTTTGATCGCACGCGCACGCGCCGCCGCCATGCTCGGTCCTTGGCACGGTGCGGCGGCGGTGCAGCGCGAAGCGCTCGAGCAAATTTTATTGCGGGTGTCGGAAATGGTGTGCGCGCTGCCGCAGTTACGCGAGCTCGATATCAATCCGGTCATCGTCGATCACGATGGGGCCTTGGTGGTCGATGCCCGCATCGTGGTTGACCATGCGCCGGCCGAACCGGGCAATTATCAGCATCTGGCGATTTCGCCGTATCCATCCGACCGCGAAACCGAATGGCCGCTGCGCGACGGCAGCCGTTATATTGTGCGTCCGTTGCATCCGCACGACGCCGATATGCTGCAAGCGCTGGTGCGCGGTTTGTCGGAGGAGAGCCGGTATTTTCGCTTCGTCTCATCGATGCGCGAATTATCCGAGCGCATGCTGGCGCAATTCACGCTGATCGATTACGACCGTGAAATGGCGCTGGTGGCGATTTACCCACAGCGCAGCGTCGATGAACATGGACGCATCAGCGAAAGCGAGTGCATCATTGGGGTATCGCGCTATGTTACCAACCCGGACAAGAGCAGTTGTGAATTTTCCCTGCTGATTGCCGACCAATTCAGCGGCCAAGGGCTGGGCTCACGCATGATGATGTCCATCATTGATGTCGCGCGCAGCCGTGGTTTGAGTCAGATCGAAGGTTTGGTATTGAGTAATAACAGCGGCATGCTCAAGCTCATGCGCAGCCTCGGCTTTCGCGTCGGCGTGTATGAAGAAGATCGTGACTTCAAGCTCTGCGTGAAAACTTTGTAGTCAGCGGTAACGGCGCTTGACTCAGGCGCTGGTATCGAGAAAACTGCCCACTGCGACACTGCCCTGCACATTGGCTGCCACCAGTTTGAGAAATGATTGCAAACTGGTTTGGCTGGGGTTGCCGCCACTATCGGTGATCAGGCTGTTGAACGATTTTTGCAGGCTGCCGCTGGCTTCGCTGCTGCCATTGTCGAGCTGGGTAACGAGTTTTTGTAAGCTGCTTTGTAATTTGGCCGTCGGGCTCGAAGAGTCGAGTTGGACTGCGGCGACTGCCGCACTGTTGCTGGTAGAGTTAGTGGTCGACGCGGACAGGCCGGGCAGCGAAGAATACAAATTACTGAGAAAATCGGACGAAGACTGCTCAGTGGTCGAGGACAACAAGCTCGACAAGTCGGCACCGGAATTCACTTGTGCCAAGGCCTGCTGTAATGCGGCGGCAAGGCTGCTGCTGTTTCCCGAGCTGGCCGCCGAAGTGGCATTGCTATTGGTTGTGCCGGTCAACACGGCACTCAGTGCGCTGGCCGAAGTCGCCGCCGTGGCACCACTGCTGCTGCCGGTAAGCTTGCCGATAGCTTGGTAATTAGTTGCGCCCAACGAAGCGATGCTCATGATTTCTCCCGAATTGCATGCAGAATTACATTCTCGGCCAGCTTGGCCGGCATGTCAATCGACGTTCGTGCGGGTTCATGCGAAAATAATGGCTGCGATGCGGGTGGCGAGCATCAACTGACTGAAATTTGTAAACTTGGATCTGTTTCGCACGATCGAACAACTTCATTGTAGCGCTCCACCAGTCGCTCAACCGTGACTCTCCGCTCAGCAGTTTTGAATTGACTGAGCTCATAGACGTTGGTGGCAATGAATTGTTCTACTTCCAAGATATCAATGCGACCTGCGATACCTTGTATTTCAGCCAAGGATTCTGCTGCTGGCATACTCGCGTAGGTCGTGACGATGATGGGTCTGACACCAGAGTGAAGATTTCCTTCGCATTTACGCATGAGCGCCTCACCCGGAGCGCTGGTAACATGGATGACGACCTCATCAATAATAAAATCACCACCGCGGGAACTCATTGCATCTGAAACAGAAAAACCATGGTTCTGCACAACGCTCTCAGCTAATACGAGACTGAGTTTGGCACCGACCAAATGCTGCATGACCGCCCCTGCATACATCGTCCCTGGATTTTCTTTTTGCCGTTTGATTGCTTGTTGCAGCAGGTCTCGTACTATCGCACGCAAAGAGATGCTGGTATCGTATTTCAACACAAAAGGCTTGGCAGCAAAAAAATCTTTCACCCGCTCTACCCACCACGCTTCGATCACAGGCATATCAGCTAAATCATCTTGATGGAGTTGATTCAGAAAAGTAACATACTGCTGCATATTTCCCAAACTTCCACGACTGGTGCGGCCACCTTCCTCCGCCAGAACCCGCGATTCCCCATGTTCTTTCAGAATCGATTGCACCGCAGATTTTCCTAATCCCAGTACCTGCCCTTGACTATCTGTCAGCAACACCGACGAGTCAAGTGGCAAGCCTTCGTTTTTCGCAAGGCGGGTCACAAAGAGAATCGAGGCAAGTTTTCCTTTTGAAGTTAATTTATTGCTTTTTTGATACTCAACAAGTATTTCAATGAGTTTGCTCATGCAATTACTTTCAGCAAGGGAGAAAGCAAAAATTCCGCAAGAAACCGGGCGCATGGTGCTGCTACAGCGTCACCCATTGCCATATAACCATCGTTATACGATCCAGGAAGTTGGAAAGATTCCGGCGCACCCATAAGACGAGCCGTTTCACGTACCGTCAGCAGTCGTGTCAGAAGTTTTTTATTTTTTTTTATGACTAAAAACTGCCGACTACTGCCACCTTTCGGTGTGCGTAGACACCCCGCAACCCCATCAAAACGCAACTCGAGAACTTGCTTCGATGCCCGCGTTCGCTTATAGCCAGGCGCAGCGACAACGCTTGCATGGTCCAGCATTTTTCTGTGCTTATCAGGAATCAAGGCTATATTGCGTGCAGACTTTTCCTCATCATCGCACTGCGCAGTCCATTCGATAATATCGTTGAGATGAATTTTTCGCGGCTCGGGTGCGGCCAGCTTCCACCACAACCAGCCATCAAGGTCTTTTGCCGCAGTGACGAAGGCTTTCGGATGCAGCCAAGTCGGGCCATCGGTCAAAAGCTGCGCTGGAATCACCAGCGCTTCTTTCACCGCAATGACAAAAACCCTTGGTCGAGAATGCGGCACCCAATGTACGGCATCCAACTGTATCGCACCAACGACATAGCCGCGCTTGCGCAGCGCTGCATGCAGCATGCGATACTGACTGCCACCGTCTACCGACATCAATCCGGTCACATTTTCAGCGACCAAAATTTCAGGCATTTCCGTCATTTCATCCATTACGCGCAACCACTCCCACACCAAACCGCTGCGCTTACCATCTATTCCGGCAATGAGACCAGCCAAGGATAAATCCTGACAAGGAAAGCTGGCCCAAGAAAGCGGTGCCGCTGGCAGGCTTGC
The DNA here is from genome assembly GCF_034347425.1 of Undibacterium sp. CCC3.4. Lineage (GTDB taxonomy): Bacteria > Pseudomonadota > Gammaproteobacteria > Burkholderiales > Burkholderiaceae_D > Undibacterium. The sequence continues at coordinate 3,917,898 of NZ_CP133779.1, forward strand.
ACCTTTAATATCGGCTATCGAGCCAAGGTGGAAATGCTGTTTGCCATGGTTGGCATGATAAACAGCAGCCTTTTTTTCGGAAATATCGTTTGCCCAGATCGCTGTGAAATTCTGTTTTAAAGCATAAGCAACCAGACCACTGCCGGCAAAAAATTCAAGATAGCCAGGCAGTACGCTTTTCCCATTTTTCATGGCGCGCCGCGGAAATGCTGCGGCACTTGCTTGTCGGTCCATTATATTTCCTCAGTATTTCGATTACACATGCGTGCCAAGCCACTTAAGGAAGCGCAGATTTAATCCAAGTGGTTTGCCCGCCGCCACTGAGGCGCACTGCTGCGTTGCCTTTTGCTGTCAATAGCTCGCTATTGACAGCAAAAGACGCCTTGCATTGCATCCTCATTGGCAACGGACAATTCCACAGCGATTAAATCCGCGCTTCCTTAACGTTTTTTTGCACTGTACACGCATACAGCTTTTCTGGTCAAGGTCGCGTTCCCTTTTCAGTTCATGTAATTAAGCCATACCTTCGACGAGGTATGAATGTTTTACCGCTCTGCATTTCTCAATACCCCAGCGCACGATCCACCGTCGCCGGCAAACTGCCATCGGCATGGTATTGCCGGATCGTGGCAGCGACGATGGCTGCGGCGCTGGCGCGGTCGGTTGGTGCCGAGCAATGCGGCAGCACGCTCACTGCCGGGTGCTGCCATTGCCAGGCCTCGGCTGGCAAGGGTTCGCTGCGAAATACATCGAGTACGGCATGGCTGAGGTGACCGTCGTCGAGTGCGGCACGCAAATCCTGATCGACGACGATGGCACCGCGGGCGAAATTGATCAAGGATGCGCCGGTCGGCAGTTGCCGCAGCATGGATGCATCGAGCAAGTCGCGCGTGGCGGCTGTCAAAGGTAACAAGCACACGAGGATGTTGGTTTGCGCTAACAGCAGCGGCAATTCGGCGGCCCCGGCAAAGCAGCGCACGCCGCTTATTTGTTTGGTTTCACGACTCCAGCCAGCTACTTTAAATCCGGCAGCGAGCAAACTGCGCGCCGCGGCCGCGCCGAGTGCACCCAAGCCCAATAAGCCGATGGTTTGACTGCCGGCGCTACGGTACGGCCGCGCCTGCCACAGGCCTTGTCGCTGTTGCCGCGCATAGGCCGGCATCTCGCGATGCAGGTACAAAGTCCAGGCCAGCACGGCTTCGGCCATGGTCGCCGCCAATTGCGGGTCAAGCAAACGCACCAGCGGCCACGCCTGCGGCCCGGCCTCCTGCAGCAAACGTTCGACGCCGGCCCAGACGCTGTGGACCCATTGCAATTGCGGCAGTTGCTGCAATTGGGCCGGTTCGGGATTAGCGACGATGGCGATGCGCACCGCCTTTTTTTCCGTTTCGCTGAGGGTAGAGAAAGCGACGATGCGCTGTTCGGGCAAGGCGGCCTGCAAGGCGGCGACCCAGTTGGCGGTGGTGGCGGCATCGCTGGCTAAAAAGGGAATGACAGAAGTCGGCATAGGGAAAATCGATGAAGTAGTGGTCGCACAGCGCGTAACAGTGGTGATTTTACGCCGGAACGGCTAGCATGAGCGCTTGGAAAATCAGGAACGCCCATGCCCAAAGCAGTAAACATACATGAAACCAGCGACTGGAATGCCTGGTTTGACGGCTCAGCCAAACCGAACCCCGGCGCATGCCTGCTCGCTTGCATCGTGCGCGGACCGGCCGGCGAAGTGCATCAGCAAACTCGCGCACTCGGTTATGGTGACAGCAGCGATGCCGAATACCAGGCGCTGATCGCGGCGCTGGAATTGCTGCTGGCTTTACTCGGCCCGGCACCGACCGTGAGCATACTGCTGCGCGGTGACAGCCAGGTGGTGATCAATGACGTGCTCGGCAGTAGCGCCGCGGCAGTGCGCCTGCAAGACTACCGCGCACGTGCCTGCACTCTGATGGCACAATTGCCCGGACTGCGCCTGAAATGGGTTCCACGACACAAGAATACCGAAGCCGATGCCCTGCTGCGTGCGCCAAGCGTTTGATTCTTCAGCATAATTTATCAGCTCGCCGGCAAACGCGCGCAGATTCCGGTACAATCGCGCCCATGAATCCTCAGCCTAAAAATCTTTTCTCGTTCCCGCGCTTTCGCACCGATGTCGGTGGCAGCCACACCGCGCCCTTCTTGCCTATGTCTCGCGCCGAAATGGATGTGCTGGGCTGGGACAGTTGCGATGTCATTTTAGTCACCGGCGACGCTTATATCGACCATCCGAGTTTCGGCATGGCGCTGATCGGCCGCTTGCTCGAGCATCACGGTTTTCGCGTCGGAATCATCAGCCAACCGGATTGGCAATCGGCGGCGGCGTTTCGAGTGCTCGGTAAGCCGAATCTGTATTTCGGCGTCACCGCCGGGAATATGGATTCCATGGTCAACCGCTACACGGCCGATCGCAAAATCCGCTCGGAAGATGCCTACACCCCGGATGGCGACCGCAGCAAGCGGCCCGACCGCGCCTTGGTGGTGTATGCCCAGCGTGCACGCGAAGCCTTCCCCGATGCCAACATCGTCGTCGGCAGCATCGAAGCGAGCTTACGCCGGATTGCCCACTACGATTATTGGTCGGATAAAGTACGTCGTTCGGTCTTACCCGATTCCAAGGCCGATATTTTATTGTTCGGCAATGCAGAACGCGCGCTGATCGATCTCAGCCATCGTCTCGGTCAAGGCGAAGCGATAGAACAGATTCGCGATTTGCGTGGCACGGCTTTCATGGTGGCACGCGGTTGGCTGCCGGATGCGGAATGGAGCGAAATTAACTCGATCAAGCTCGATACCCCGGGCAAGGTAGAAACGCATACCGATCCGTATGCGATGACGCCGGAAAAAGACGCCAAATGCGCCACCGACGGCAGTGCTGCAGCGGCACCGACCCCTGACGTGGTGGCACAACAAGCGATCCGCATCATGAGCCGCGAAGAGCGGCAACTGATGTTGCGCAATAAATTACATAAGTCGGTGATCCGCTTGCCCTCGTTTGATCAAGTCAAGGACGATGCCGTGATGTATGCGCATGCCTCGCGCGTGTTCCATCTGGAAGCCAATCCTGGCAATGCCAAGGCTTTGGTGCAGGGACACGGCGAGCGCGATGTCTGGCTCAATCCGCCGCCGCTGCCGCTGGCGATGGATGAAATGGATGGCGTGTACGACCGCGCGTATGCGCGTGCGCCGCATCCGGCCTATGGCAAGGCCAAGATTCCGGCTTGGGACATGATACGTTTCTCGGTCAATATCATGCGTGGCTGTTTCGGTGGCTGTACTTTCTGTTCGATCACCGAACATGAAGGACGCATCATTCAAAGCCGCTCGGAACCGTCGATTTTGCGTGAGATTGAAGAAATTCGCGACAAGGTCAAGGGCTTTACCGGCACCATTTCCGATCTTGGCGGCCCGACTGCAAATATGTATCGACTCGCTTGTAAAGATAAGAACATCGAAGAATCGTGCCGCCGCTTGTCGTGCGTGTATCCGTCGATTTGCTCGAATCTCGGTACCGACCACAGCAAATTGATTTCGATTTATCGTAAGGCGCGCGCCCTGCCCGGCATCAAGAAAATTCTGATCAGCTCAGGCCTGCGCTACGATTTGGCCGTCCGTTCCCCCGAGTATGTGAAAGAATTGGTGACCCACCACGTCGGTGGTTTGTTGAAAATCGCACCGGAACATACTGAAGCCGATACACTGTCAAAGATGATGAAGCCGGGTATAGGCAGCTATGACGAGTTCAAACAAATGTTTGAAAAATATTCGAAAGAAGCCAATAAAGAACAGTACCTGATTCCTTACTTCATCGCCGCCCATCCGGGCTCGACCGATGAAGATATGGTCAATCTGGCGATCTGGCTGAAGAAAAACGATTTCAAACTCGATCAGGTGCAAACCTTCATGCCCACGCCGATGGCACTGGCAACCACCATGTACCACACGCGTAAAAATCCGCTCAAGCGCGTCAGCGCCGATTCGGAAGCGGTGGAAACGGCTCGCTCGGGCAAGGTGCGCAAATTGCACAAGGCTTTGCTGCGCTATCATGCGCCGGAAAACTGGGAAATCATCCATGAAGCCTTGGTACGTATGGGCCGACGCGATCTGATCGGCAGCGCGCCACGCCATTTGATTCCGGCCCGACAACCGGCAATCCCCGTCACTATCGATCAAAGCGGCGTCGCTAATGGTCGTCGTGTCGCGGCACCGAAGGTCAACACTTACGGTAATAAACCGCCGCCGCGCGATGGCATTCCTTTGGCAGCACCGGCCAAGCGCCCTGCCTTGTCCTACAACCGCGCCAAACCACAGGCTGCTGCCAAGCCGGCCGCGGCGAAATCCGGTCGCCGCTGAGACGCGCCTGGCTGAGCAAAAAAGCTGCGTCCTGAATGGTTCAGAACGCAGCTTTTTTACATCAATTTGCTTTCCGGGAGGCAAGCTGAGGTAGAATCTTTGCAGCGATTCAGAGATTTTCCACAGCAAGCTCTCGGAGGCAGTATGAAGCATATGAAAACCGTTCTCATTCTTGAACATAGCGAAGAAGTGTTCGACAAACTGACCTGCGACGTCTGCGGTGCCGAGTCGCACTGGGATGAAAACTGGAGCGATGCCGAGCACGAAAAGCTCATCACCACGATTTCTTTGGAAGAAGAAGAGTCACTGTCGAGCGGTGGCCATACGAAAATCACGCAATACCATATTTGCCCCAACTGTTTCAAACAACATTTGGCGAAATGGTTACACAGCCACCGTCAAGCCGAACCGACGATTGCCAGTTCAGTCTGGTAAATAGCGAGTAAAAGCCGCCACTGCGCGGCTTTTACAAGACTAAGCACGGCAGCTCAGTTATAATGCAAGGTTTTATTGCATTAGAAAAGTGACATTATGGAAGCCGAACGCCTCAACAGTCTCTCCGCCCTGCTGGCCGACCTGACGGTCCGTGAAGTCGAACTTCGGAGGTATCTTTGACTTCGATATCAAGTCAGAGAAACTCGAACAAGTTAACGCCGAATTAGAAGACCCGAAAGTCTGGGATGACGCCAAGCGCGCCCAAGAACTCGGGAAAGAAAAAAAATCGCTGGAAACCATCGTCAACACGCTGATCGCGGCCGATGCCGGTCTGCGCGACGCCAATGAGCTGTTTGCCATGGCCCGCGAAGAAGCCGATGACGATACCCTCGAAGCGGTAGAAGCCGATGCCGAGGTATTGCGCGCCACGGTAGAGGGCATGGAATTCCGTCGCATGTTCAATAATCCTATGGATCCGAACAATTGCTTCATCGATGTGCAAGCCGGTGCCGGTGGTACTGAGGCACAAGACTGGGCTTCGATGTTATTGCGTCAGTATTTGCGCTATTGCGAACGCAAGGGTTTCAAGGTCGAAATTCTGGAGCAATCCGATGGCGACATCGCCGGCATTAAAACCGCGACACTCAAAGTGACCGGTGAGTATGCCTACGGCTATCTGCGCACCGAAACCGGGGTGCATCGCTTGGTACGCAAATCGCCGTTCGATTCCAATAACGGCCGCCACACTTCGTTTTCGAGTCTGTTTGTGTATCCGGAAGTCGATGAGTCATTTGCCATCGATATCAATCCGGCCGATGTGCGTACCGATACCTATCGCGCCTCCGGTGCCGGTGGTCAGCATATTAATAAAACCGATTCGGCGGTACGTCTCACGCATGGCCCATCGGGTATCGTGGTGCAGTGCCAGAATGATCGTAGCCAACACAGGAACCGCGCCGAAGCGTGGGAAATGCTGAAGGCAAAATTGTTCGAGCTGGAATTACGCAAGCGCATGAGCGAGAAACAAAATCTGGAAGATTCCAAGACCGACGTCGGCTGGGGGCATCAGATCCGCTCCTATGTGCTCGATCAATCGCGTATCAAGGACTTGCGTACCGGTTTCGAAACCGGCAATACCAAGGCGGTGCTCGACGGTGACATCGATGAATTCATCGCTGCATCACTCAAGCAAGGCGTCTGAGTTCCCGGTGCCGGCGCGCGCAGCGCCGGTACCTCGCATGCCACAACAAATCAGGCGGACTCCGGGTTCGCCGCATTGAGAGAAATCTATGTCAGAAATCCAGCATCCTGCCACCGAACTGCCGGTCGATGAACATTCCATCATCGCTGAACGGCGCGCCAAACTCGCGGCGATCCGTGCCAAGGGAATCGCCTTCCCCAACGATTTCCGCCCGCAATTCAACGCCGCTGAGCTGCAAGAAAAATACAGTGGCTTAGACCGTGAAGCGCTGGAAGCTTTGAACATTGAAGTCAGCGTGGCTGGTCGTATGATGCTCAAGCGCGAAGCCGGTAAAAAAGCCGCCTTTGCTACCCTGCAGGATGCCTCGGGGATTCGCGCCGATGGCCGCATTCAACTCTACATCACCGCCGACAAAACCGGCGTCGATGAAATGGAAGCGTTTCGTCACTATGACCTCGGCGATATTCTCGGCATCGTCGGTGTACTGTTCAAAACCAAAACCGACGAATTGACCATCAAGGTGACGACGCTGCGCATGCTGACCAAATCGCTGCGCCCCTTGCCGGACAAATTTCACGGTTTGGCAAATCAAGAAACCAAATACCGTCAACGCTATGTCGACCTGATCATGAGCGAAGAAACGCGCCGGACTTTTAAAGCGCGTACTGCAGCGATGACGTCGATTCGCAATTTCATGGCCGGCCATGACTTCATGGAAGTCGAAACGCCGATGTTGCACGTGATTCCAGGCGGTGCCGCGGCCAAGCCTTTCATCACTCACCACAATGCGCTCGATATGGAAATGTATCTGCGCATCGCGCCGGAGCTGTATTTGAAACGTCTGGTCGTGGGCGGTTTCAATCGCGTGTTTGAAGTCAATCGCAATTTCCGTAATGAGGGCGTATCACCACGTCATAATCCGGAATTCACGATGATGGAATTTTATGCCGCCTATGTCGATTACACCTGGCTCATGGGTTTCACCGAACAAGTGATACGCAAAGCGGCCATTGATGCGCACGGCACCGCGGTGCTGACTTATCAAGGGCGCGAGCTCGATTTGTCGCAAGCCTTCGAACGCCTGACCATCGTCGGTGCCATCAATAAATATGCACCGGCATACACGCAGGAACAATTGCATGATGCCGAATTCATCAAAACCGAATTGCTGAAATTCGGCGTCAAGCCGTTTGCCACCGCCGGTCTCGGTGCCTTGCAATTGGCCTTGTTTGAAGAAACTGCCGAAGCGCAGTTGTGGAACCCGACCTACATCATCGATTACCCGGTCGAAGTCTCGCCATTGGCGCGCGCCTCGGATACGACAGCCGGCATTACCGAACGCTTCGAGTTGTTCATGACCGGGCGCGAAATTGCCAACGGTTTTTCGGAATTGAACGATTCCGAAGACCAAGCCGCCCGCTTCCAGGCGCAAGTGGCCAATAAAGATGCCGGCGATGAAGAAGCCATGTATTACGATGCCGATTACATCCGCGCACTCGAATACGGTTTGCCACCGACCGGCGGTTGCGGCATCGGTATCGATCGTTTGATGATGTTGATCACCGATTCACCGAACATCCGTGATGTGATTTTGTTCCCGCATCTGCGTCGCGAAGATTAATTCTGCGCATCTTTGATCACACATAGCAACACCTGGGGACTGTCAAATTTTGCAGTCCCCTTTTTCATTGACTATCATGCCTACCCTACACCCACTCAAAAAATTACTGCATTACGCCAGCGCTTACCGGCGCGACTTCCGTTTGGCCATGCTGTACTCGGTACTCAATAAATTCTTTGATGTCTTGCCGGAAGTATTGATCGGCGTGGCGGTCGACATCGTCGTCAATGGCGAAAAAAGTTTTCTCGCCAAACGCGTGCTCGGCGGTTTCGGCATCGTCGATACCTGGCACCAGTTGATCTTTCTCGGCGTGGTGAATGCCTTGATCTGGGGTGGCGAATCGTGGTTTGAATATTTACTCTCACTGAAATGGCGCAAGCTGGCGCAAAATTTACAGCATGATTTGCGCCTCGATACCTATGACCATGTACAAAAGCTCGACATGGCATATTTTGAAAATCAACGCACCGGCAATCTGATGTCGATTCTCAATGAAGACATCAATCAAATGGAACGCTTTCTCAATGGTGGGGCCAACCAAATTTTACAAGTGCTGTGCTCTTCGATCATGGTCAGCGCCGTGTTTTTCGCCTTGCAACCGGCGCTGGCCGTGATTGCCCTCTTGCCCGTACCGGCTATTCTGTTCGGGGCCTTTTGGTTTCAACGCCGCTTGGCACCGCGCTATGCCGAAGTACGCGAAGCGGCCGGCGATGTCAGTGCTCGTCTCAATAATAATTTGCTCGGTCTGGCCACCATCAAAGCCTATGCCACCGAAGCCTTTGAAACGGCCCATATCGCCGAGGCCAGCAACACCTACCGCGAGGCCAATGCGCGCGCCATTGCCGTCAGTGCCGCCATCACCCCGGTGATACGCATGGCGATTCTGGCCGGCTTCAGCGCCACGCTGGTGTATGGCGGTTGGTTGACTTTGCACGGTGAGCTGGCGGTCGGCGCGTATTCGGTGTTGGTGTATCTGACGCAGCGTCTGCTCTGGCCCATGACCGGGCTGGCCGATGTGGCCGATATGTATCAGCGCTCGATGTCGGCGATCGCGCGCACCATGAACCTGCTCGATACCAAAATCAGCATTCCTTACGAGGGGCAGCACTTGCCGGCCAATCAAGTACGTGGCGAGCTGCGTTTTGAAGCGCTCAGTTTCGCCTACGGAGAGCAAGCCACGCTCACAGCAATCGACTTGCACATCCCGGCCGGCCATACCGTGGCCTTTGTCGGCGCTACCGGCTCGGGCAAATCGACGCTGGTGAAATTGTTATTGCGCTTTTATGCGCCGCAATCCGGCCGCATTTTGCTCGATGGCTGCGCCACCGATAGTTTGAATTTGCAGGATTTACGCCGCGCCATCGCCTATGTGGCGCAAGATAGTTTTCTGACCGATGGCAGCATCGCTGAGAATATCGCCTACGGTGTCGAGGGTGCCAGCGATGCCGCCATTGCCGCCGCCGCCGAAGCGGCCGAAGCCTTAGAGTTCATTCAGCGTTTGCCACTCGGTTTTGCCACGCGCATCGGTGAGCGCGGCCAGAAACTCTCGGGTGGACAACGCCAACGCCTGGCCTTGGCGCGGGCGATTTTGAAAAATCCGGCCATCCTGATACTCGATGAAGCCACCAGCGCGGTCGACAATGAAACCGAAGCGGCGATCCAGCGCAGCCTCGATGTCATCAGCCGCGACCGTACTACCCTGATCATCGCACACCGACTCTCGACGGTGCGCCATGCCGATTGCATTTACGTGTTGGAAGCGGGAAGCATCATCGAAAGCGGCAGTCATCAAACCCTGCTTGATGCCAACGGTGCCTATGCGGCGCTGTGGCGTTTGCAAACCGGTCAGCGTGACGGGGAGTTAACATGAAAAACAAAATTCTTGCGCTCGCCTGCGGAGTCGCCCTAAGCCTGGCCGGCGTGACCGCGTTGATCGCCTATCAGGCTGGCCGCCATGTAGCGGCGACTCCAGCAGCGAGCCAAGCCGCGGCACCCCTGAGCTTGCTACCGTTCGCGGTCAATCCGAACTGGGTATTGGCCGGCACCCCGAATTTTCGGGCCGCTGAATTTTTTCAATCCAGCGATGGTAAAACCCGCTCCGGCATTTTTGAATGCGATGCCGCGAAATTTGAATGGCACTATCAATTTGATGAAGCCATTTACATTCTCGACGGCAGCGTTGAGATCGATTATCTGGGCCACCACTTCCACCTGAAAGCCGGGGATAGCGCACTGTTTCGCGCCGGTACCACGGCAATCTGGGAAGTTCCTACGCATCTTAAAAAATCGTGGACCATCCACGATGCCGGCGCACCGGCGCGCAGCTTGGCGCGCCTGATGCAACGCTGATCACGGCAACTGCTGAGCCAGCGCCAAGGCGCTGAGGAAGGCATTTTCCACCCGCCCGCCGCCTTCGAGGCCGGCGGCAAACCAATCACCGCACACGCCTATACCTTGTTTGCCATCCCACAGGCAATCGGCGGCGACCGGGTGCTCGGCCTGGGCAAAGCGCCAGCGATGGACCACGGCATGAATCGGCTGTATCCAACTGCCGGTGGCTTCATGGAAGGCTTTCAGCAGTTTTTCTTTGGCGCGCTCCGGATCTTCTTCCAGATGTTCGAGGCTCCAAGCCGGTGTGGCCTGCGCGACCCAGCGCTCGCCCACTCTATGCAAGGGCTTCGAGGTGTCACGCGCAATCCAAGCCAGGCGCGACTGTTCGACCCAGGCACCGCCGTAAGGCAGTTCCAGCGAGGTTTGAAAACCAAGCATCAGAGTCCAGCACGGTGCCAGCTTGGCCGCTTCGGCTTGGGCCGCAAAGGCTGGTAAGGGTGCCAGCAAGGGTGCGGCTTGATCGGCCGGTACGGCCAGTATCACGGCATCGAAGGGCCCGGCCGAGGCGGCAATCGCCACCGCATCGCTCTTGATGTTCAACAGCCATTGCGTGCCATACGCTTCCAAGGAGGTAACTTGCTGTTCTTTACGGACATCGAGACCATGCGCCAGTTGTTTGCCCAGTGCGCTCATGCCAGGTACGGCCACATAGCGCTTGCCGGATTGGCCGGCAGCTTTACTCACAGCATGATCGAGCTTGACCAACTTCTCATCCCACTGGGCGACCCAACCGAGTTTTTTCCAATCATTCACTTCTTTCTTGAAGCGCTCTGAGCTGGCAGTGAAATACTGCGCGCCATGATCAAAGCCACCTAATTCGGTCTGGCGCGTGCTCATGCGTCCGCTGACGCCCATGCTTTTCTCATAAACGGTCACGACATGTCCTTGCGCTTGCAGTTGACGGGCTGCGGTCAATCCGGACAAACCTGCTCCTACGACGGCGATATGCATATACATCCTTGTATTCGTATAATGAAAAACGCCCGCATTCTGATCACAGAAACCGGCGGGCGTTACGGGCCTTACATGTTGCGGGCATCTTAAGCCCTTATCCGCCTCATGTTATTACTCTTCGTTCTGCTCTGCCGGCCAATCGCGGATATAGGCCTTGAGCATTTTATTTTCAAAACTTTGCGCTTCGAGTACGGCTTTGGCAACGTCATAAAATGAAATCACGCCCATGAGAGTTTTGGCGTCCATCACCGGCAGATAGCGCGAGTGTTTTTCCAACATCATGCGGCGCACTTCATTGACTTCCGTTTCCGGCGTCACCGTCATCGGGTGATCATCCATGTATTTGCGCACCGTGCCGTTACCGATCGAGCCTTGATGCGTATGAATCGCGCGGATCACTTCGCGAAAGGTCAAGATACCGACGAGGTCGCCGTATTCCATCACAACTAATGAGCCGATATCTTTTTCTTCCATGAAGCTGACGGCTTCGACGATCGATGTGTCGGGCGTAATCGTAAACAGGATATTGCCCTTGACCTGGAGTATTTCTGAAACTTTCATCGTGTGTCCCCCTCTGTTATCTGTATTTTTCCACCACTACTGTTCAATGTATCGCAAGCGCTTGAAAAAATCCAGCGCCTTCGCCGATTTTCCAGTGTAAAACATATTCCGCAGTGAAGCTTAATGGTAGCATTGCTACATCAAAATATGGAGACAGCAGTCTATGAGCGGACCACATTACCCCGGCTTCGATACCTTAGCCTTGCATGCCGGTGCCACGCCAGATCCGGCAACCGGCGCCAGAGCAACACCGATTTATCTCAGTTCTTCGTTTGTATTTAACGATACCGACCACGCTGCCGCCCTGTTCAATATGGAACGCGCCGGCCATGTGTATTCCCGCATTTCGAATCCGACCAATGCGGTACTCGAAGAGCGGATTGCCGCACTCGAAGGCGGTGTCGCCGGGATCGCCGTAGCCAGCGGCCAAGCAGCACTGCATTTGGCGATCGCAACGATTGCCGGCTGTGGCTCGCACATCGTCGCCTCGCGCGCGATTTACGGTGGCTCGCAGAATTTACTCGCGTATACGATGAAACGTTTCGGCATAGAAACCAGTTTCGTCGATCCGCGCGATCTCGATGCCTGGCGTGGCGCGATCCGCCCTAACACCAAGGCCTTGTTCGCTGAAACTTTGGGCAACCCCGGTCTTGATGTGCTCAATATCGCCGCCGTCAGTGAGCTGGCACATGAGCATTATTTACCGCTGTTGTTAGATGCCACCTTCACCACTCCGTATTTATTACGGCCGTTCGAACACGGTGCCGACCTGATCTGTCATTCGGCTACGAAATTTCTGTGCGGTCATGGCACCGCCATCGGTGGTTTGCTGGTTGACGGCGGCGTATTTGATTGGCAACAGGCCTACGCACAAAGCGGCCGTTTCGAAGAACTCTGCGCACCCTACGACGGTTTTCACGGCATGGTCTTTGCCGAGGAATCGAGTGTGGCACCGTTCGCCTTACGCGCACGACGCGAAGGTTTGCGCGACTTCGGCGCTTGCATGAGCCCGCACAATGCGTTTGCGATTTTACAGGGCATAGAAACCCTGGGCCTGCGCATGGACCGGCATGTCGCCAATACCCGTAAGGTAGTGGAATTTTTACTCAGCCATCCGGCGGTGGCATCGATCGCTTATCCGGAACTAGCCAGCCATCCCGATTACGAGTTGGCCAAGACCCTGCTGCCAAAAGGTGCGGGGGCAGTGTTTTCTTTCAACCTCAAAGGCGATCGCGCCGCGGGCCGCCGCTTTGTCGAAGCACTGCAGTTGTTTTCACACTTAGCCAATGTCGGCGATGCCAAGTCCTTGGTAATCCACCCGGCCTCGACCACGCATTTCCGCGTACCGGCAGAACAATTGGCCGCCTCGGGCATCAGCGAAGGCACCATGCGCTTATCAATCGGGCTGGAAGACCCCGATGATTTGATCGAAGACTTGGCGCGTGGCTTGAAAGCCGCCATGAAGGGGGCTTGACATGATGTACACAGTACAACACCAGCAAGCCTACTGCTACAGCGGCGGCAAGGCGATCAATCCGGCACTAGCGAGCGTGGTGTTCCTTCACGGCGCGCAAAACGACCATTCCGTCTGGGCTTTGCAAAGCCGTTACCTGGCCCATCATGGTTACAATGTGTTGGCGCTCGATTTACCGGCGCATGGCCGCAGCGGCGGCAGCGCGCTCACCAGTGTCGAACAGATGGCCGACTGGGTGCTGGCCGTGCTCGATGCCGCCGGTGTGGAACAAGCCGCATTGATAGGCCACAGCATGGGTTCGCTGATTGCCCTCGAAGTATGTGCGCGCGCGCCGCAGCGCGTGACGCATCTGGGCTTGCTCGGCAGTGCCTGGCCAATGAAAGTGTCAGACAGCCTGCTCAATGCCGCGCGCGATGAGGTACAAAGCGCGATCGACATGGTCAATATTTGGTCACACAGCGCAATGACGCATAAACCGTCTTGCCCCGGACCCGGTTTTTCCATTCTGGGCGGCAGCCGCCGCTTGATGCAGAAAATTGCCGCCGGCAGCAGCGAAGCGATTTTTCATATCGATTTTTCCGCTTGCAATGCCTATGCCAACGGTGCTGCAGCAGCACACAGCGTGCGTTGCCCGACCTTGCTATTGAGTGGAAAAAAAGATCAGATGACGCCACCGAAAGCCGCCGCCCTGCTGCATCAACAGATCGCTCACAGCCGCTTCGTGCTGCTCGATCAGTGCGGCCATGCGCTGATGGCTGAACAAGCCGACCAAGTGCTCGATGCCTTGCGCGCATTTCTGCAAGAATAAAACGCAATGGATTGGCATAATCTGGCATTGTTTACCGCCACCGAAGCCGCGCTGTCGCTCTCGCCGGGACCCGCGGTAATGGTGGTGATAGCGTGCGCGATGGCACGTGGCTGGCGCACTTCGCTCTGGGCCGCGGCCGGCATCTTGAGCGGCAATGCGGTGTATTTCGCGCTCTCAGCCAGCGGTATCGGCGCACTATTGTTAACCGCCCCCCTTTTATTTCATACACTCAGATACGGCGGAGCGGCGTATCTGATTTATCTCGGTGCCTGCGCCTTGCTCGGCCGCCCCTCGGCGCTGACGCTGCCGCGTGCCGCGGATACCCCGCGCACGTCCATGCAGATTTATCGCGCTGCCATGCTGCTGCAATTGAGCAATCCCAAGGGCTTGCTGATGTTTGTCTCAATCCTGCCGCAATTCATCGACCCACAAGCCGCACTGGCCGGGCAAATGCTCATTTTGGCAGCGTGCTCGATGATACCGGAATTTTTTATCTTACTCGCGTACGGCATGCTGGCCGGCAAACTCGGCCAACATGCCACCGCGCCACGCTATGCGCTGATCACTGAACGTATTGCCGGCACACTGGTCTTGACGGCCGGGGTAGTGGTCGCGCTGCTGTGAACGCGCGGGCAAGTATGCCTAGGAGCCTGAGCGGCAGAACGGAGTCGGCTGCAAAATCACCTGAGCGGTCCATATTTCGCTTCGACTCGTTCTGCCGCTCAGGCTCCTAGCTGATGTGAGCATAGGCATTGCATAGGTCTTAACGGACTGCTATAGTAAGCTGTGTTAAACAGATGCAGGAGTAAGATTATGCGGACTGTCGCAATTTTTAAGAACGGTAAGAATCAAGCAATTCGCTTCCCGACTGACATGTCTTATGAAGGGCTCAGTGAGCTGGAAATTACCCGCAGCGGTGACACCATCACCCTACGCCCGGTTCGTCCGAGCTGGATATCGCTGACTGAATTACCCAAAGTTGATGCAGACTTTCTGCAAGATCGTCAAAGCCTGATCAGCGATGAAGGCAGGTTTACTTTGTGACGACGTACATGCTCGATACCTGCATTTGCTCGTTCATTATGCGCGAGCACCCTTTGTCGGTTTTGCAGCGATTAGCTAAGGAGGTTGCGCAAAATAATCGAATTGTAATTTCTGCAATTACCTATGCTGAAATGCGTTACGGACAGATCGGCAAAAAGGCATCGCCCAAGCACAAAACGCTGATTGATGAATTCGTGAAACGCCTCGATGCGGTCTTGCCGTGGGACCAAGCCGCGGTTGACGCGACGATAGCGGTGAAGATTCAACTCACTACGGCAGGCTTGGTAATTGGCGAGAACGACAGCGCGATTGCAGGTCATGCGATGGCTTCGAGCTGCGTGCTGGTCACAAACAATGTGCGTGAATTTGCCCGCGTTTCTGGTCTGCCTTACGAAGATTGGGTTCGCTGAGAAGAACGACGATGCGCCTTTGGTGTCTCACACATTGCAGCGACTCAATTGACTATGGGAACGACAAAGCGAAGACTTGGGTGTGCTTCACAGTGCAATAAAGTAGGCAAAGAAACGGGCAAAAAAATCATCAACGTCAGCCGACTCAAGGTGATTAATGCCGGCCGCCAGTTGCCGCCCACCGCCGCCGGGGAAGCCCTCACAAAAGCGGCTGGCTGCTTGCCGCTCCGGCTGCGCCGAGCGCACACTGACAACATAACCACCGCCACGCTTAGGCGTGAGGACGGCAAACGACTGCTCACGACGTTCTTCATGCAATTTATTGGCCAGCAAGCCAGAAATGCGGCGTGCCCACGAGACGTCAGGCAAGATGTAGATTGCCCCCCAGACATTGTTACTGGCTGGCTTGAGGCCGGCCAGATAGGTCGATTCTTCTGCATACGCATACTGCAGGGCAAGGAAATGTGGTGAGCTTTGAATGAAGTCGAAAGGATTGGCGTAATGCTGGACTTCGCGATACAGCTCAGCCGGGTGCAGGTGTAAGTCTTCGACTTGTTCGCCATAGGCATTGTAATTGAGCAGTTTGCCGAGCTCTTGCAATTGCGAACGATCGGCCCAACTCAAACTCTGTTGCATCGCCATGCCATTGGCGACGGCGTTGAGGTTGTCGCCATAGGCAGCCACCATCGCCCACATCACATAGCGACCGCCAAGATAACGGTCGACCAAAATACTGGTGCAAACATCGCGTGCCTCGCTCCAGTGAAACTGCAACTGCGGATGGGTAAAGACGGTATTGGCGCTGTGATGATCGAAATACCTCACTTCCGCCCCGGCGGCCAAGTGGCGCTGCAAAGCTGCATTATTGGCATCGAAGGAAATATCGAGTACCGTCAGACGATCGCCAGCCTTGGGCGAGATTTTTTCCAACAGGGCAATATCACGCTTCACCCCGGTGACTTCGATGGCCTTCTGCGGAAAGGCCATGCGCAACTGATGCAAGGCGCAAATACCATCGGCATCGCCGTTAAAGATATCAAAACAACGCGCTTGCGTATCGGGAATGACATCCATGCTGAGCTCTTTCGAAAAGCGCGTGTGGGCAAAGGCTAAATTAACTGTCTTGGCAGTCTTATTAATGTAGCCTAAACAGCACGATAATGCCAATCAGTGTTTTTCAACCAAGTTGCTTCATAACAACGATCATACGGAAATCTGCTCAGGCTCCTGGGACTACTCGCCACCAGCCCTCGTCGGACTGCTGGCACTGCCCACTATATTGCTATGACGTCTCCTCGTCGCTACACCTCGCGCAAATTGCCAAAACTTACTAAAGTAATCAGAAATTGCTTGTCGCGAATTTCGCAAATCATGCGTCAGTTGCCGACACGGTATTTCCAGAATTCGCCCAATTGGCTTCCTTTTAAAAAAGAAAAGCCCGGAGGCTATGCCTCCGAGCTCTCCATCTCCGACCTGAAGAGGCTGTCGCAAAAGGGTTTTCAGTCGGTATCATTACTCCAACTGGCAGACATGTCATTCGCCCGTGCTCTCGCCTCGTCATTCCTGCGTAGGCAGGAATCGAGTGGCACCTTAGTGCCTTCAGGCTGGGAGGGTCGATCAAGGGCACTTTTTTCTGTTAAATCAACACGGCCTGCTGCGCCTGAGCAGCACAGAGATAAAAGGCACCTGCGCGGCAATGACGAATTGGACGGCTGGGTGGATGCGCAATCGACCTGACTTGTGGGTAATGCTCAGCGCGCTTTTGGCGGGAACCTGGTGGAGTTCGTGCTTAACTGAACATACCAGAAATGATGGTGTTTTCAGTGCCAAAAACGATACTGGGTAACAGCCAACAGCATGCGGGACTGACGAGGTATACGGTGTTTCAGGTATAAAAATGCGGTTGCGCTGCTTCAAGCACAATGGCAACCGAGCAGCCTGCTATGACCTGGGGAAGCGATGCTGCATACCAATATGCGCAATCCCGGCTTCCATGAAAATTTCACCGTCGCGGGCGAAGCCGGCGCGGGAGTAAAAAGTTTCTGCTGCTTGCTGGGCATTGAGACGCACCGACACATCGCCGCGCAAGCGCGCCTGTTCCATCAGCAAACGCAGAATTTGCGCACCGACGCCAGTATTGCGCGCACTCGCCAACACCGCCATGCGACCGATATGTCCATCCGGCAGTAAGCGGCCGGTACCGACCGGCTCTTGTTGCTCGTTATACGCGACAGCATGCAGGCATTGCGCATCCATGGCATCCCACTCGAGTTCGACCGGTATTTGTTGCTCAACGACAAATACGGCATGGCGCACGGCATACGCATCAGTTTCCAAGGTGGCCCAATCGCCAAGCACGATGCGGGTAGTGGCAGGTAAAGTAGTCATAGTCTCAGGCTGGTGCCAAGGTTTCGAAGTTCATAATTATCGCACGCCAAGCCGGATTCACCGTCACAGCCCGGCGGGCGGCGGTGTCGGCATACACATACACGAGTTCGCCGCTGACGAGCAAATCGGTGTCGCGATAGATTTCTATCAAGAATTGCATAGAGGAGTTGCCGATACGGCCACAGCGCATGCCTATCGTCAAGACATCATCAAAGCGCGCCGGTGCCAGATATTCGAGACCGGCTTTGCGCGCATACAACTCCTGCCCTTCCCTCGCCTGTTGCTGCGCATTCGGTAAGCCGGTGGCGCGCCAGTATTCGGTAAAGGCGACATCGACATAATTGAGGTAATTGCCGTTGAATACCACGGCCTGCATGTCGACTTCCGACCAGCGCACCCGCAGCGCGTGAAAAAAAGTAAAGTCTTGGCGTGCCATGCGAGCTCTCCTATTCGCTCAAGAAGCGCCGTATCAGCGTGTTGACGCGCTGCGGCTGCTCATGAATGATCCAATGACTGCCTTCGGGAATCCGCTCGACCTGCAGGTCGGCGACAAATTCTTCCAAACCATCGAGCAAAGTGACCGGTAAGGCCTGATCATTTTCACCCCAAATCACGCGGGTCGGCACGCGAACTTGAAAGTCGTCCCGATTCAAATTCAATTGCAAGGGGCCACGCTGCCCGGCCGTTGGTGGATGCAGTGGCGAGGCGCGGTAATAATTGACTCCGCCATGCAGTCCGCGCGCCCAGCAGGCGTGGTAGCGCGCCTTGGTGGCGGCATCAAACCAAGCCGCTGCGGGCTGCCCCATGCCGTTAAAGAAACCATCGAGCAAAGCAAAATCATTGTTGGCCAGTGCTTGTTCCGAACCTTCGGCGCGCAGCCAGTTCATGTATTCGCTGGCAGCTTGCTGGCTGCCAGTTTGCGCCAGCGCTTGCGTAAACAAATACGGATGCGGAGAATTGATGATAATCAGCTTTTCCACCATCTGTGGCAGAGCGATGGCCATATTCCAGCACACGGCCCCACCCCAATCATGCGCGACGATCACGGCACGCTGATAACCGCTGGCTAAAATCAGCAAGCGCAAATCGTCGACGATGTGGCGCGCCTTGTAAGCGGCCAAATCGGTCGGCATGTCGGACAGATTAAAACCGCGCAAATCGGGCGCGAGCGCATAGTAATCGCGCCCGAACTCGGGCAATTGCGCCACCCATTCGTACCAGAATTCCGGAAAGCCGTGCACAAACAGCAGCAGCGGCCGGCCTTTTTCACCGGCTGAAGCGAAATGCAAGCGCGTGCCGTTGTCGAGCGTGAGATATTGATCAGTCTGTATGGCTGCAGTCATGGGAACTCCTGGCGGTGGCGGAATCAGGCTTTGAGTTTTTCGCGCAGCATAGCGCGGATATGCGGTGCCGCCTTGTACGGGTCGCCGGGATTGCGTTGCATGACGATGTCTTCCATGCGTTCCTGTACATTCGCCAAAGCCGATGGGTGCGAGTAAATATAAAATTGTTCGGCATCGATGGCGTTGAAGGTATTCTGCGCCACTTCCTGCGCCGTCACTTTACCGGAATTAACGGCTTTATCCGACATCGCTTGCGCCGCACGTTGGCTGGCGGTTGGTGCGAGGCTGCCTTTGACATCGTCGGGACGGTTGCGATGCGATTGCGAAATCCCGGTCGGCACAAAATACGGGCACAGTACCGAAGCACCGATAGGAGCGCCGACCAATTGCAAATCTTGGTACAGCGACTCAGACAAGGATACCACTGCATGCTTGGAGACATTGTAGACGCCCATGGTAGGGGCATTGAGCAAACCGGCCATCGAGGCGGTATTGACGATGTGACCTTCATAATCGGCATCGCGCTTGGCGCAAGCCAGCATCAGGTTGGTGAAAATCCGCACGCCGTGAATCACACCCCACAGATTAACGCCGAGTACCCATTCCCAATCGGCTTCGGTATTTTCCCACACCAAGCCACCGGAACCGACGCCGGCATTATTGAATACCAAATGAACCGCAGCGTAACGCTGCATGGCGGCATCGGCCAAAGCCTGTACTTGCGCAGCATGACGCACATCGCACAGCATGGCCAGCACTTCTGCGCCCTGTGCTGTGAGTTCGGCTGCGGTACGATCGAGTGCATCTTGCTGCACATCGGCGAGTACCAATTTCATGCCGCGCGCGGCGGCGATCAAGGCAAATTCACGGCCGAAACCACTGGCGGCACCGGTGATGACGGCGACGCGATCTTTAAATATTTTCATTTTTTGTCTCCTGCTTATTTTTATGGAAAAATTAAACTAATTTAACTAACTGCTTGCCGAAATTCTGCCCCTTGAGCAAACCGATGAAGGCTTGCGGTGCAGCGGCGATGCCATCGGCCACCGATTCGCGAAATTTCAAACTGCCACTGGCGACTTGCGTACCGAGTTCTTGCAAACCTTGTGGCCACAGGTCCATGTGTTCAGAGACGATAAAGCCGCGCAGCGTCAAGCGCATAGTCAAAAAAGCGCGCGCATTGCGAATGCTGATCGCTTCGCCGTTATAACCGGCGATCATGCCGCACAAAGCGATACGACCAAACGGATTCATGCGTGCCAAGCTGGCATCAAAAATTTCACCGCCGACGTTTTCAAACACGGCATCAATACCATTCGGTGTCGCAGCGGCCAAATCGTCGTGCAACTGACCGGCTTTGTAATCGACGCAGGCATCAAAGCCGAGTTCATCGACCACATAGGCGCATTTTTCCGCACCGCCGGCAATCCCGACCACGCGACAGCCTTTTTGTTTGGCCAACTGCCCAACCACGCTGCCCACCGCACCGCTGGCCGCCGAGACCACCACGGTTTCACCGGCTTTGACATGCATGATTTGGGTCAAACCATACCAAGCGGTCAGGCCCGGCATGCCGACGGCACCGAGATAGGCCGACAAGGGAATGTGGCTGGTATCGAGTTTGCGCAGCATAAGACCGTCTGAGATCGCCATTTCGGTCCAACCGAGCATGCCAATGACTTGGTCGCCAACGGCGAAGCGGGCATTATTGCTGGCTGCGACCACGCCGACCGTGCCGCCTATCATGGTTTCATTGAGTGGCTGCGGGGCGGCGTAACTTTTACTCTCTTCCATACGGCCGCGCATATACGGATCGAGCGACATGTAATGATTGCGTACCAAGACGTCGCCGGCGCCGAGAACCGGAATACCGACCGTTTCGAGACGGAAGTTGTCGAGCGTGACTTGGCCTTGTGGACGGGAGGCGAGGACGATACGTTGAAAAGTATTATTCATAAGAGACTCATTTCATCAGTGCGTTAGCCAGTGCTTGAAAAGCACGGTACGTGATAGGATCGCTGGCGCCATTGGCGGCCAGCGGGTGGGAAGAAAATTTCACAATAACGAGTTGCGCGGCCGGATCGATGTAAATCCGTTGACCGTGAATACCGCGCGCTTCAAACGGGTGATGCCCGGCATGCCCGACCCACCACATATTGCGATACGAATAGCCGGGCAAGCTAGTGTAACCGGCCGGCGCAAATTTAGCTGGATCGCCGCCCTTGCGGATATCGGCGACTACGGCCGCCGGCACGATTTGCTGTCCATTGAATTTGCCATTGAGTCGCAACATTTCACCGAAGCGTGCCATATCGCGCAGCGTCAGGTTCAAGCCACCGCCACCTTGTTCGGTGCCGATGCTGTCGACAGAAAAATAGGCGTCATTTTCGGTGCCGAGTTTTTGCCAAATGCGTTGCGATAACAAATCGGCCAAGGAAACGCCGCTGGCGCGCCTGACTATCCACGCCAACACTTCGGCGTTAGCAGTTTTATACGCAAATACTTGGCCATGTTCGCCCTGTTTTTTCAGCTTGACCAAGAATTCATAAAAACTATGCGGCCCTGCATAGTCTGGCTTGGTCGGCAACAAACCGCCGGCGCGCGCGTAATCCCAGACTTCGGCTTTCGGGTCGGCATAGGCTTCCGAATACTGCACGCCTATGGTCATGTCCATCACCTGGCGTACCGTGGCGTCGCCATAGGCACTGTCTTTCAACTCCGGCACATAGTCGGTGACCGGCGCATCGGCTGACAATTTACCTTCTTCGACCAACATGGCGGCCAAGGTACCGACAAACGATTTAGTAACCGACATGGCGATATGCGGCAGGTATGGCTTTGTGATGCCGAAATATTTTTCGTAAATTACTTTCCCTTGATGTAGCACCAGTATGCTGTCGGTATAGGTGGCGCTCTCCATGTCGCTCCAGCTGACCGCGACATCGTTGGTATCGCGTAAGGGCAGCGCAGCGAGATCGCGCAAAGCTTGCGGCAGCACCGAGACCGGGCCGGCACCGTGCCAAACGTTCGCAGTCGGACCCAGCTCGCGGCCATGTGAGAATGACCAGCGGGTGCGTGGGAATTGATAATTACTGCCGTTGGAAAATTTCACCAGCTTATCGGCCGGCGGTGGAAAGCCTTGCATCCAGCCGAGTTGTTGTGGATCGCTGGCGGCCGCATCGGCTATGCTGCTTTGGGCGACCGCATGGGTGGACAGAGTCAGACAAAAAAAACTACTCAGGAATAGCGCAATCGGGGTTTGCTGCATTTTGTCTCCTTGAATTTTCGGCAAACTGAAACAATTCAGTCACTACCGTACAATTTCTTCATATTGTCGCCCGATTTCAAGCGGCGCAGATATTTGAAGGTCCCCATCGCCTTGGCGACCAAGCGTTCACCATTCCAAATTTCACCTTCACAAAAACACATGGTGGTGGATTGATAAAAGGCTTTGCCACGCGCTTCGATGCTGCCGCCGACTACGCCACCCGGTTGCAAAAAACTGGTTTTCATTTCCACCGTAACCACACCTTTGAGATCAGCATGCAGCGAGCGTCCGGCCATCGCCATGACCACATCAAGCATAGTCATCAGCACACCGCCATGCGTGATTTGCCAACTGTTCATATGGCGTTCGGACAGATCCAGCGCGAGCCGCGCCTGACCGTTTTCCATCTCCAAAAATTCGACTCCGAGATCATGCAAGAAAGGATTGAGGTCGGCGCTCGGTTGCGCGATCGTGGCTGAGGCGGATTTGCTCGCTTCCATCGTTACACCGCCGAGACGCCGCCGTCAACCGCCAAAGTTTGGCCGGTGATGTGTTTGCCGGCGTCGGAAGCGAACAGCAAGGCCACGCCTTTCAAGTCTTCATCATCACCGATGCGCTGCAGTGGCGCGTCTTTGGACAATTGTTCTTCTCCCAGTTGTTCGAGTATGCCTTTGGTCATCTTCGATGGAAAAAACCCCGGTGCGATGGCATTGACGGTAATGCCGTGCACGCCCCATTCACCGGCTAAAGTGCGGGTGAAATTGATCACGGCCGCTTTCGAAGTGTTATAGGCGATGGTCTGCATGGTGCCGGGGCCATTGCCAGCCAAGCCGGCAATCGAGGCGATGTTAATGATGCGACCGCTGCGGCGCGGTATCATCGAACGCTTGCCGACCGCTTGGGCCAACAGAAAAATGCTGCGAATATTGAGGTTCATGACCTTATCCCAGGCTTCCAGCGGATAATCTTCAGCCGGCGCGCCCCAAGTCGCACCGGCATTATTAATCAGGATGTCGATATGACCGAGCCGTGCCAGCGCTTCATCGACCAGCGGCGTGACGGCATCGGCACGCGCCAGGTCGGCCACGATGGCGCTGGCAGTAATACCGCGACTATGTAAATGAGCGACGGCTTCATCGAGATCGGCTTGTTTGCGCGCCGACAGAACCACCGTCGCACCCTGCTCACCCAAGGCTTCGGCCATTTGCAAGCCGAGGCCGCGCGAGCCGCCGGTAATGAGTGCGGTCTTGCCGCTCAAATCGAATAATTGTGCTGCTGTACGTACAGTTTTCATACATAGTCTCCGGTAGTTTTATATTAGCAACTTAATAGATCGTCGCAAAAGCCTGATGGACGCTTTTTTACATCTGAAACACCGCATACCTCGTCATTCCCGCATGCCGAAGCCTCGTCATTCCCGCATGCCGCAGCCTCGTCATTCCCGCATGCCGCAGCCTCGTCATTCCCGCATGCTTTTGGCGGGAACCCAGTGTCGTTTTCAGCGCTGAAAACACGATCATCTCTGGCATTTTCAGTTAAGCACGAACGCCGCTGGGTTCCTGCCAAAAGCGCGCAGGAATGACGTGGCCACCAGTTGGGGTAATGATACCGACTCACTACCCTTTTGCGACAGCCTCTGAAGGCCGGGGTTTCAAACCCTAGTCAGATTTTTGATGAACGAGGTCAAACTCAGGCGCATCAAAACCACTTATCTTGCATCTCTTGGGTAGTACTGTCCAAGGCGGCGAGCAAATCGAGTTGCGGATAAATTTTCGGTAATTCCCAGTGGTAGAAATATTTACACGCCTGCAGTTTGCCGGCATAAAAATCGGCATCATGGCGCGCTTGTTTGGCCGTGCATAATAATGCTTGCTCGAGCCAAACCCAGGCTACCACCGCATGACCGAAGGCTTCCAGATAGGCCGAGGCATTGGCCAGTGTACGATTGAGATCGCCGGCTGCGTGCAACTGCGCGGTCACGCTGATGACACGCTGCCAGGCTTGTGCCAGCGCGCTGCCGTAATCGGCCAAGGCCGCCTGTTCGGCCGCAGCCAGCCAGGTTTTTTGCATGATTTGGCCAAGTAAAACCAAGGCAGCACCGTCGTGCATGACGACTTTGCGGCCTAATAAATCCTGCCCCTGTATGCCGTGCGTACCTTCATGAATAGGGTTGAGACGGTTATCGCGATAAAATTGTTCGACATTATATTCGCGCGTATAGCCATAACCACCATGCACTTGGATGGCCAGGTTATTCGCTTCCAGACACCATTGCGAGGGCCAGGATTTTGCTACCGGGGTGAGGATTTCCAATAACAGCGAGGCCTGCTGACGTGCCGCTTCACTGTCGGCGGTGCGCTCTTCATCGACCAAACGCGCGCAATACAGCGTCAGCGCCAAGCCACCCTCGACATAGGCTTTCTGCGCCAATAACATGCGTTTGACATCGGTATGACCGATGATAGGAATCTGCGCTGCAGCCGCGTCTTTATTCAGCGGCGGCCGGCCTTGCGGGCGATTCCGAGCGTAATCGAGCGCGTGCAAATAACCGGTATAGCCGAGCATGACGGCACCGAGACCGACACCGATGCGCGCCTCATTCATCATGTGAAACATATTCGCCAGGCCGCGATGCACAGTGCCAACCAGATAGCCGACCGCACCGGCTTGGCCACCCGGTTGAAATTTACCTTCACCGAAATTGAGCAGGCAATTGGTGGTGCCGCGATAACCCATTTTGTGATTCAGGCCGGCCAGCACGACATCGTTGCGCTCGCCGCAAGAACCATCGGCCTTGAGTAAAAATTTAGGCACGATGAAGAGGGAAATGCCTTTCACACCGGGTATCAGCTTACCGTGTTCATCGGGTACTTTGGCCAACACCAGATGAATGATGTTTTCCGACAGTTCATGTTCACCGGCGGAAATCCACATCTTATTACCGGTCAAGCGGTAGCTGCCATCGGGCTGTGCTTGCGCGCGCGTGACGATATCGGAGAGGCTGGAGCCGGCCTGCGGTTCCGACAAACACATGGTGCCAAAAAAACGCCCTTCCAACATCGGCCGTACATACGACTCGATTTGTTCCGGCGTACCGCATTTCAGCAGGGTATTGGCATTGCCTATGGTGAGAAATGGGTAGGATGCGGTGCCGACATTGGCACCTTTAAAGTAAGCGAAACCAGCCTTCTCGACCACACACGGCAATTGCATGCCGCCGTATTCGTAATCTTGTCCGGCCGCCAGCAAACCGGCTTGGCAAAAGGCTTGCAGCGCGGTTTTGACTTCCGGGATCATGTGTACGTGTTCACCGTCGAAATGCGGTTCATTCTGATCGCTTTTCTTATTGTGCGTGGCGAACAGATCGGTGGCGATGTTTTCGCAGGTGTCGAGTGCCGCGGTGAAGGTTTCGCGGCTATGGTCGGCAAAGCGCGGACGTTGATTGAGGCTTTCGACCTGTAGCCATTCGAACAGCAAAAAATCGAGGTCGCGACGAACGAGAATGGTAGATTGCATGGTATCGGCGTTAAAGAGTAGCAAGGAAATGGCACTGCACGCAGTGCCACGATTCGATCAGTTAGCGCGAGCGCGGTAACTCAGACGACTTCAAACAAACCGGCCGCGCCCTGACCGCCACCGATACACATGGTGACGACCACATACTTAACGCCGCGCCGCTTGCCTTCGATCAGCGCATGGCCGGTCAAGCGTGCGCCGGAGACGCCATAAGGATGACCAACGGCGATCGCACCGCCGTTAACATTGAGCCGGTCCATCGGGATTCCCAGCTTCTCGGCGCAATACAAGACTTGCACGGCGAACGCTTCATTGAGCTCCCATAAGCCGATGTCGGCCACGCTGAGTCCGGCCTTTTTCAACAGCTTAGGAATTGCATACACAGGGCCGATACCCATTTCATCAGGCTCGCAGCCGGCCACGGCAAAGCCGCGGAAAATTCCCAGTGGCTGCAGGCCGCGCGCTTGCGCCAGTTTGCTGCTCATCAGTACGGCCACCGAGGCACCATCAGAAAATTGGCTGGCATTGCCGGCCGAAATGACCCCACCCGGCACGGCCGAGCGAATTTTTGCCACCGCTTCGAGGGTGGTATCGGCACGAATGCCTTCATCGGCAGAAATCGTCACTTCGCGGCTGACCAGCATGCCGGTGTTTTTATCGGCCACGCCCATGATGGTGGTCATCGGCACGATTTCGGCGTCGAACAAGCCGGCCGCCTGCGCCGCTGCCGCACGTTGCTGGCTCTGCACACCGTAGGCATCTTGCCGTTCGCGCGAGATGTTGTAGCGTTTGGCGACGGTCTCGGCCGTTTGCAACATCGGCCAGTAGACTTCCGGTTTGTGTTGTTTCAACCACGGATCGACCAACATATGGGTATTGGCTTCATTCTGTACGCAAGAAATGGATTCGACCCCGCCGGCGGCGTAGATTTCGCCTTCGCCGGCGATGATGCGTTGCGCGGCCAAGGCGATGGTTTGCAAGCCGGAAGAACAAAAGCGATTCACCGTCATACCACCGGTGCTGACCGGGCAGCCGGCACGCAAAGCGATTTGCCGCGCGATATTGCTGCCGGTAGCGCCTTCCGGCGTGGCACAGCCGATGATGACATCTTCAATTTCACCCGCCTCGATGCCGGCCCGGGAAATCGCTGCAGCCAGCGCATGGCCACCGAGCGTGGCACCATGCGTCATATTGAAAGCGCCTTTCCAAGATTTGGCCAGAGCGGTACGTGCGGTAGAAACGATGACTGCATCAAACATGAGGGTGTCTCCTGATAGCTGAATGGATGGATTAATGAGCGAAGAACTACGATACCATAATATAGTACGACCGTTCGCAAAATGTGAGAAGTTATTTCAGCTGTCTTTTTTATGTCAAGTAACAACTTAATGGATCGTCGCAAGCGACGATGGAAAAGACTCTGGAAGGGGTTTGCATCCCCTCCCATCGGGTCGCTCCTTCGTCGCTCACCGGCCAAAAGAGGCTGTCGCAAAAGCCTGATGGACGTTTTTTACACCTGAAACACCGCATACCTCGTCATTCCCGCATGCCGCAGCCTCGTCATTCCCGCATGCTTTTAGCGGGAACCCAGTGTCGTTTTCAGCGCTGAAAACACGATCATCTCTGGCATTTTCAGTTAACCACGAACGCCGCTGGGTTCCTGCCAAAAGCGCGCAGGAATGACGTGGCCACCAGTTAGGGTAATGATACCGACTCAATACCCTTTTGCAACAGCCTCTGAAGGCCGGGGTTTCAAACCCTAGTCAGATTTTTGATGAATTTTTCCGTGCGCGATTGTAAGTTTCTGTAAGTTTCAAGAAAGCCTGCCGTAAGTTTAGGCTCGCACACTCAAAGCGTGCAAAAAATGTCAGCCTATTTAAAAATCCAGCTGACCTGCTTTGCCAAGAAACTTTTACATAAAATATAAATCAGGAGACAAGCATGGCGACAGCACCTATTGCAACGTCAAGCGGCATGACAGCTGAAGAACGCAAAGTTATTTTTGCTTCTTCTCTGGGAACCGTTTTTGAATGGTACGACTTTTATCTGTACGGCTCGTTGGCCGCCATCATCGCCAAGCAATTTTTTGCTGGTACCGATCCGAATACCGGCTTCATCTTTGCCTTGCTCGCCTTCGCTGCCGGTTTCATCGTGCGACCGTTCGGCGCGCTGGTGTTCGGTCGTCTCGGCGATATGATAGGTCGCAAGTACACCTTCTTGGTCACTATCCTGATCATGGGTGCCTCAACCTTCTGCGTCGGTCTGTTACCGAACTTTGCCACCATCGGCATCGCCGCCCCAATCATCTTGGTATCGCTGCGGATTCTCCAAGGCTTGGCCTTGGGTGGTGAGTACGGCGGCGCGGCGACTTATGTAGCCGAGCATGCACCACACGACAAACGCGGTGCTTACACGGCCTGGATACAAACCACGGCAACGCTGGGCTTGTTTCTGTCTTTGTTAGTCATCCTCGGTACCCGCCAAGCCATCGGCGAAGAAGAATTCGCTTCCTGGGGCTGGCGCGTGCCTTTCCTGGTGTCGGTATTCTTGCTCGCGGTATCGGTTTGGATTCGTTTGTCCATGCATGAATCGCCGGCTTTCGCCAAGATGAAAGCAGAAGGAAAAACCTCCAAAGCACCGTTGACCGAATCCTTCGGCCAATGGAAAAACTTGAAAATCGTTATTCTGGCTTTGGTTGGCCTGACTGCCGGTCAAGCCGTGGTTTGGTACACCGGTCAATTCTATGCTTTGTTCTTCCTGCAGCAAACCTTGAAAGTCGACGGTGCCACGGCCAATCTGTTGATCGCCGCTTCACTCGTGATCGGCACACCGTTCTTCATCATCTTCGGTACCTTGTCAGATAAAATCGGCCGCAAGCCTATCATTCTGGCCGGTTGCCTGATTGCTGCGCTGACTTACTTCCCTATCTTCAGCGGCCTGACCCATTATGCCAATCCTGCTCTTGAAGCAGCCTTGAAAAATGCGCCGGTGGTGGTAACAGCTGATCCGGCTGACTGCCAATTCCAGTTCAACCCTACCGGCACGAAGAAATTCAATTCTTCTTGCGACATCGTGAAAGCGAAATTGGCTGCCGCTTCGGTCAATTACTCCAATGAAGTCGCGGCACCGGGTAGCATCGCCACCGTTAAAGTCGGCGACAAGCTGATCACTTCTTACAGTTCGGCAACCTTGCCGAAAGAAGAAGCCGCAGCTAAAGACAAAGCCTTCTCGAAAGAGCTGGGCGACGCCATCAAAGCAGCCGGCTATCCACCGAAAGCCGACAGCGCGCAAATCAACAAACCGATGGTCTTGCTGTTATTGGTCATCTTGGTGATTTATGTGACCATGGTGTACGGCCCGATCGCGGCGATGTTGGTAGAAATGTTCCCTACCCGCATCCGCTACACCTCGATGTCGTTGCCCTACCATATCGGTAACGGTTGGTTCGGCGGTTTGTTGCCGACTACTGCGTTTGCACTGGTGGCATTTAAAGGCGATATCTATTACGGTCTGTGGTATCCAATCGTGATCGCCTTGGCCACCTTCGTGATCGGTGCCTTGTTCATCCGTGAAACCAAGGATAACGATATTTACGCCGACGACTGATACGGCTGTGCCGGTTTAAAAAAAAGCCGTCCGAACTTGGTTCGGGCGGTTTTTTTTCGTTCCTTAGGTCGATTCCGCGTCCACCGAGCCGCGCAATTCGTCATTGCCGCCCGATTCGTCATTGCCGCGCAGGCGGCAATCGAGTGGCGCGCACGCGCCTTTTATGTCAACTGCAATGAGCACTATTACCAACGCCCTCCAAGCGCGGCAATCAAGGCCACACTGTTCGTATATTGACGGTTCAGCACAGTCCACAGATTGGCTTCGGCGCTGATGCGCGTCGTTTGTGCCGCCAATACATTGAGGTAGGCCACGGTACCGGCCGCATACTGGTTGCGCGTGATGGTTTCGGCTCGCTGTGCCGCCACCAGCGCCAGCGTTTGCCGTTGTGCTTGCTGTTCGAGCAGGCTTTGTGCAACCAAAGTATCTTCCACATTCTGGAAGGCGGCCAGCACCGCCAAGCGGTACGCGGCCACGCTGGCGTCATATACGGCCACGGCTTGCGCCGTTTGTGCTTTGCGTAAGCCGGCGTCAAATACGGTGGCCGCCAATTGCGGGCCGATCGCCCAAATCCGGTTCGGTGCCGAGAGCAAATCGCTTAAGCCGGTGCCCTTGTAGCCACCACTGGCAGTCAAGCTCAAGCTGGGAAAGAACGCCGCTTCGGCCAGCCCGATTTGGGCATTCGCTTGCGCCATATTGCGTTCGGCGACGGCGATATCAGGCCGCCGTTCGAGCAAAGCCGAAGGCAGCAGCGCCGGCAATTGCGGCAAATGGGGTACGGTCACAGCCGCCGGCAAGCTGAAGTCAGCCGGGGCGACGCCGATAGCGGCGGCGACGGCATGTTCCAATTGTGCCAGTTGTAACTGCTTGTCTAATGTCGCTGCGCGGGCGCTTTGATACTGGCTGTCGGCCAAGTTCAAGCTGGCTTCAGAAACCGTACCGGCCCGATATTGGTTACGCGTGAGCGTGACGGTTTCACTCAAGGCCGCTTCACTGCTACGCAGTTGTTCGAGTTGCTTGTCGCTCACTACCAACTGCAGATAGGCCGAGACCAACTGGGCCTGCGCACTTAATTTAATCGCTGCCAATTGCGCGGCACTGCTGGCTTGCTTCGCTTCGCCAGCTTCAATCGCGCGCCGCACGCTGCCCCACATATCGAGCTCCCAACTGGCACTGAGATTGAGGTTAGATTGCCGCGTTACCGGCGCACCGGCGGCGCTGACGGTGCGGCTGCTGCCGGCGCTGGCCGTCAGCGATGGGAACAAGCTGGCCTCGGCTTGCGCCAATAATTGTTGGGTTTGACGATATTGTGCTTCGGCTTGCGCAATGCTCGGGCTCGCTTGTGCCTGAGTCAGCATCAAGCCATTGAGGCGAGCATCTTGATACACTTCCCACCAGGCACCACGCGGCAAAATATCGAGCGGCTCGGCCGATTTCCAACGCCCATCTTCTTTGAAGGCAGCCGCCAGCGGCACGGCCGGTTTATGATAATCGGGCCCGATCGCACAAGCCGATAAACTCAAAGCCAGGACAGTCACGGCCAAGTTGGGGCGAAACAGGAATTTTTTCATAGCGAATTACTTTGCGGTTGGGCCGGCAGTGGCGTGCGCTGGAACAGCGTGCCGCACCATAAACGGAATCGATCTAAATACACGTACACGACCGGGGTCGTATATAAGGTCAGCAATTGGCTCAGGATCAGCCCGCCGACGATGGAAATACCGAGTGGCGTGCGCATTTCCGAACCATCGCCATGACCTAGCGCCAGCGGCAAGGCACCGAACAAGGCGGCCAGTGTAGTCATCAAGATAGGCCGGAAGCGCAGCAGACAAGCTTGCAAAATCGCCTCGCTCGGGCTCAGATGTTGTTCGCGTTCGGCCGTCAATGCCACGTCTATCATCATGATGGCGTTTTTCTTGACTATCCCTATCAGCAACAAGACACCGATCAAGGCGATGATATTGAATTCGGCATCGACCGCCATCAAGGCCAACAGGGCACCGACTCCGGCCGATGGCAAGGTCGACAGAATAGTCAGAGGATGCACCAGACTCTCATACAAAATACCGAGCACCAGATACACCGCCACCAGCGCGGCTAAAATCAACAACGGTTGGTTGCTGAGCGAATCTTGAAAGCTCTTGGCACTGCCTTGAAAACTACCGCGCACCGAACTCGGCAAACCGATTTCGGCCAAGGCACTGTCAATCGCAATCGTCGCGGCCGAGAGCGAGACACCAAGCGGCAAATTGAAAGAAATCGTGGTGGCAGCAAACTGGCTTTGATGATTGACACCGAGCGAGGTATTGCTCGCTTCCCAGCGCGCGAAGGCCGCTACCGGTATCGGTTTTCCGGCTGGAGTTTGCAAGTAAATACTGGCGAGTCCCTGCGGGCTTTGCCAAAATTGCGGTGCCACTTCGAGTACCACATGGTACTGATTAAGCGCATTGTAAATAGTCGATACCTGGCGCTGACCGAAAGCATCATTGAGTACCGAGTCGACCTGATTTTGCGTCAACCCTAGCCGCGCCATGGCATCGCGATCAAACACCAGCGAGGTTTGCAAGCCCTTGGTTTCCTGATCACTGTTGACATCGGTCAGCATGCTGAGCTTACTCATCGCTTGCTGTACCTTGGGTGCCCAAGCCCGCAATTCTTCGAGGTCATCGCCTTGCAAGGTGTACTGGTATTGAGCATTGCTGGCCCGACCGCCGATCCGAATATCTTGCGCCGCTTGTAAAAACAGGGTCGCGCCGGGTTCATTGGACAAGGTTTTGCGTAAGCGGCCGATGATTTTTTCGGCATTTTCTTTGCGCACATTCAGAGGTTTCAGCGTTACAAACATATTGGCCGTATTGCGCTGACCGCCGCCGGTAAAGCCGACCACTTTATCGACCGCCGGATCGGCTGCGACGACATTGATGAAGCGCTGTAATTTTTCCTGCATGGCTTGAAACGAAATGCTTTGATCAGCCTTGATCATGCCCATCATGCGACCGGTATCTTGCTGAGGGAAAAAACCCTTGGGAACGATGATATACAAATACACATTCAGGATCACGGTGGCCAGCAGTAAAACCATCATCAATGGGCCGTGCGCTAAAGCCCAATGCAAAGAGCGACGATACCCCTCAAGCAAGCGCGCAAACACGCGCTCACTGAATTGAAACAGCCGACCCGGCGGCGCTTCGGCATGCATCGGCTTGAGCCAGCGCGCGCACAGCATCGGTGTGGTAGTCAGCGATACCACTAAGGACACCAAGATGGCAACCGATAAGGTAACGGCAAATTCGCGGAACAAGCGGCCGATGATGCCACCCATGAGCAGGATAGGAATGAACACGGCGATCAAGGAAATCGACATCGACAACACGGTGAAACCGACTTCGCGTGCACCGCGCAAGGCGGCATCAACCGGCCGCATACCGTTTTCGATATGGCGCATGATGTTTTCCAGCACCACGATGGTATCGTCGACTACAAAGCCGGTGGCAATCGTGAGCGCCATCAAACTCAGATTATTGAGCGAAAAACCGCATAAATACATCACTGCAAAGGTGGCTACCAAGGAGACCGGCACGGTAATCGCCGGTATCGCGGTGGCGCGACCATTGCGCAAAAAGATGAATACCACCAGAATCACCAAGGCAATCGAGATCACCAGCGAGCGCTCAACTTCGGTGAGCGAGGCACGGATAGTTGGGGTGCGATCCATTACCACTTCCATCTTGATGGCGGCCGGAATCGAGGCTTGCAAATTCGGTAGCAAGGCTTTCACCCGATCTACCGTTTCGATGATATTCGCACCAGGCTGACGAAACAGGATCAGCATCACCGCCGGCTGATTGCCAACCATGCCGGCATTGCGTACATCGACCACCGAATCTTTTACTTCGGCAATATCGGCAATCCTGACCGCACTGCCGTTCTTGTAACTGACAATGAGCGGTAAATAATCTTGCGCCAATTTGGCTTGGTCATTGGCTTGCACTTGCCATTGACGTTGGCCATCTTCGATGAAGCCCTTGGGCCGATTGGCATTAGTGCTAGTAATCGCAGCGCGTACGGTTTCGAGGCCGATGCCATAATTATTCAGTTGCATGGGATTAACTTCTATCCGCACCGCCGGCTGCGAACCGCCGCCGACGACAACATTGCCGATACCATTTACCTGAGCCAGTTTTTGCCCGAGTATGGTGTCGGCGGCATCGTACATTTGTCCACGCGTGAGCGAATCGGAAGACAGCGCAATGATCATGATCGGCGCATCGGCCGGATTGACTTTGCGATAGGTCGGGCTCGATGGCATGCCGCTCGGTAAGATCGCACGCGCCGCATTGATGGCCGCTTGCACATCGCGCGCGGCACCGTTGATATCGCGGTCCAGATCGAATTGCAAGGTCACATTGCTGGAACCGAGCGCACTTGAGGAAGTGATTTCCGATACCCCGGCGATACGCCCGAGCGCCCGTTCCAGCGGCGTGGCGACGGTGGCGGCCATGGTTTCCGGGCTGGCACCCGGCAATTTGGCACTCACCGAAATAGTCGGAAAATCGACTTGCGGCAGCGGTGAGACCGGCAGCAAACGGAAGGCCAAGATGCCGGCCAGCAGTATCGCCAGCGTCAACAAGGTGGTGGCGATAGGACGGCGGATAAACGGTGCGGAAGAAAACATGCTTAGCCTTCCTGCTTGGCCAGATCAACCGCATCGCTGCCGCTGCCAAAGCGCTTGGCCAAGCGCCGTGCCAAGCGATCGAAGGCTAAGTAAATCACCGGGGTGGTAAACAAGGTCAACACCTGACTGACCAGCAAACCACCGACCATGGTAATCCCCAGCGGTGAGCGCAGTTCCGAACCCATGCCGCCGCCTAACATCAACGGCAAGGCACCGAGCAAGGCCGCCATGGTGGTCATCAAGATCGGTCGAAAGCGCAGCAGGCAAGCCTGATAAATCGCATCGGCCGGGGCCATGCCATGATCGCGTTCGGCTTCGAGGGCGAAATCGATCATCATGATGGCGTTTTTCTTGACGATGCCGATCAAGAGGATGATGCCGATGATGGCAATCACACTCAAATCGCTGCCGCTGACCAGCAGGGCCAGCAAGGCACCGATGCCGGCCGATGGCAGGGTCGATAAGATGGTAATCGGGTGAATATAACTTTCATACAGCACGCCGAGCACGATGTACATGGTTACGATGGCAGCTAAAATCAGCCACAAGGTATTGCTGAGCGAAGCTTGAAACGCCATCGCCGCTCCTTGAAAGCGGGTTTCTATACTGGCCGGCAAACCCAACTGCGCTTCAGTTTCATGTACCGCATCGACCGCCGTGCCGAGCGAAGCACCTTTGGCCAGATTAAAGGAAATCGTCGCCGTCGGGAATTGTCCGAGATGGTTGATGGTCAATGCCGCCGGCCGCTGACTGACGCTGGCCACGGTATCAAGCGCCACCGGGCCGCCGGCCAAGGTGGCGACGTAAATCCCTTTGAGCGACAGCAGTCCATTCTGCGCTTCCGGTGCCGATTCCAGCACCACCCGATATTGATTGGTCTGGGTGTAGATCGTCGAAATCAAACGCTGACCGTAGGCATCATAGAGGGCATTGTCGATCGCCGCCGTAGTCACGCCTAAGCGTGAGGCCGTATCGCGGTTGATTTCTACATAGGCTTGCAAGCCCTTGTCTTGCAAATCGCTGGTGACATCCGCCAGTGCCTCGATTTGCTGCAAGCGTTCGACTAATTTCGGCGTCCACTCCGACAATTCCTCGGGGCTGCTGGCTTGCAAAGTGAATTGATACTGGGTGCGGCTGACGCGCGCATCGATGCTCAAGTCTTGCACCGGCTGCAAATACAGGGACAAGCCCGGCACATCGGTGACACTCTGCTGCAAGCGCGCCAGCACGGTACGGATATCGCCGCGTTCTTCCTTGGGTTTCAAGTTAATCAGCAAACGCCCGTTATTGAGTGAGGTATTAGTACCGTCGACACCGATGAAAGACGACAAACTTTCGACTGCCGGATCGCGCAATAAGGCCTTCGCCAGCGTTTCCTGTTGCGCCGCCATGGCGGGGAAAGAAATCGACTGCGACGCTGCGCTGATGCCTTGAATCGCACCGGTGTCTTGCAAGGGAAAGAAACCTTTCGGTACGAATAAATACAGCACCACCGTCAAGACCAGCGTCCCGAGTGCCACCAGCAGTGTCACACCCTGATGTCGCAAAACCCAACGCAACTGCGTGCCGTAAAAGGCGATGATGCGATCAAAAAATGCGCCGCTGACATGATAAAAACGACTTTGTTTCTGTTCCGGCACGTGTTTCAACAAGCGCGCGCACATCATCGGCGTGAGGGTCAGCGAAATGAAGGCGGAAATTAAAATCGACACCGCCAGGGTGACGGCGAATTCGCGGAACAAGCGCCCGACTACATCGCCCATGAACAGCAGCGGAATCAACACGGCGATGAGCGAAAAAGTTAAAGAAATGATGGTAAAACCGATTTGCTTCGAGCCTTTCAAGGCCGCTTCCATCGGGCTGTCGCCAGCCTCGATGTAGCGCGAAATATTTTCTATCATCACAATCGCATCATCGACCACGAAGCCGGTGGCAATCGTCAAGGCCATCAGGGTCAGATTATTGATCGAGAAGCCGGACAAATACATGATGCCGAAAGTACCCACCAAGGACAACGGAACCGCCACGGCTGGAATGATGGTGGCGGCCAGATTGCGCAAGAAAATAAAGATCACCATCACCACCAACGCTACCGACAGCATCAATTCAAATTCCACATCCTCCACCGAGGCGCGAATCGTCAGCGTGCGATCGGTCAGGACCTTGACATCGACCGCCGCAGGCAAGCTGGTTTTCAATTGCGGCAGCAAGGCTTTGATTTTATCGGTGACTTTAATGACATTGGCACCGGGTTGGCGCTGCACATTTAAAATCACGGCCGGGGTGCTGCCAGCCCAAGCAGCCAGGCGCAGGTTTTCCGCGCCATCGACCACCTTGGCAACATCGCGTACCCGTACCGGTGCACCGTTTTGATAGGCGATCACGACATCGCGGTATTCTTCAGCCGATTTCAATTGATCATTGCCATCGATGGTCGAGGCTTGCAAGGGGCCGTCAAAACTACCCTTGGCTTGATTAACATTGGCATTGCTGATGCCGGTACGAATATCGGCCAAAGTTAGACCGCGTGCTGCCAGCGCCTGGGTATTGCTTTGTATGCGCACGGCGGGACGTTGTCCGCCGCTGATGCTGACCAAACCGACGCCCGGTACTTGCGAAATTTTCTGCGCCAAACGGGTATCGACCAAGTCTTCTACTTTGGTCAGTGGCAGCGTATCGGAACTGATGGCAATCGTCATGATCGGCGTATCGGCCGGATTGACTTTATTGTAGATGGGCGGATTCGGCAAATCGCTGGGCAGCAGATTGACTGCACCGTTGATCGCGGCTTGCACTTCCTGTTCGGCCACATCAAGCGTGAGTTCGAGGCCAAACTGCAGCGTGATCACCGAAGCGCCGCCGGAACTGGACGAAGACATTTGCGACAAGCCCGGCATTTGACCGAACTGACGCTCGAGTGGTGCCGTCACCGATGAAGTCATCACATCCGGGCTGGCCCCCGGATACAGAGTGACGACTTGTATCGTCGGATAATCGACTTCGGGTAAGGCCGACACCGGCAACAAGCGCCAAGCCAGCAAACCGACCAGCAAAATGGCGAGCATGAGCAAACTGGTCGCGACAGGCCGCAGAATAAACGGACGGGAGGGGTTCATGCGCAGTCCTTGCGTTTACTGTGGAGCGGAAGCTGAGGTGGAAGCCGCAGCGCGGCGAGCAGCACCAGCGGCAGGCTTAGCCGAACGCTCAATCAGCTTGATCTTGGCACCATCCCGCAATTTATCCAAACCATCGATGACGACCTTCTGCCCTGCTTCCAAACCTTCTTCGACGATGGTGTTGTCACCGCTCACCGCGCCAAGCTTGAGCTTACGTATCGTCACCGTTTCATCGGCATTAACCAAGTAGACGTAATTACCGACTTTACCAAGCTGCAGCGCCGCCGTTGCCACCGTCAAAACATCTTTACGCACACCTAACTGCAAATGGATATTGACGAATTGATTGGGAAATAAAGTTTGATTCGCATTGGCGAATTTGGCTTTGATATTCACCGTGCCGGTAGTGGCATTGAGTTGATTATCGATCGCCAGCAGCACACCATCACTGATCTTGTTGCGATTATCACGATCCCAAGCTTCTACCTTCAAGGGTGTTTTACCGACCGCGGCGGCTTGCAAAACTTGTGTCAGATTATTTTCCGGCACGGCAAACACCACGTTGATAGGATCGGTCTGGGTAATCACCAGCAAGCCGTTGGTATCACTGGCATGCACGATATTCCCGAGATCAACCTGACGTAAACCGATGCGACCGGCCAGCGGTGCGCTGATACGGCTGTAACTCAACTGTAAGCGCGCATTATCGAGCGTACCTTGGTCTATCTTTACCGTTCCCTGGTACTGACGTTCCAAGGCTTCTTGCGTATCAAGCTGTTGCTGGGCGATGGAATTCTGACTCAATAACAAGCGATAACGTTGCAAATCGATTTGGGCATTTTTCAGTAAAGCTTGATCGCGCAATAACTGGCCTTCGGCTTGCAGCACCAAGGCTTGATATGGGCGCGGGTCTAATTCGGCCAGCAATTGGCCTTGCTTAACCATTTGCCCTTCGCTGAAATAAATTTTTTCCAGTTGACCATCGACCCGGCTGCGTAAGGTCACCGTCGCCGTCGCCGCCACGGTGCCCAAGGCCGTCAACTGCAATGGGGCATCCTGACGCTGCACCACACTCACGCCTACCGATTGCGCACCGCCTTTACGGCTAGGGCCAGCCTCGTTGGCTGCGGCACTCGGCTTGTGCGTAATCCACCAAATGCCGGAACCGGCGGCGGCCAGCAAGACCGCGAGCACGGCATAGCGCAAATACGGAGTAGAAGTTTTTTTCAAATCAGGCATGATGATTTATTTTTCAGAAAAGATGCGAACAGGGTGCGGCGCGAGCGTGCGGATACACGGCAAACAAAGCGCGTGTGGTGCGATGGGGATGGTAGAGCAGCGTGGAGAAGATGTGGTCAATATTCATTACAGAGCATGATAATTTATCCGCGCCGCAATTAGCAAACCCTGCTTTGTATAAAGTTGTTTCCTTAAGCCACAGGCGTGCTACATGCGCAGCGCTGCGCCTGTAAGCTTGCACCACGCCGGCACGCCAACATGAGATCAAGCCAGACGTTGGTACTTATTTTGCTGCGCCGGCGCAGCGCGCAATCCAAGGCTTGGCACTTGCACAAGGGCGGCAACATGATGTTGATCGAGCTTAAACACCCCCACCGTGACCACCAAGTCTTGCGCCTGCCCCTTGAGCAAACTGGCCGCCGCCGCCATTTGCTCTACCAAGGCAGCATTTTGCTGGGTATTTTGATCCATTTGCGTCAGCGCTTGACCGATTTGACCGATGCCCAAGGCTTGTTCATGGCTGGCCGCATTGATTTCAGCTATCAAATCCGTCACTTTTTGTATCGAGTTAACCACTTCAGCGATAGTCTCACCGGCTTCATCGACCAAGTTCGTTCCTTGCTGTACCCGGTCGACACTGGTTGTAATCAAGGTCTTGATCTCTTTGGCGGCCTCGGCACTGCGTCCGGCCAAGCTGCGCACTTCCGAGGCGACGACGGCAAAGCCGCGCCCTTGTTCACCAGCCCGTGCCGCTTCAACCGCCGCATTTAAAGCCAGAATATTGGTCTGAAACGCGATGCCATCGATGACACCGATAATGTCGGCGATTTTGCGCGAGGCTTGGTTGATTTCTTTCATGGTGTCGACCACTTGGCTGACCACCGCCCCACCCTTGTTGGCAAAGCTCTGCGCACTCATCGCCAACTGGTTCGCTTGACGTACATTATCGGCATTTTGTTTCACCGTCGAACCCAATTCTTCCATCGAGGCCGCCGTCTGTTCCAGCGCGCTGGCTTGGTTTTCGGTGCGGGCCGATAAATCGTGGTTACCTTGTGCAATCTCGGCACTGGCGGCAGCAATACTTTCACTGCCCAAACGCACATTCCCCACCACCACGACCAAACTCTCTTGCATGGTCTTGAGTTGCGCCATCATGCTGGCGGCGTCGCCGTTTTCCAGCACGATCGCTTGCGACAGATCGCCGGCGGCAACCCGCCTGGCCAAACCGGCTGCCTCGCCCGGCTCAGCACCGAGTTCATGACCGATGTCGCGCACCAGCTTACTGCCGAAGACAGCGGCAAACAGTACACCTAAGGCAATGGCCGCAAGCGACAGCGTACGGATGAAGCCATAGTTAGCCACGGCCACGTCATATTCGCTTTTTGATACATCCAGTTGCAATTGATTTAATTTTTGCGAGGCCAGGTTCACCGCCGGTGCCAGCACACTGATCTTGCCGGTGTAAATAGCCAGTGCGGCGTCGTTTTGACCGGCCAGCATCGCATCGGCGGCTGGCAGCAAAGCTTCTTGCACATACGGCAAGCGCAATGCATCAAAGTTCTTTGCCAACACTTGCTCGTCAGGCGTCAGGTAAGTCGCCATATACTCAGCCCACACCTTGGAAGCTTGCACTACGTTACTGCGCAACTCAGTATTACGCTTGGCGACATGTTCTGGCGCTGGCTGCAACAGCATATCCATCACCAAGACGCGATTGCGCTGTAGCAAATAATTAACTTCCGCCAGTTGACCCAAGCAAATTACCCGGTCTTCATACACCGTCTTCAAAGAATTATTCGACTTATTCACCCCATACAAACCGATCAGGCCAACCGCGAGCAGTAGTAAGGCCAACAGCCCGTTCAAGATATGCAGACGGGTGGAAACTTTGAGCTGAGTCATTTGCGCCTTTTTGATTTGCTTTCAATCAATAATAGCAAGCTAAAAGACAACTGCGGCGATTTAACATTCTTTTACGGACAAATACACAACACTCAGAGTGAAGCTTGATCGATCGGAAAATGCATGCTTAAATTTGCGACGCCGTTGTGCACCCGCAGTTGCGCTTGGCTACCGACCACCAAGCTGGCGCGCTCACGGATATGCCCGAACGGCAGGCCACACACCAGCGGCACCGGGCAGACACTGCGGATATAAGCCAGCATACTGGCGAAATCATAGCCATTGTCATTGGCCACCAGCCGGTAGGCAGAAAAATCGCCGAGCACAATGGCTTGTTGGCGCGCTAAGACGCCGGCAAAATGCAATTGCAGCAGCATGCGCTCGATCCGATATGGATGCTCGCCGATATCTTCCAAAAACAAGATGCCCTGCTGCGGCTCGTGCCAGTACGGCGTACCCAAGGTATGCACGAGCATGGCCAAGTTGCCACCCCACAAGCAGCCATCGACCGCCATATCAGCACTGTCTGGGCTGGCGAAGTCGACGCGGTGCGGCACAGCGGCCGCAACGGCGCTCAGTGCGGCGGCAAACTGTGACAAGGTGTAAGCGGACGGCTCGTCACGCGTGAAATCATCACACAACATAGGACCAGCCAAGCTGATGCGGCCACGTGCCAGCATGGCTTGGTACAGCGGTGTGAAATCGCTGTAACCAACCAGCAGCTTGCCGCTGGCGGCCAGCATATCGAGATCGAGCAGCGGCAAAATGCGCGACAAGCCGTAACTGCCGCGCAGGGCCAGGATGATATCGACGTCCGGATTGGCGGCGGCGGCGTGCAATTGCGCCGCCCGTTCGGCATCGCTGGCGGCGAAGCGTTCAAAGCGTTGCGCCGCTCGGTAATAATTATGCACTTCGCAGCCGAGCTGTTCCAGTACTTGCAAGCCGCGTAACACGGCCGCATCGTCGAGCGGCGCACCGCTCGGTGCCACGACAGCGATACGACGCTGGGCCAACAAGGGAGAAGCCGGGAGATTCATGTGGGGGACTCGTGCGATGAAAGTGGAATAGGCAAACCAGTGCCAAGACTAGCAAGAGCGGCAGATTTTTTTAAGGCCGCCGCCGCGCGCCGCCGCTCGGCGAAAAAGTCTTTCAGCAGACGCGCGCAGGGTTCAGCCAAGACGCCGCCGGTCACACGAGTATGGTGATTGAGGCGGGTATCTTGAAACACATTCAGCAGTGAGCCGGCCACTCCGGTTTTCGGGTCGGGCGCGGCGTAGATGACGCGGGCCAGGCGCGCATGCAGCATCGCACCGGCACACATCAAGCACGGTTCCAGCGTGACATACAGTTCGCAGCCAGGCAGGCGGTAGTTTTCCAGTGCCAAGGCGGCACTGCGCAGGGCTTGCATTTCGGCGTGTGCGCTGGGGTCATGATCACAAATCGGTCGGTTGTAACCACGGGCAATCACCACCCCGCCCTGCACCAGCACCGCACCGACCGGCACTTCACCGGCCGCGCCGGCCAGTTGCGCTTGTTGATACGCCAATTGCATGAAAACTGCATCGTGCGCTTGCTCGGCCGCGCTGCTGACAGCGTGGTCCGGGGTGGCCGGAGCGCGTGGATGCAGCATGCCTCAGCCGTCGATCTCGGCCCAGCAATTCGGCGTTTCATACAGCGTCACTTTGGTGAGCGCCAAGCTACGGCCGTAGCGGTCGTGGTAAACAGGTTTGAGTATATCGAAAGCTATTTTGGCTAAATTTTCTACCGTCGGCACACGATCGATGACCACGGTTTTATGCCCCGGCAATTGATCGAGAAAATTCTTGATCAGGTAATCTTTTTCGTAAACAATAAAGGAATGGTCCCACAGATTGACCAGGTGTTCATTGGCCAGCGCTTTGATATCGCCGAAATCCATGATCATGCCGTTATCGGACTCGCCATCTTGCTGCACCACTTCGCCAGTCAGGGTGATTTGCAAGGTATAGCGGTGGCCGTGCAGGTTGCGGCACTGACTGCTGTGGTCGGGAATCCGATGACCGGCATCGAATTCCATTTTTCGGGTAATCGTTAACATGTCGCGCTTAAGGAATGTGTAAAAGTTTATGGGTCTGCACACTGAGCTTCCAATGCGGATGCTGCTTGCAGAAATCGACGGCAAGGCGCAGATTATCCTCTCTCAGAGGGCCATCCATGGCTTGAACAAAGTAATGTTCAAAATCAAGATCGGCATATGTTGCCATGTTTTGGCCGATTTGCGGCATCACCACCTTGATTTCATTACCCTTGCGCACTACCAGCTCAGCCCCCATTTTTGGGCTCACGCACACCCAATCGACGCCAACCGGCACCGGCAAAGTACCATTGGTTTCAATGGCAATGGTAAATCCGACGGCATGCAAGGCCGCGATCAAGCCGGCATCGAGCTGCATCAGCGGTTCGCCGCCGGTCAGCACAACATACTTACTGGCCGGGTAAGCCGATGGCCACAGCGCATTGATCACCGCCGCCAAAGCCTCGGGCGTCTTGAATTTACCGCCGCCCAAGCCATCGGTGCCGACAAAATCGGTATCGCAAAACTGGCAAATCGCCGTAGCGCGGTCTTGCTCGCGCCCTGACCACAAATTACAGCCGGCGAAACGACAAAACACCGCCGGGCGCCCGGCATGATTGCCCTCGCCCTGCAAGGTGTAAAAAATTTCTTTGACACTATAGGTCACGAGGTATTCCATTCATTGATCGATCAGCTCGATGCCGACGCGCCATTTGGCAGACTGCCAAGCGGAGCGCGAAGGATACAGCACTTTAGCCATGGCTTCAATATACGAGAAAATCGGCTGGCGTGCTGGGGTCGGTGATATTAGTGATAAAAAATTACTAAAATACCACGTGAGTTCGAAGCTGTCGCTAAAGAGTTTGCAATCGGCATCACTACCCCAAGCGGCAACCCCGTCATTCCTGCGCGCTTTTGGCAGGAACCCCGTGGCGTTCGTGCTTAACTGCAAATGCCAGAAATCATGGCATTCGCAGCGCTGAAAACGACACTGGGTTCCCGCCAAAGGCATGCGGGAATGACGAGGTTGCGGCATGCGAAAATAACGAGGCTACGGCATGCGGGAATGTCGCTAAAGGGTTTGCAATCAGCATCACTACCCCAACCGGCAAACTCGTCATTCCTGCGCGCTTTTGGCAGGAACCCCGCGGCGTTCGTGCTTAACTGCAAATGCCAGAAATCATGGCATTCGCAGCGCTGAAAACGACACTGGGTTCCCGCCAAAGGCATGCGGGAATGACGAGGCTACGGCATGCGGGAATGACGAGGCTACGGCATGCGGAAATAATGAGACTGCGACATGCGGGAATGTCGCTAAAGGGTTTGCAATCAGCATCACTATCCCAACCGGCAAACTCGTCATTCCTGCGCGCTTTTGGCAGGAACCCCGTGGCGTTCGTGCCTAACTGCGAATGCCAGAAAGCATGGCATTTGCAGCGCTGAAAACGACACTGGGTTCCCGCCAAAGGCATGCGGGAAT
Organism: Undibacterium sp. CCC3.4; assembly: GCF_034347425.1. GTDB lineage: Bacteria > Pseudomonadota > Gammaproteobacteria > Burkholderiales > Burkholderiaceae_D > Undibacterium. Next base: position 3,961,766 of record NZ_CP133779.1, read on the forward strand.
GACGAGGTTGCGGCATGCGGGAATGACGAGGCTGCGGCATGCGGAAATAACGAGGCTGCGGCATGCGGGAATGACGAGGCTGCGGCATGTGAGAATGTTGGTGTCGTTACGCTTTCAATGCGAAGTACAAATCATTCCAATAGGGATTAGTCGTTTCGATTTTCCGAATCTTCCATGCCCGCTTCCATTTTTTGATTTGTTTTTCGCGAAGAATGGCTGACTCAATCGATTCGTGCTGCTCAAACCAGACCAGCTTATCAATATTGTGTTGCTTAGAAAACCCATCGACAAATTTATTCTTGTGCTCGTACACACGCTTCAACAAATCGCTTGTTACACCCACATACAAGCTACCGTTTCGATGGCTGGCTAGCAGGTACACGTAAGAATATTTAGTCATGGCTAAAATACGAAAAAAGCGCGTAGGAATGCAAACCCAGTGCCAACAAAATTCTCGTCAATCGTGAAAATCTGATATCGGCTTCTCCAGCCTCTATTGTAATAATTGTTCGCCGAGAAACGCGAGCAGATTGAACAAGTTGATCTTGCGTTATTTTCATCTGTTTGCGGGCATCCGCGATTTTTTGGGCTATGTTTAACGAATTGAGCAATTTATTGCACCTTCAAGCTGACTGTAAACCGAATTCAGCCATCTGGTGTACCATCTTGCTATGAAGAAAGCAGACAGCCACTCCGAGCACCGCGGCAACAAATCCAGTTTACCGAGCAAGCCTTGTGTCAGCTGTGGTTTGACGATGACTTGGCGACGCAGTTGGGCCAAGAATTGGGCCGAAGTGAAATATTGCTCGCAAGCATGCCGCCGCAACAAGCCAGCCCAGCCATGAGTTCGGGCCTCACTGACACCGATAGAAAAGCAAAATCCATGCACACTCCGACTGACGACACGGCGGTACCGGCCCTGACGGTTTTATACGACGGCGCCTGCCCTTTATGCAAGCGTGAAATTGCCATGTACCAAGGCATGGAAGCGCGTGAAAGCCTGTGTTTTGCCGATATCAGCGCGGCTGACACGGCGCTGCCACCCGGCACCACGCGCCAACAATTACTGCAGCGTTTTCATGTACGCAGCGCCGATGGCGTATTGCACAGCGGCGCGGCAGCCTTCGTCTTGCTGTGGGCCACCCTGCCCGGCTGGCGCTGGCTGGCGCGGCTGGCGCGCTGGCCCGGCATGCTGTGGTTGATGGAACGTGGCTACCGGTTTTTTTTGCGCTTCCGGCCGCAGTTGCAAAAATTGGCCGCACGTGCAGAACGTCGCCAAACACGCTGAGTACTTCAGCGTCGCCCTTGTTGCAACAGTAATTTACCGATTTCTCTGATGCGCTGATGACTGGCAGCCAAAGACATGGCATTCGTATGCACCGAGCCATTGCCTATCACTAAATCATGGCTATGCCGTTTGGCCGAGCCGAAGACGATACGAGCGCCGGCAGCGCCAGCTTGGAAGTTGACGCTTTGGCCGGCACCAAAACTGAGTAATTCCAAAGATTCCGCTACCCCATCGAGCAAGATATTGCCGGCAAACGGAAAAGCCCAGCAGACATCGTGCTGGGCCGGCACGTCATAGCGCCAACTGGCGCGCGGCTGCAGGTTTAAGACCAAATAATTCATATCTTGCTGAGTATCAATAACGCTACGTAAGCGCTGGCTCGGCAAGCTTATCTGGCCTGAGAGTAAGCGCAGCTCGCCGCCCGGCACTTGTGCCACTGGCACCTGATGCGGTGCAACATACTGTGCCAAGGCCGCCGCTTCTTCGGCCTCAGGCGGCAGCGCCACCCATAATTGAAAACCGCTGGCCCAGCCGTCGGTTTCAAACTTAGCTTGATGCCAAACCCCACCACCGGCTTGCAAGCATTCGAGGCCGCCGGCTGGCAATACCCCAGATTGACCGATGCTGTCTTGGTAGGCGATATCCGAATCGGGTTGCCAGGTCAGGGTGGCGATACCGGAATGCGGGTGCATGCCAAAGCTGAAACCTCGCTGCACCGGCGCATTAAAAAAATCCAAAAAGATAAATGGCTTCAGTTGCTCACCGAGTGTAGCCGGATCAATCAGGCGCGTAATCGGGCCATGTTTACTGCCGCGATAGCGCGCAGTAAGGGGTTTCTCTTCGCTCATTTTTTCTTCCCCAGGTGGTACTGCAAATCGATGCCTGAGCGCGGCTTTTTCTTGCGCTTTTTTTAATATAGTTCAGGCATTGAAATCGCACAAAACAATCTGCTCAAGCGCGCCTTTTTTTGCGCATATTTTTGCGCAGTATTTTTTGGGAGAAATCTTTTTCAGGCGCGATCAGAGAGAACGTTGTTTTTACATCCATGCGCGTGGGCGTGAAATAAAAAAACATGGATTTCAGAAATGTTTCGCAACTGAATTAATTTCGATTCAGCTTTTTTTTCAGCATTATTTCGCACCGGAAAGTCGCCGTTTTCTGCGCGTTGTTTACTTGAATTAAATTCACAAAATAGCTTAACAAAAATTAAAAAATGCTTGGAAAGCCTTGCTGGGGATAGATTTACAAAAAAATGACAAATCGATTGCATTTTGCTCGCACCAAAAAAATGCCTGCCAGAACGCAGACTAATTACGGCATTTACTAAGGGCATGATTTCTCAATAAAAACAAAATATTTTCTTGCCGAATTCGTGTTTGGAAAAATTTATTTTCAGCTGGAATTTGCTTGAGAAAAAAAATAATAGCTTGCACATTTACCTTGAATTTTTAACAAGTTGCATCTTTAATACAAACAAGCTTGAGTAAAAAGTAGTGAGATTTTCGTCTCTTTTCCAAGCAGAAATTTCCGTCAAGAATGATTCAAAAAATTTGCGCAAGGACGCGAAAGCACTTATGAAACCTGGCCCATTCCACCACGCTGATGCAGCGAAAAAACGCTACTACGCCGAGCCGCTTGCCATGCTGCTTGAGGGCGCAAAACAGCAGCGCTTTTCCAGCAAACTTCCTCTGCTCTTGAAGCCGCAATACTGCCCGGCTTGCACTCTCTCCGATAACGACCACTCCGCCACCGAACTGGAAAAATCATGAACCACATCTTTCGCTTAATCTGGAACAAACTCACTGCATCCTTGGTGGCGGTGGCTGAAAATTGTAAATCGCAAGGCAAGGGCCGGCGCACGGTGCGCAGCCTGAAGACACCGCGCCTGGCCAATTTACAGCTACGCAGTGTGGGGCTATTAGCTTTACTGTTTATCAGTGCACCGGCTACGTCGATCACCGTTAATTGGACTACGCGCGGCGGGCCTTGGGATACCACGACACCGATTTGGCTCAGCGGTACCACGTTGGTGCCTTGGGATAATACGGCTAACAATGGCGTCGGCTATGATGCCAATTTTCCCGGGCTCGCGGGTTCATTAGGCAAGACCATCACGGTAACCGGCACGATCAAATTAAAAAATTTGACTCTCACAGCACCCTATCCCACTCTCATCACCGGCGGGCAGTTACAGTTACAAAATGTAGGCGGAGACAGTAGCAGCATTATTTCCAATTCAGGCAACCTCACCATCAGCAGTGAACTCAGCGGCACCGGCACCAGCAGCAGCAACAACGGCACCGGCCTCGCCGGGCTTAACGTGGATATGCGGAACAATGGCACGTTGACCTTGACCGCTACCAATACTTTCGCAGGACCGGTTCAAATTAAAAGCGGCACCTTGCAGATTGGCAATGGCGGCACGACCGGGACGCTCGGTGACGTGTCCAGAAACGCCCTTGGCGGCGGCGGCGGCGGCAGCGTCATTCTTAATCGTGGCACACTGATCTTCAATCATAGTAATGATGTGACGATGGACAGACTCTTAGTAGGCGGCAACCTGGTCCAAGCCGGCAGCGGTACCCTTACCATGAACTTGAGTTCGATTTCTCAGGTATATGGTTACCCTGGCAACCAATTCTTTCTTAAAAACGGCAATATTCTGTTCGATTTTACCGCTCCGAAAGGAGTGAGAAGCGATATGACTACTTGGGGTACCGGATTCTTCATGGATAATGTCGGCTCTTCCTTTATTGTGAAGGGAGGCCCTCTCGAAGTGCTTAATGGCAGCAGCGCACAGAGTTTTCAATCCATGGTGACAGAGAGTGGTTACGGTGGCACATTTCAGCTCATCGCCAACCCCAGCGCCAACATGAATGTCTTTATTCAGAGTTTGCTTCCAAACGTCATCACGAATTTTGTCGGAGCGACGGGCACGACCCCTGGTGCGCGCATTGTCACACTCAGCAGTGCCGGTGCCAACGATGGCCAGACTCAACTCGCAGGTGGCGCTTTATGGAATGGCAGTAATTTTGCATCCATTCAAAAATTGGGTATCGCAAATTATGTCGTCCCTCTTGCTGCAGCTCAAACACTGGTGACACCAGGCGGCAGCGCCGGTGCCGGTGCGATACCGAGTAAGCCGGGGCAAAATGTCATCATTAATCTGCAAAATCCCACCGGTGCCGGTGGCCCGGTCATCCTTGGTGCCGCATCGGCCTTCGTCCAATCGATACTCAGCAGTGCCACGACCGCGCCCACCGTGATCGCCCTCAACACGAATTCGGCCAACGACACACTGTCCGTAGGCGCTAGTAACACCGGGTACAGCCAAAACGGTGCCATTGCCATTACCACGACAGGACAATCGCTGACTATCGGCCAAACGCCGAATCAAGGTGTGCTGACGGCCGGCGCAGGCAGCGGCGGAATCCTCAATCTGATCAATGCCAGCCCCACGGCAACGATGACGATCAATGCCGCGATTAAAAATGCGAGCGGCCCGGTTTCTGTCGGCATTGCCAACCTCGCCAACGGCACGACGATACTGGCCGGCGATAACACTTACACGGGCGGCACCATTATCGGCGGCAGCAGCATGGTCGGGGCCAGCAATGTCGGCACCGTGCAAGTCGGCAACGGCGGCACCACTGGCAGCCTCGGCAGCGGCAATGTCCTCAACTATGCCAATCTGGTTTTAAAGCGCAGCGACACGGTCAACCTGACCGGCACCATCAGTGGTTCCGGCTCGCTGAATCAAAATGGCAGCGGTGCGCTGATCATGAATGGTAACAATACTTATACCGGCAATACCATCATCAGCAACGGCAGCATACGCGCCGGCATTGCCAATGCTTTCAGCCCGACTTCAGCGATACAGTTTTTATCGCCCTCGGCCATCCTCGATCTTGGTGGTTTCAATCAAACCCTGGCCGCCTTGTCGGGCAGTCTGGGCATTATCACCAATAACGGTGCCAATAATGCCGTGTTGACCACCGGCGGTGATAACAATGACAGCAGCTTCGGTGGCACGATGATTGATGGCAGCAACCCTGCCAATGGTAGCAAGACCAGTTTGTCGCTGACCAAGGCTGGCGGCGGCACGATGACCTTGGCTGGCGTCAATACCTATACCGGTGCCACGACCATCAGTGGCGGCGTGCTCAAGGCGGCCGTGGCGAATGCTTTCGGTGTCAATTCTGCCGTCAGCTTGACGAATAACACCTTGCTCGATTTGGGTGGCAAGGATCAGGCCATCGGTTCTTTGTCGGGGGCTGGCACGGTCGGCACGACGGTTGCCAAGGCTGCGACGCTGACCACCGGCGGCGACAACAGTTCGAGTACTTTTGCCGGCATCATTAAAGATATTGCTGCGCCTGTGTCCTTGGTGAAAACCGGTAGTGGCACGCAAATTTTGAGCGGTGCCAATACTTACAGCGGCAGCACCACGATTGCGGCGGGTACCTTGCAAATAGGTACGGGCAGCTACACCGGCAGTCTCGGAACCAATACCGGCCCGATTATCAACAATGGCACACTGACGATTGCCCGCGGCGACGCGTTTACGCTCAGCAATGCGATCATCGGTACCGGCAACCTGATACAGAAAACCGGCGGCACCACTACTCTTACCGGTGCCAACACCTATACCGGCACCACCACTGTCGAGACCGCCCTCGTTGCCGGTGCCGACAACGTTCTCGGCACCAATTCAGCCGTTACCGTGTTGGGGACGTTGTATTTGAATGGCAAGAATCAAAGCATAGGCTCGCTCGAAGGCAGCGGCTATGTCAATACCAATACGGCGGCAACACTGATAACGGGAAGCAACAATACTTCCACGTTGTTTAACGGCCACATCCAGGATGGAGGGAGCGGGCTGGCGCTGACCAAGATCGGCAGCGGCACACTGATACTCGGCTCTGATAACCAATACAGTGGACCGACCACAATCACCTCAGGAACACTGCAAATAGGCGCTAACGTGCCGAATGGATCTGCCACAATTGGTACTGGCACCATCATCAATAACAGCGCACTGGTTTTCAAAAATCCCAATTATATTACCCTTAGTCAGCTGATCACCGGCAGCGGCAGCATGACACAGAACGGCGCGGGCACGATTTATATAGGTAACAGCAATAACGACTTTACCGGCCCGACCAACGTCCTCAGTGGGATCTTACAAGCAGGGGTAAGCAATGTTCTTGGTAAAAATTCGGCGTTCACCCTTAGCAGCGGCGCGACCATTGAATTGTTCGGCACGAATCAAAGTCTTGGTTCTCTGGCCGGCACTGGTGGTGTCGTGCACAGCGACGCCTTCAATAGCCCGTCTGTGCTGACCATCGGCGGCGACAACACCAACACCGCTTACGCTGGCACCATTACCGGTGGACGATCAATCTTTTCTGTTAACAAAGTTGGTACTGGAACGCTTATTCTCAGTGGCAATAATACTTACGCTAACGGCACTGTTAGCACTGCCGGCACGACCACGATCACGGCAGGCACGCTGCAAGTCGGCAATGGCGGCACCAGTGGGACGCTAGGTGACAAAGGTGCTGTCGTCAATAACGGCACCTTAATCTTGAGCCGCAGCGACGACAGCATTTTTAACAACCCGATTTCCGGCAGCGGCACCCTGACCCACAGCGGCAGCGGCGACACCCGACTCGGTGGCGTCAATACCTATACCGGTGCAACCACGCTCAAAGACGGCAGCTTTTCGGCCGGTGTGGTGAATGCCTTCGGCAATAATTCGGCCGTCAACATGGCCATCGATACCACGATCGATTTGCATGGCTTCAACCAAACCGTAGGCAGCTTGGCGGGGGCCGGTGGCATCGTTACCAACAAGGGCACGGCGGCGGCGACGCTCAATACTGGCGGCGATAATACCAGTGCCAGTTTCGCCGGCGCGATACAGGATGGCAGCGCTAAAACTGCCTTGACCAAGTCTGGCAGCGGCACGCAAACCATGGCCGGCATCAATACCTACAGCGGTGCCACCACCTTGAGCGGCGGCACCTTGGCAGCCGGTGCCGTGAATGCCCTGTCGGCCAATTCGGCACTGAGCATGGCCAGCGGTAGCACTTTGGACTTGGTTGGCTTCAATCAAAACATCGCTTCCCTGTCAGGCACAGCCGGCACGGTGACCAACAGCGGGGCCAGGTCGGCGCGTCTGTTTACCGGTAGCGACAACAGCAACACCAGCTTTGGCGGCATCATTCAGGATGGCGTGTCGGCTACTGGCTTGCTCAAGACCGGTACCGGCACCCAAACTCTGACAAATGCCAATACCTACAGCGGCTCGACCACGGTGAATGGCGGCACCTTGTTGCTCGACTATTCGGCACCCGGTGCCGTGGCCAGTAATATCATTGCCGCCAGCTCGAAATTATCACTTGGTGGCGGTACCTTGGCGGTGAAAGGCAGGACTGGTCAAAATGGCTTGGTGCAATCATTCCAAAGCCTTAACGGCGCTGCCGGTGCGGTGCAGTTGATACAAAATGGGGCCACCGACATTGATGTCAATATCGGCATCATCACCAGCAAAGGCGGCCTGAATTTCCTCGGCGCTACCGGCGTGGCCAGCGGCGCGCGCTTCATTACCAGCAGCAGTGCCGGTGCCAACAATGGACAAACCCAGTTGGCCGGCGGCTCGCTGTGGAATGGCGACAGCTTTGCGTCTATTCAAACTTCGGGTGGCATCAATTATGTGGTGGCACTGACGACACCGCAACAAAACATCTTTACCAATACGGCTAACGGTAGCATCGCCGTGCCGAATATTGCGGCACAAAATGCCATCGTCACGATCAAGAATAGCAGCGGTGTCGTCATGCCTAACTATTTGGCTGCCAGTACAACGACTCTGCAATCGCTGTTAATGGATTCCAGCACCGGTGCGGCCACCATCGCCATGAACCACAATACGCCCAACGATACCTTGGTGCTTGGCAGTAATGTCGCCAATAGCCTCGATGGCAGTATTGCTCTCGCCGAGGCGGCGCAATCCTTAACGGTAGGGCAAACGGCGAATGAGGGCACGCTCACGGCCGGTAACGCCGGCGCTTCCACCGTCAACTTACTCAATGCCAGCCCGACTTCGGTATTAACGGTCAATTCACGCATCGCCGACAATGCCGGTGCCGGAGCGGTGGCGCTGAGTGTATCGAATGCGGCCAATGGCATGACTATCTTGGGTGGCAATAATACTTACACTGGTGGCACCGTGATCGATGGCGGCATCTTGCAAATCGGTAGCGGTGGCACCACTGGCAGCTTGGGTAGCGGCGACGTTGGCAACGGCGGCACGGTGAGCTTCAATCGCAGCAATGCCATGACTGTAAGCAATAATATCAGCGGACTTGGCAGCCTCATGCAGAGCGGCAGTGGCAACACGACTTTGAGCGGGAATAACACCTATACCGGTGCCACCAAGATCAGCGCCGGCACACTCACGGCTGGGGTGGCCAATGCCTTGGGCACGAACTCGGCCTTGAGCATCAGCACGGGTGCCAAGCTCGATTTAGCCGGCTTTAACCAAACCGTCGGTTCTTTGGCCGGTACGGGCGGCACGCTTACCAACAGCGGTGCTACGGCGGCGGCCTTGACGGCTGGTGGCGACAATACCAGCACCAGCTTTGCCGGCACCATCCAAGATGGCGCGTCTGCCACTGCCTTGACGAAAGTCGGCGATGGTACTTTGACTCTGGCCGCCGCCAATAGCTATACCGGTGCCACCACGGTCAACGGTGGCACGCTGGTCGGTGGCGCAGCGAATGCCTTCGGCACGAATTCTGCCGTCAGCGTTGGCAGCGGTGCCATGCTCGATCTCGGTGGTTTCAACCAGGCTATCGGGGCTTTGTCTGGCAGCGGCGGCACGGTCAGTAACAGTGGTGCCGCCCCGGCTATCCTCAGTACTGGTGCCAATAATAGCAGCAGCAGTTTTGCTGGCATCATACAAGATGGTAACGATACCACCGGCTTGAATAAACTCGGCAGCGGTAGCTTGACGCTCAACGCCAATAATACTTACACCGGTGCCACCACGGTCAACGGCGGTACGCTGGTCGGTGGCACAGCGAATGCCTACGGCAATAACTCGGACGTCAGCATCAGCAGCGGTGCGACGCTCGATTTGGGCGGTTTTGATCAAGGGGTCGGTTCGCTGGCTGGGGCTGGCGGTAAGGTGACGAATAATGGTGCGGTAGCAGCGGCGCTGATTACCGGTGCGCATAATGCCAATAGCAATTTTGCCGGTAACATTGTCGATGGCAGCAGCGCCACGGCGCTGACGAAAATCGGCACTGGCACGCAAACTCTGTCTGGCAGCAATAGCTACACCGGTGCCACCACACTCAGCGAAGGTAGCTTGGTGGCGGGGGCGGCGAATGCCTTCGGCAATAATTCTGCCGTCAGCATAGCCAGCAGCAGCGCCATCCTCGATCTCGGTGGTTTTAATCAAGCCATCGGTTCGCTGGCTGGTACGGCCGGCACGGTGACCAATAACGGTGCGGCAGCCGCGGCGCTGATAACCGGCGGCAATAATGCCAGCAGCAGTTTTTCTGGCTTGATCAAAGATGGTACGGCCGCTACGGCCCTGACAAAAACCGGCAGCGGCAAGCAAACCCTGGGTGCCAGCAATACGTATACCGGTGCCACGACGATCAGCGGCGGCACTTTGGCGGCAGCGGCGGTGAATGCCTTTGGTGTGAATTCGGCCGTCAGTTTGAGCAGCGCTACGACCCTCGATTTGGGTGGCTATGATCAAGCGCTCGGCTCACTGGCCGGTACCGCTGGCACGGTGACTAACAGTGGCGAAGCGAACGCGACCATGACAACGGGCGGCAAAAATGCCAACAGCAATTTCGGCGGGAATATTCAGGATGGTGTCAGTACCACGGCGCTGACCAAAACCGGTACGGGTACACAAACGCTGTCTGGCACCAATACCTACACCGGTGCGACCACGATCAGTGGCGGTATTTTGGCTGGCGGCGCTGCCAATGCATGGTCGGATAAATCGGCGGTGAGCATCAGCAGCGGTGCCAGCCTTGATCTGGGCGGCTTCAACCAAAGCATCGGTGCTCTGGCCGGCGTCGGTACGGTCACCAATTCCGGCAGTGCGGCTGCCACCCTCAGTACTGGTGGCAATAATACGAGCAGCAGCTTTGCCGGTATGATCCAAGATGGCGCTGCCAGCACTGGGTTGACTAAGACTGGGGATGGGGTACAAATTTTAAGCAACAGCAACACCTACACCGGTGCCACCAAGGTCAACGATGGCACGCTGACGGCTGGTGCCGTCAATGCCTTCGGGCGCAACTCGGCAGTCACCATGGGCGGCAGCCAGGCCAGTCTCGATCTGGCCGGTTTTGATCAAAGCATCGGTGCTTTGAATGGCAACGTTGGTACGGTCACCAATTCCGGCACCCAAGTTGCTTTGCTGACCTTGGGTGGTGGCAATGCCGACGGGAGCTTTGGCGGCGATATCATCGATGGCACTTCTGCCACCGCGCTGGCCAAAGTCGGCAGCGGCAAGCAAATTCTTGGTACGCCCAATAGCTACAGCGGCAGTACTAAAATTCTTGCTGGTATTTTGGCGGCCGATGCGGCCAATGTGATAGGGACTAACTCGGCACTCAGTATTGCCAGCGGGGCGACGCTTGATCTGGGCGGCTATAACCAAGCTGTCGGTTCGCTCTCGGGCACCGGCGGCACGATTACCAACAGCGGTGAAACCAGTGCGGCGATCGTTACCGGCAGCAGCAATACCAGCAGCAGCTTCGGCGGCATTATCCAAGATGGTGCCAGTGCGAGCGGTATCACCAAAACCGGCAGCGGCAGCTTAACCTTGTCCGGTGCCAACACCTACAGCGGCGCGACCACGATCAGTGGCGGTACTTTGGCAGCTGGGGCGATCAATAGCTTAGGCAATAACTCGGCCGTCAGTATCGCGGCCGATGCCAGCCTCGATTTGCATGGCTATGACCAAGCGATCGGTTCGCTTGATGGCGGCACCGCGACCAGTACCGTTACCAACAGCGGCAGCGCCAATGCCACCCTGACTACCGGTGGCAAAGATGGCAGCACGAATTTTGCCGGTAAGATTGTTGATGGTGCAGCCACTACGGCTGTGACAAAAATCGGTGTCGGTACACAAACGCTGAGCGGCGAAAACACTTACAGCGGTGCCACCACGATCAACGGCGGCACATTGGCTGCGGCGGCGGCCAATGCTCTCTCCAGCAAATCAGCCTTGACCATCAATACAAACGGAGCGCTGGAACTGGGTGGCTTCGATCAAACCATTGCCTCGCTGTCTGGCAGCGGCGGTACGGTGACTAATAGCGCCAAGACCGCGGCGACCTTGAGCACGGGTGGCAACAATGCCAGCACCAGCTTCGCCGGTGTGATCAAAGATGGTAATGCGCCCACCGCTTTGACTAAAAACGGCAGCGGCACACAAACGCTCAGTGGTGGCAGCACTTACACGGGTGCAACGACCGTCAATGCCGGCACTTTGCTGCTCGATTATTCTGCACCCGGTGCGGTGGCCAGCAATATCCTGTCATCCTCGTCGGATTTGGTGCTTGAAGGTGGCACCTTGGTAGTGAAAGGAACGACTGGCCAAAGCGGCATAGTGCAAGGTTTCAAGAGCACCAGTGGTGGTTCCGGCGCCGTGCAGTTGATCCAAAATGGCGCGACTGACATCGCTGTCAGCCTCGGTGCACTCAATAACCAGGGCGGCATCAACTTCCTCGGTGCCACCGGTGTGGCCAGCGGTGCGCGCTTCATCACCAGCAGCAGCGCCGGCATCAATAATGCACAAACCCAATTGGCTGGCGGCTCGCTGTGGAATGGTGACAGCTTCGCGTCGATACAAACGCTTGGTGGCGTGAACTATGTGGTGCAACTGGTAGGCTCGCAACAAGTGATCTATACCAATACCGCCAATGGCACGATTGTGGTGCCGAATATTCCAGCGCAAAACGCCTTGGTCACGATTGCCAACAGCAGTGGCACGGTGATGCCGAATTATCTGGAGGCACCGACCACGATCTTGCAATCGATGTTGATGTTGTCGAATACAGGCCCGGCCGTAATTGCCATGAATCATAATTCGGCCAATGACACGCTGGTGGTTGGCAGCAATGTCGCGAACAGCCAGAATGGCACGATTGCGATTGGCCAAGCGGCACAATCGCTGACGATAGGACAAACGGCCAACGAAGGCTTGCTCAGCGCCGGCAGCAGCGGTGCTTCGAGTATAGCGCTGACGAATGCCAGCCCAACTGCGGTGATGACGGTTAATTCCGCCATCGTCGATAACGCCGGTGCCGGTGCGGTAGCACTGAATGTATCGAATACTGCCGCCGGCACCACTATACTGGCCGGTAACAATAGCTACAGCGGCGGCACAAATATCGATTCCGGCACCTTGCAAGTGGGTAGCGGCGGTAGTGCTGCCACCAGCGGTACGCTCGGTAGCGGCGCGATCACCAATAATAGCAAGCTGGTTTTCAACCGCAGCAATGCCTTGAGCGTGAATGGCAGCATCAGCGGCAGCGGTGCCCTGAACCAAGTCGGCAGCGGCACGACCACTTTGGGGGCCAGCAACACCTATACCGGTGCCACCACGATCAGCGCCGGCACTTTGGCTGGCGGGGCCAGCAATGCCTTCGGCAGCGATTCGGCCGTCAGCATCAGCAGCGGCGCCACGCTCGATCTCGGTGGTTTTAATCAAGCCGTCGGTGCCTTGATCGGCAGCGCCGGCACGGTGACCAACAGCGGTGCCAGCGCGGCGGCTCTCCGCACCGGCAGTAATAATGCCGACAGCCGCTTTGCCGGTAACATCGTCGATGGGGCCAGCAGCACGGGCCTGACAAAAACCGGCACCGGCACCTTGACCTTGTCTGGTGCCAATACCTATAGCGGCGCGACCACGCTCAGCAGCGGCGTCTTGGCCGCCGGCGCTGCCAATGTGCTGGGTAAAAACTCCGCACTGACGGTGGACAGCGGCGCACGGCTTGATTTACTCGGCACCAATCAAAGCGTCGGTTCACTGGCGGGTATTGCT